>JAYEJP010000027.1:0-23054 GCA_034660615.1 Patescibacteria group bacterium
CTTTACAATTTGTGGCTATCAAATTACCTTTATTACCGATAAAAGTATCTGTTTTTGAAAAATCTTGGCAAGTTTTAACAAAGAATGAATTCATTTTCAGTTCTTTTTCGAAATTTTTTTGTTGATGTTCATATATTTCTTGAAGGCAGATTACGTTAGCCTGTTCCTTTTTAAGAAATGGTAGTACTTTGTCAAGATGCTTGTCTCCTTCAATATTTACAGAAATTAGTTTCATATGTGCCTATTATAGTTAAGTAATTTGATTTTTAGTAATCAGGCGATTGATTTTAAAAAAGTAGTCCTTAGTCTATAATCAATTTAATATGAAAAAAATTCAAAAATTTTTAAAAGCCTTTCCATACGCGTTTAAGGGAATTGTTTCGGGATTTCAAGAAAGAAACATGAAATTCCATGGAATTGCTGCTTTAGTTGTTTTGTGGCTGGGATGGTATGTGCAGTTAGATTTAGCTGAGTGGATTGTTATTTTAGTATTAATCGGACTACTTTGGTCAGCTGAATTAGTTAATACGGCTATTGAAGAATTGGCTAATATTGTTCGGGATGAGTTAGACTTAGATTATCAGGCGACTAAGAGAGCCAGAGATACTGCAGCTGGAGCCGTTTTGGTTCTAGCGACTGCGTCAGTAATAATTGGTTCGCTGATTTTTATTCCCAAATTTTAATCCTTCCTGAAATTTTTCATTAAAAGCGGTAAAATATAAATTCTAAGCAACATGCGTCCGTAGCTCAGTTGGATAGAGCGTCTGTTTGCGGAACAGAAGGTCGTGGGTTCGAATCCCTCCGGGCGCACCATTTATATAAAAAATAGATTCAAAAAATTGGAGGTGTTGCATAGTGGTCAATTGCGCTGGTTTCGAAAACCAGAGCCTTACGGCTTCGTGGGTTCGAATCCCACCACCTCCGCAGTAATAAAAAAGACCCATTCTTGGGTCTTTTTTATTATATTGTGTAAAGAAGTGGGATGAGAAAGTCAAGCAAGCAAATGAACCAATGATGAATACAAATAATTTATGAGCCTGCTTATGCTGGGAGCGAGGTGAGAACCGAGCGAGCAGTAAATCCTGCCGTCAAGTTAGCGAAGCTAACCTGAGTAATGCTGGGAACATTACACTGTAATGTGAGCAGTGCACCACCTCAGCAATAAGTGAAAAGTTCTGATAGACCCGTCTAATATCCTCAAATAGGTTGGTGTGGCTTGTTAAATTTTCTTATTTTCAACATTTTTTAGTTTTGGAGCCTGTAAAATTATTTAACTCCGCAAACAGGATTTAGTTGTTGCCTCACTTTACTCTCTATAAAACGTCTCTGTTTAGAGTTTCTTTCTGGATAAAATGATAGAAATAAGCTGTTGCGGTTTCCATAGCCTGACCAACAATGTTTTCTCTCGTGATTTGTTATTCTAGATGATAAGCTGTCAGTTTCACCGACATCCACCCAGTCATCACCCGTAGATATAACATATACTCCAGCTGATTCTAAAAAATTGCTAGTGATTGGGTACGGGCCTTTAAATGTAAGTCCTGCAATTGATATTGTTTTCATCTTAAGATTCTTTCTGCTATTTGTTTTGATGATAATTAAAATATATCATGTAAATTTATTAGTGTAAAGAATGTAAAGTTTACACTTTCTATACTAATATGTTAAACTTTACATATGCACAAAATACAAGAAAAAATTTTACAACTTTCCAGGAAAAAGGACCTCAATGAGTTAAGCTATAGAGAGATAGGTAAACTTGTCGGAGTTGAATATGCTCAACAAGTAAAACACCATATACAACAACTCATTAAAAAAGGTTTTCTTGATGCTGATAGAGATCTTCACTATCTAGAATTATTAAAAGTAGCAAAAAATCTTCAGCCAAAAATTATCAACGTTCCGCTTGTGGGAGCAGCAAATTGTGGTCCTGCGACATTGCTGACTGAAGATAAAATTGAAGGATACTTAAAGATATCTAGCACTCTTCTTCCAAAAACAGAAAGCATTTTTGCTCTTAAAGCTGAGGGAAACTCAATGAATAAGTCAAATATCAAAGGTAATAATATTGAAGATGGAGACTATGTAATAGTTGATTATAAGTACAAAAACCCCAAAGATGGGGATTACGTTATTTCAGTGATTGAAGATTGTGCAAATATTAAAAAATATAAATATGATAAGGCTCACAAGCAGATCGAGTTAATCTCAGAATCCACTGAAGATTATTTACCGATAATTATCAGCTCGGATGAATACTTTATGATAAATGGCAAGGTTATTAGTGTCATTAAGGTTAATTAATCCTAAGCTCCTTATTCGTCAGCATAAATCTAGTTTCTACCATCCCAAGCGCCTCTTTCCTATCCTCAGCTGATCCTGTCTTGAGCGCTTAAGTTCGTAAATCGATACTTTTTTAAAATTTCATTTTGAACGGTTAATTCACCGATTATTTTCTTTAATTCCTCTGGGGACTCAGATAGTTTAATTTTGTGTTGTTTTTTATCAAATACGGTGTGAGCTAAAGAAAAAAACTTTTTCCTCCAGCTAGTAATAGCCTTGTTAGAAATATCATATTTTTTCTTGATTGAGTTGATGGTGGTATTTCTATCAAGTGTCTCTAGGACCATTTGCAGCTTAAATTTAGAGTCGTAACGACGACCTCTTTTACTGGACATAAATAACCCCCTTTCACACTGTAATATGTACGATTGTAGCTTAAAAACAGTGTATCTTTAGTGTGTCTAAAATATCAGGGGCTGGACAAATCAAAGATTTAGTATCTCTTACTTAAGAAATTAAAGTGCTGTAATATGTAATATAGAAATTGCAAAATTGGAAATAACATTAAAATGGACACATCTTTAGAGAATCTCACAAAAAATGAATTGCTGAAAAAGATTGAACGTTTAAAACATTCAGTCAAAAAACAAAAGTATGGATTAGTTTGGATGGATATTCCTGAAGCATTCGAGGACGACGTAGAAAATAAAATTCCAATTTTAGAAGAAGTTGAAAGCTTACATGTTTCTGGATCGGATAACAAACCCACGCATGTCCTAATTAAGGGAGATAACTACCACGCGTTAACTTGTCTAAACTATACACACAAAGAAAAAGTCGATGTGATATACATCGACCCTCCTTATAATACGGGAAATGATGGTAAAAATGGTTTTGTTTATAAAGATAAGAGGTTCATTGAAAAATTTCCAGATGGAACTAAAGTAGATAAAAATAATCCATTTAGACATAGTTATTGGCTATCCTTCATGAAAAAAAGGCTTGAGTTGGCTAGAGGATTATTGGCAGACTCGGGAGTACTTATTACTCATATAGATGAAAATGAGATGCAGAATCTCTATCTTTTATTAGCTGAAATTTTTGGCGAAGCAAATGATCTAGGAATAATTATATGGGATAAGATGAATCCTAAAGGAGACAGTAGAGGGGTTTCTACGCAACATGAGTATGTTTTAGTTTTTGCAAAAGATAAGAAAAAGTTTTTTGAAAAAGAAAACATTTTGATGAGGAAAAAGCAAAATGCTGTTAAAATTCTAAAAAAAGCTAAATCTCTCTACAAAAAAAATGGGAAAGAAATGATACCCGAAGAGATTAAAGAGGTAATAAAACCATTTAACTTTCCAAAAAAAGAGATTTCTAGATTTAAAGTTAAATATGATTTAGAAATGATTAAGGAGGAGTTTAAAAACTGGATTAGGAGACAGGATTTTTCTGGTGGAGAAAAAGCATACAAATATATAGATAAGCATGGAGATGTATATCGTGGAGTTTCAATGGCGTGGCCAAATAAAAAGACACCCCCCAAAGAGTATTTTATCCCCTTAGTTCACCCTACTACTCACAAAGAATGTCCTATTCCAAGAAGGGGATGGCGATATCCTCCTGATTCGATGAAAAAACTTTTGGAAAATAATGAGATACTTTTTGGTGAAGATGAAAACAAGCAACCTGAGAGAAAATATTTATTAAAAGAAAATCTGCTTGAGAATACTCCTTCCATATTTTCAGATGCTAGCAGCGATGATAATTTATTGGAAGATTTAGGTGTAAAGTTTGATTACCCGAAGCCTTTTAACGTTTCTAAATATCTAATTGAATCTATACATCCTAACCCTAATATAGTGGTCGACTTTTTTGCTGGTTCTGGTACTACGGGGCATGCGGTTTTAGAGTGGAACAAAGAGGATGATACCAAAATACAATTTATTTTAGTTACAAATGATGAAAATGGAATATTTACGGATACTTGTTATCCTAGATTGAGAAAGATTTTGCAAGGTTGCAAAGGAGAGGTTAGCAAACGAAAAATTAAAGGATACAAAGAAGGTTTAAAAGTATATGAAACTGGTTTCGTAGGAAAACATAATATCCTGAGAACTACAGACTCAGATAAAATTGAGCTAGCGCATAAAGCTGGGTATTTATTGGCAATAGCAGAAAACACATTGAATCTAATAGAAGAAGGGTCTTGGTATCAATTTTTTGAGGGAACAAATAAAAAAACTGCAATTTATTTCAGAGAAAACTTACAAGAATTCGAAGAATTTAAGCAAAAGGTAATCAAACAAAATATTCCAACCTCTGTTTATGTATTTAGCTGGGGCGATGAAGAATTTGTTGATGACTTCGAAGGTGTTAGTCACGTAAAAGTAAAAACAATACCTATTCCTATAGTAGAAATTTATAAACAAATTTATAACCTGGTAAGCTAATAATATGATGAATTTATTACCCTTTCAGCAAAATGTAGTGGAAGAGTTACTAAACAGCTTTGTAACTTTATGGAAGGAAGAGCATAGGCAATCTCCTCTAGTTTTTAAAGCTCCTACAGGAAGTGGCAAAACTTTTATGGTTACAAGTTTTATAAGAGGTTTAAATAAACTCCCTCAATGGGATCAGGATAAAGCCTTTATATGGATAACATTTAGTGATGAGCTGGCAATGCAAAGTAAAAATAAATACGAAGAGTACTTTGAAAATAATTTAGAAAATAACCTTCTTACAGTCAATGACATTAATCAAGGTAAGCTAGAAAAGAATGATATTTTGTTTATAAATTGGCAAAAAATCGTCTCAAAGGCAGCAGAAAATAGATTGTTAAGAAGACCGGAAGAAATAAAACTTAGAAAAGAACAAGGAAAATATTTTGAAGATTTTATTGACGGAACTCATGAGAAACATAGAGAAATAATCTTAATAGTTGACGAATCTCATAAAAATACTAGTACTAAGTTATCTCAAGAGATTATCGATTACATAAATCCCAAAATTATTATTAAGGTCTCTGCTACCCCTGAAGAGGAACCTTCAATTTCAGATGTAAGAAGCAATAAGGCAGGTTATGTAGAGGTTTTAAGAAAGGCTGTTGTAGAAGAGGGCTTAATAAAAGAAAAAATTGTAACTCAAACAAAAGAAGATTTACAAAATATTTCTGATACAGATTTCGATGAAGCATTACTTTCTATGGGAATGGACAAGCGCCTTGAAATTAAAGAGGAATTCAACGCACTGAATAAAAAAATAAACCCCTTACTTTTAATTCAATTACCAAATGACGATAAAGATCTTATTGAATTAGGGCAAAAAACTAAAGAACAAGTCGTCTTAGAATTTCTCAAGAAAAATGGAGTTAAAGAAGAACAAATAGCTTTATGGTTTGACGGTAAACAAAAAAATATGGAATTTGTTACTGAGAACGATAGCGAAGTTAATTTCATGTTATTCAAGCAAGCTGCAGGAACAGGTTGGGATTGTCCGAGAGCACATGTCCTAGTTATGTTTAGAGAAATCAGCTCTTCCACTTTCTATATTCAAACTGTTGGAAGAATCTTGCGTATGTCCGAACCTCAAAAGTCAGAGGACTATATTAACAGCCCTAAACTTAGAACGGGTTATTTATTTACGAACTACAGTAGGAAAGACGTAGCTGATAGCTGGTTTGATAAGTCTTCCTCTAACAAACCCTTTGTCTTTGTATCTAAAAGAAAAACAAACATCAAAAATATTGAGTTGAAAAGTGATTACATACCTAGAGTAAATTATGGAGATTTAAGTAATTCTGCTGCTTTCCAAAAAAGTTTTATAGAAAGTTTCGATAAATATTTTAGTATAAGTGATTCAGATATTTTTGATGAGGCTCCTAAGAAACTAGAAGAAAAAGGCATTGATTTGGAGTTTAAATTAACAAATCAAGTAATTGTAGACGCAGAAATTACAGACTATGAACAAATTGGGTTGGAATTTAAAAAAGAAGGAAAAGAGTTAGAGGTAGAAGTATCTCATAATGATATAGAAAAAACTTTTAATTATCTCTGCTATAAACTACTTAAAGAACAAACCGAGGATCAAGCAAAAATTTCGAATATAGCTCGTTCTTGGAGCCCTCTAAAATCTGCTTTAAGGGTTTGGTTAAGAAAAGTTTTCGGTAATGACAGCATTTATTTTTATAAAGTGTTTATAAACGACGTAAGAAAGGGAGGTTCTAGTAAGTTTAGGCTTGCAATTACTCAAGCTATAAAGAACTATAAACCAATATTAGAAGAGTTATTAAATAAGAAGTTAGAGGAAGAACTAAATAAGCAAAGTCATACTTTTACAATTCGAGACGAGTATTACTATACTGAAGATTGTGAAAAACATAGTAGAGATAGATATGTTCTCGAAGATTTCTATATAAGGAAAGAATATGCGGGCAAGGAAAACGAAACTAAATTTATTGAATATATCGATAAATTAGATGAAATTGAGTGGTGGTTCAAAAATGGAGATTCCGGCAAAGAATATTATTCTTTAAAGTATTTTAATACTTCAGATGAAAAGATGTCTCTGTTTTATCCTGATTGGATAATAAGATTTAAGAACGGTAAGATAGGAATTTTTGATACTAAGTCTGGAATAACAGGCAAAAATACAGAAGGACGTGCTGAAGCCCTCGCTCAGAAGATTGCAGAGCTAGGAAAAAACTTTACTGGAGGAATAGTTGTACCGGAAAATGGGATCTGGTATGCAAATAATTCTGTTAACTATTCATTTACACCAGGTAATTTGACAAATGACTGGATACCTTTCCAAG
Source organism: Patescibacteria group bacterium (assembly GCA_034660615.1). Taxonomy (GTDB): domain Bacteria; phylum Patescibacteriota; class Microgenomatia; order UBA1400; family PJMF01; genus JAYEJP01. The sequence continues at coordinate 7,097 of JAYEJP010000027.1, forward strand.
AGAGTATATAGATCTAGATGGCTAAACAATTTATAGCCGATTACCTCCAAGAAAAACAACACTACATAGATCTTTATGATCTCCACACGATAGAAGAATGCTTGGATTATAGACGAAGTTTATATTCTAAACTTCCGGACTGGACAAGTTGATGGCTGGAAGAAGCAAGAAGCCAAGGACAAAGACCCTATTTATCAAAAAGCGATGAAACTAAAAAAGTTAAAACTCAATCAACTTAAAGAGCTAATTATCAAAACCATTAAAAAAGAAGGATATGCTGATTTTGAACTTAGTAAGCCAGATATGGACAAATATGTGAGTGTGGAATTTACTGCAAATGACACAAAGGATGACCGTGAGGAATATGATAGTAGAATCAATCTACAAAGAATTATTAAGAAAACATTAAGAAAAACTAACTGGAGACTAATGAGTGATGGGGTGAGTTATCGGATGGGGATATTGAGTGGCAGGTTGAAGGCGTATGAAAAGGAAGAGGATTTAGTAAAAATTGTAAAATAAAGATATGTATAAGCAGAGAATGAAATATTGGCCAGCCTACACTTGGAAGATTCAAACATCATATTCATCGGATATTAAGGATAGTGTGGTGAGTGAGTTTAAAATGTCAGCTGTTGAGCTTAAAAAGATATACTTTAATATCTTTGATAAGATAAATGCTAGTTTTTATCATTTAGAATGTTTAAGGGGCAATGAAGAAATTGCTGTTCAAATAGGTAGAGAGTTGGCAGGGGTAAAGATACCAGGCACAAAAGACATGGTGGGCATTGTTGGCTCTCCGTACGAGCCGATTGGGTATGAGTATGAAGCGTTTCTAACAACCATTAAGTCGGCTTTAGATTTTATAGCAATGCTTTTAGCAAAAGGATTAGATAAGAGTGAGGATAACATTATTTCACTAGTTAATAGGATGAGGACAGATAATGCTGATTCTTCAACACTAGAAGGACAGATTTACTCATTGTTAAATGCCCAAAAAATCAAAACTTTTATTGATGGATATAAAGGAAATAGGCCAGGTTTTAAATCAAAGCGCAATTATGCAATACATGATGGATCATTGCCAGTTGGAACCATTAATATTCCAATAAACAACCAGCGTGTTTCTCCCACATTGTCTAAGGCACTTGATCCAAATAGTCCAAATTCGCACGCTTCTTTGTTGCGATCCCAAAACCTTATTGAATTTTGTGACAACCAATTTTATCAAACATGCAACATTTTAATTAAAATATTGAGTCTTATAACCAATACCCAATTAACACCTGGTCCCATGAGTAGTGTTTATGATCAAACGGTAAAGAAAGCTGGAGAATAAAATATGAATGACTTCACAAAGCTATTATTATTTCTTGGTCAACAACTCTATCTTTATAAAAGGCGCATTATTTTTATTGAAGAATTAAGACAAATATTTTCTACTGATAAAAAGATAGAGGAGGTCCTCAAAGATCCCCTAGAACAAGGTTGGATAAGACCTGTTGGCGATGAACACCACTTTGAAATTACAAAGCTTGCAGAAGCAAACGTGCTCCGCCATTGGAATAAAAATGTATATAGGACTGGTGAGGTTGGAGGTGGCTCAATACATGGAAATCCAAAGGACCGTCGTTTTACTCTAACCGTTGAATTTGATACTCCGGTTAAATTTGTTGAGCATACGCAAACTAGATATAAAAATAAAGATATTTATCTAAACTGTGTCGAAGGATTTTATTATGAAGCTAAAATTCATGTTCAAGCTGAAAATGAATTTGAAGATGCCGAAGAATCAATAAATAGGTATCTCAGCCATCTTTCTTATCACTATAAAGTTCCTGTTTCAATCAGGGCAACTCACTCTGGTAGCATAGATATCAGCAGTACAACAAGAAGACCTAAATCGAGAAGTGGTATTTACTGCACAATACCAACCCTACCGACATTAGAAGAAAAACAAGATAGGTCTTTAGCCTTTTATAGACAATTTCGTAATTTTTCTCAGATTAGGACTACTGAATCACGTTATTATCAGTTAATGAGCTTGCTTAAGATTATTGAAGGGGTTAGTCCATCAGCTGATCTTAAACAAAACAAATCTGATTTTATTACTCTAGTTGACCAACGCCTTGAGAATCTTTCAACTAAACTACAAGTACTCGCGAGAGGTGTAGAAGAAAAATATGCATCTAAATATAACACTGTGTTCTCATTCAGCGAAATAGCTTGGGAACATTATAGAAATGGAGTTACCCATTGGCGTGCCAGGGGAAATTTTCTAGATCCAGATATTCCTGACAACACAATAGCTACAACTATTAATATTTTAGAACAAATTGTTATTAAAATATTAGAAAGCAATTACGCAATCCCAAATTAAATTTATATCTATATCAAAATATATCGTTAGTTTTAAGACACTCCTTTTTTATACTGTCCCATTTGTCTCATTTTAGGTACAATCACCCCTAGTTAGCAAACTAGTATATGGGACACTAAAGTTCCAGACCCACCACCTCCGCAAAAAGCTATTTTTCCCTATAGATTTGTCCTTTTTACCAATAATGGTTGATAAAACTTGCTAAATTTCCTTGATTTGAACAATTTTTGTTTCAACAGCCCGTAAGATTGTTGGCCCTATAAGACAACCAACTTGACTTTTTGTTAACCTTAATTTTACCAACATCGAAAGAAATAAATGGGCTATTTAGCTGAATTTTCTCAGTTGAACAAAGTTCCATAACGACATACTAAAATGGACTAAATGTTTAATTTCATGTTTGAGAGGACACTATAATTTCAGATGGTCTATCAACATTATTTAACAATCACTTTGAGATATCTTCTTTGACCTATACGAAAAACATTTTTTTCTAGTTCTATCTCGTCTTCAATTATAGGTTTGTTCTCTAGATAAATTACATTTTGTTTATGCAAGCGCCTGCCTTGCGATTTGTTTTTAACGATGTCAGTTCTAGCCAAAATATCAATTAGTTCTAAAACATTTAGTGATTTAGTTTTAACACTAACAATTTTAACGTCTTGAGGAGGCTTTTTTTTCTGTAGTGTTTTCTTAAAATAAGCAGCCGCTTTGTTCATAAAGCTCTGTGGCGATTTGAGCTCAATAGTTTACTTAATTCTTTTTCTCCAGGAATTATATTTTCTGTTCCACGTTTGAGAATGATGTTTATTAATTGTTGTTTTGTCATTTTGAACTTAGGTTAGTATACTTAATCATCTAAGTGTGTTATACTATCAATCTATTAAATAGATACGAGAAATTATAGACAAACTTCAATTACATGCAGCCCAACCCCATATTTATGTATTTATGCTATATTTATGGCTAGTAGTTGCTTTAAACAAGACTTTTCCAAAAGGATATGCTTGATTTTTCTAGTTAGTCCTAGATTATTGATGGAAAAATATCCATATTATTAGTTAGTAAAAGAAAGGAGCTAAAAATGGAAGACACACAAGAACAGAGACAAACAGGTGTTGTTAAATGGTTCAGCTCTCAAAAAGGCTACGGCTTTATTGAGCCTGAAAATGGTAATAATGACTTATTTGTTCATATCAATGATTCACTCGTTGGTACTCTTAGAGAAGGCCAAAAAGTTTCCTACATTGTAGATGAAGGCGCTAAAGGCCCTAATGCAACTAAAGTTGAGTTAGTTGAGGAAGAATAATCATTTATAGCTAAAACAACCTTAAAAGCCCGCTTAATATAAGCGGGCTTTTTTGATGGTTGATCTGGTTTAATTGTGTTATGATCTTAGTAATAAAAAAGACAATATGGAAAATATAATTAAGAAACCAAAAAATTACTTTAGCCAGGCTTGGGAGATTTTTCAAAAAAAGTGGAAATTTCTTTATAAAGCTTTTTTAATAATATTACTGGTACAAATTGTCGTAAGTTTGTTAGGTTGCTATTATGAAGAAAATACGCTACAACTTGTTTCACTTATGACTAGCCTTGCTGGCTCATTTCTAAACTTAATTATGTCTATGGGTTTGACTATTCTTTTGTTAAGAGTGGTAAGAAATGAAGATGCAAGCATTTCTCAATTATTTGATGTGAAACAGAACATACTGGTTTATATTTGGGCGAGTGTAAGGGTCAATTTGATTGTAATTGCTGGTTTTATCCTCTTGGTTATTCCGGGAATAATTTGGGGGATTAAGTATTCTTTTGTTCAATTTTTAGTGATCGATAAAAGAGTAAAGGCAAAAGAGGCAATGAAAATGAGTGCTAAAATGACAGAAGGAATTAAAGGCAAAATTTTTGTATTTGGTTTGTTTTCTTTTTTCGTTAATCTACTTGGTTTCTTGGCATTTGGCGTTGGTCTTCTCATTTCTATACCAGTCAGCTATTTAGCATTTGCTTTACTCTACAATTCCTTATTGCCAAGAATTGAAGCCAAACAAAATTAATTATCCATGAGAAGTAATATTATTAAAGCAATTAAGTCCAGATTTAAATTAAATTTTACTAAACGCACTAAAAATTACCCATATTCACAAGTTTTTTCACGCTTGGTTTTAGCTTTACTATTAAATTTAGTAATTTTATTACTTACGATTGTTATTTTTGTTTTATTTTTCAACAATCACTTGCTCAATCCGTCTGATTTAGCTGTTTTTCTCAAAAATTATTTTTATTGGCTTTGTTTTAGTTGGATTTTTGTTTGTGTTGCTCTATTTGCTCTTTCTTTCTATAAAAAAGTATTTCGTCTAGCAGTGGTTATTTTAACAATTATGATTGTAGGGCAGTTAACTTTTATCAAGCTGTCTCCAGTCAAAATAGTGCAAGCTGTAGGATATCGTATTTTTAATTTTTTAGAGATGTTTCAAAATAGGCAAAAGTCAGTCGAAAATATTAAATACTCTCTTGATCAAATAAAAATTATTAAAAACAAACGAGATGCAAATCAAGAAAAAAGTGAATGTGATGAACAACTAGCATTAACAAAAGCCAAAAAATGTACTTATTTAGTAATGACCAATTTAGCGCACGGGACTGGTTTTGCTATTGATCCAAATCATTTGGTAACAAACAAGCATGTAATTGATGGGGCCAACTCGATCTCTACTTGGGTCGATATGGTTGAAACCAACCTCTCTTTGTGGAATTATGCCGAAAATGCAGACATTGCAATTTTAAAAAGTGAAAAGCCACTGTTTATTTGCAACTGGGCTGATAGTGATCAAATTGCTCTAGCAGAAACACTTTATGCAGTGGGCTGGCCCAATTCTCCAGATGGTGATTCTTCAATTACCCGCGGTATTTTTTCCCGCTATTTAGCAACTGATGAGGGGCCCCAGTTCATTCAAACTGATGCAGCTATTAATCCTGGCAACTCTGGAGGTCCCTTGCTCAATCAATGTGGCATAGTAGGAATTAATACTGGTAAAGTTGCTTGGTCAGAACAAGACGTGCCGGCTGAAGGTTTTAGTTTTGCTATTTCCAGTAATTATGCCAAAACATTAGTTCCAGATTTAATTACTAATGGTGATATTAAAGAGTTGCCTGTTGATTTGAGTCAGACTGAATATTCTTTGCAGGATCAGTATTTCCCTCAAGATGAAGATCAAAAACAAAATTCTAACAATGGTGAGCGTAAAGTTTATATTGATCCAGAAGTGAAAGAGAGTTGGTTGAAAGCAAGAGATGTAACTAGGGAGATGGAAGCTTATTGGCAAAGCCACACAGCTGACGTTGATCAGGTAAAATTAGCAACACTCAAAGATCTGATCGCAAGAATGATGGCTGTAGTTGATACCATTGTTCCTAAAATAGAAAACAGCCAAAGTTTATCAGAAGCAGAGCAAGATTTATTAGCTCAGTGGAACGAGATGTATAAACAGGCCATTGTTTTAGAGGGAGAATTGCATGGTCGTGATTATAGTCAGGGTTACTATCATTACCAATGTGAAAATAATTCTTGTGTGGCTAAAGAAGGTCGAGGCATGGATAGTTGTGATTCTGGTGAAGATTGTTTGCCAGAGTATCACTACGAATGTCAAAATATGGCTTGCACTTTGATCAAAGGTGAGGGTGAAAATAACTGCTCAAGTCATAAAGACTGCTACTATTATCAATGCAATGATAATCAGTGTATTAAGGTAGAAGGAAATGGAACAGATGAGTGTTATTTGGATTGGCAGTGTGCTTCGCAATAGGCCGATTATTAGCTGATCATTAATAGAAAAAATATAGAATTCTTATTTACTGCCCATATTAAATAGAATAAAATTGACCAATCTTTAAGCAAGACTGTTTTTTATTGGATTTTAAAATTACTAATTTTAATATATTTTCCAAATACATTAAATTTATGGCTTGTCTTTAGTTTGATTTAATTTGCCAATAAAACAATTAAACAAAACAAATCTGAATGAAAGGATTTAACATGGATCTTAATCCAATTTTTTACCCAAAGTCGATTGCAATTATTGGTGCTTCCAGTCGTGAAAAAACTGTAGGCAACGATGTTGTTAAAAATTTAGCCCAGCAGGGTTTTGAGGGAAAAATTTATCCAATCAACCCTAAAATTGATGAATTATATGGCTTAAAAGTTTATCATAGTATTGAGGAGGTTGATGCAGAGATTGATTTTGCTGTTGTAGCAATTCCAGCTAAAATAGTTCCTCATAATTTAGCAATTGCTGCTAAAAAAGGTGTCAAAGCTGCCGCTGTTATTTCTGCCGGCTTTAAAGAAGCGGGTAATGTTCAGCTCGAAGAGGAGCTAAAAAAAGTATGTAAAGAAAACAGCATTGCTTTAGTAGGGCCAAACTGTTTAGGAGCAATTAACCCAGAGATCAAAATGAATGCTTCTTTTGGTCAATTAATGCCAAAATTAGGCAATGTTGCTTTTATGTCTCAGAGTGGTGCTTTGTGCGCAGCAGTATTGGATTATGCTCAAGATTTAGGAGTTGGTTTTTCTAAATTTATCAGCATTGGCAACAAAGCTGATATTGATGAGCTTAAATTGATTAAATATTTAGCAAAAGATGAGCAAACCAAGGTGATTCTGATCTACGCAGAGGAACTGCAAAATGCCCCTGCCTTTATTAAAACAATCAAAGAAATTAATCAGAGCTCTAATCCCAAACCAGTGATTGTGTTAAAGTCAGGTCGAACTGAAGCCGGGGCAGGAGCAATTGTTTCTCACACCGGTTCTTTAGCTGGAGGAGATGCTGCCTACAATGCTTTATTTGAACAGGCGGGCATGCTCAGAGCTGAATCAATTAAGGAGGTGTTTGACTTAGCTCAGGTTTTTGCTAGAAATGAACTATCTGGAGTTAAAAACACAGCTATTATCACTAATGCTGGCGGTCCTGGTGTTTTAACCACTGATGAGGTGGTTGATAATGGTCTAGAACTGGCCAAGTTAAGTGAAGATACAGTCAAGAAATTAGAAGAATATTTACCAGCCGCAGCCAACGCTCATAACCCCGTTGATATTCTGGGTGACGCACGAGCCGATCGCTACGAACATGCTCTGCAGGTAGTTAGCCAGGATGATCAGGTTGATTCAATTTTGTTGATCATGACTCCACAATCAATGACAGAAGTTGATGAAACAGCTAAAGCTGTAATCAAAGTTAAAGAGCAATCTGATAAACCAATTGTTGTTAGTTTTATGGGCTCGCCCACAGTTGCATCAGGTGTGAAGCTAATGAATGAGGCTGATGTAGCCACTATTGCTTTTCCTGAACCAGCAGCCAAAGGGTTGGCTCAGTTTGGTCGTTATGCAGCTTGGACTGAGCAAAAAAATGAAAAAGTGCTCACTTATTTTGACGTTGATAAAGATAAAGTAACTCAAATTTTAGCTGAAGCTAAAAAACAGGGCAAGACATCATTTCCTGAGGCAGAAGCAATGGCAATTGTTAAAGCTTACAATTTTCCTCTTTTGCAAAGTGAGGTAGCTACTAGCGCTGAAGAAGCTAAGCAGATTGCTGAAAAGGTTGGAAAGAAATTAGCTATGAAAATTGTTTCTCCTGACATTTTACATAAATCTGATGTTGGCGGAGTGATGCTTAATGTTACAACCAAAACAGTTATTGATCAGTACAAGGAGATGATGACTCGGGTTAAGAAAAACAAGTCAGAAGCTGATTTAAAGGGTGTTCTATTAATGGAAATGGCTCCACAAGGCGGAACAGAGGTAATCTTAGGAGTGAATAAGGCTCTAGGCTTAGGAACAATGGTTATGTTTGGCTTAGGAGGTATATATGTTGAAGTTTTAAAAGATGTTAATTTTGCTTATCCTCCTTTGACTAAATCTGATGCTCTTAGAATGATTAATACTCTCAAAACTGCTGAATTGTTTGAAGGAGTAAGAGGGGAAAAACCACGGGACAAAGCTGCTTTGGTTGAGTGTATTGGTCGGTTAGCACAGTTAGTTTCTGATTTTCCAGAGATAAAAGAACTTGATATTAATCCATTATTAGCCTTGCCAGAAGGCGAGGGGGCTAAATTACTTGATGTCAGAGTTGTTTTAGAAAATTGGGATAAGTAGTATAATGCTTTAACGGTTATCCGAGGGTTTGAGCCCTGGTAACTTAATTAAATTTATGTCAAAAGCGATTTACGCAATGTCAGCTGACCCGATTACCTTCGGGCATTTAGATATTATCAAACGTGCTTCTATTATTTTTGATGAGTTGGTGGTTGGGATTGGTGTTAATCCTAGCAAAAACTATCTTTTTTCTTTAGAAGAAAGAACTTATCTTACCAGGCAGGCTCTCAGCAAATTAAACAATGTTGAGGTTAAGTCTTTTCAAGGTTTGTTGGTTGATTTTGCTTACGAATCAGGAGCTGACGCCATTGTTAAAGGAGTACGCAATCCCACTGATTTTGCCTATGAGACAAATTTGCTCAGACTTGGCGATAGTCAAGATTTAGGCATTGATACTATGCTTCTTATTGCCAATCCTAAGCTAGCCCATGTTAGCTCAAGTGCAGTTAAGCAAATCCAAAAAGAACAGGGCTTAATTCACGAATATGTGCCGCTCAACGTCAAGCAAGCTTTAGAAGAAAAAATCAGTAGTCAGCATATTGTTATCGTGACGGGAGAAATTGGTGTTGGTAAGTCTTATGTTAGTGAGCAATTTTGTCAATTAGGTGAAAAAATGGGTCTTGAGGTTCATAATATAGAGCTTGATAATCTTACTCATCAGATTTACCAGGAATTGCCTCAGGCTAAATATAAGCAAATTCGCAACACAATTGCAGATAATTTTGGACAGGAATTAAAAAATGAAGACGGGTCGATTGACCGGCAAGGTTTGGGAGAAATTGTTTTTGATGACTATGAAAAGCTGACAGAACTGAATGAAATTATGAAGCAGCCTCTTTTAGTAAGAATTAGAAGAGAACTTTATGGCAAAAAGGGACTAATTTTATTAAATGCAGCTTTAGTGATTGAGACAGAAATGACTTATTTAGCTAATAATAATGTTTGTTTAATTAAAGCTGACAAGGAAATTCAAAAACAACGCCTAATGCAACGAGATCTTGATCAGCGCCAGATAGAAAGACGGATTGGCAGTCAATACAATTTCACAAAAAAGAAGAGTTATATGAAAAAGATGATTGAGCGTGACCAATTTGGTCATATTTGGACTTTGGATAATTCAATAGAAAATAAACAAGACAATATTAAAGCTGTTTTTAGTCAGATGTTAGACTATTTCAAATTAAAATCTAAAAACTAATGGAAATTGATCAGTTACTTACTTATGCAGTTGTTGGAGCTTCAACCAACCCTGATAAATATGGACATAAGGTTTTGTCTAGTTTATTAGATTCAGGTTGCAAGGTAACTCCAATCAATCCCAACGCTGATAAAATCTTAGGACAAGCTGTTTATCCTAATCTACTTAGTTGCCCAGATAAAATTGATTTGGTTATTTTTGTTGTTCCCCCAAAAATTACTTTACAAATTCTTCAAGAAGTAAAAGACTTAGGGATTAGTAAAGTTTGGATGCAGCCTGGCAGCGAGAGTAAAGAAGCAATTAAATTTTGTCAAGATAGCGATATAGAGTTTGTTGCCAATGCTTGTATTATGAGAGCGAAGTAAGTATCAAGTTATGAGGACAAAGTAAGCATCAAGTTTTGGGTTCTTTTTTTCTTTTTTCGATTTTGTCCAATGTATACATTATTCTTTCATGAAGATTAATGTTTTTGATTCTGGCAAAACGAATAATGGCAGCTAAAATATCTCCCAGCTCTTGCTCATATGTTTCATCTTTTTGAGCAGCTATGTTTGTTGTTTTTCGACCATGCTCTGCCAGATAGGCTCGAGCCATTTCGCCCAATTCTTCAACTAAACCTAAAATAAGGATCGAACCAAATTCTTTACTGTCTTTGATATCTTTATCAATTTTATCTAGTCGGCGGAAATAAAGGTTAAATGGAGTATTATAAATTTTGGCTTTTTTCTCTAACAATTGTTTGTCGTTGTTTTTAGATTTTTTCATATTTTTATTATATAAGAGAATCAGCTACGAAATTATCTCATTTTGATTATATCCCGTAGCAAGCTACGGGGTATAATCAAAATAGGGGCTCCAAGGGGAAGTCCCATTGGTGTGAGTTGGGTTTTTATACCCACACTCACAGGGGAGCAGGCTTTGTCTTCTTTTAGAAGACAAAACGCTGAGGGCTCTCCCTCAGAAATGAGCTCATATTAGTTAATATAAATTTGCGAATTTATTTTGTAGTATTCTGATAATATAGAAAGATATATTTTAGTAATAAAAAAACATGTCTCAGGTTCAACAGGTTAAAGATGCAGTCAATATTGTCGATGTTCTTGGCGAAAGACTTGATCTAAAAAGATCAGGGTCCAGTTATAAGGCAGTTTGCCCATTTCATTCCGAATCTAGCCCTAGTTTTTTTGTTAATGAAGAAATGCAGCGTTATAAATGTTTTGGTTGTGGCGCAAGTGGGGATGTCATTGAATTTTTAGAGCAATATGACGGCATGAGTTTCTTAGAGGCCTTGAAATATTTGGCTGATCGGGTTGGGATTGAATTAAAAAGTTATTCAAGAAGCAACGATGATAAGGAAAGAGAAACTCTTTTAGAAATCCTGGATCTAGCACAACGCTATTTTCACTATTTACTAATGGAGCATAAATTGGGAAAGCCAGCTCGATCTTATTTAAAAGAGCGCTCAGTCACAAAAGAATCTATCAAATTGTTTAATCTTGGCTATGCTTTGCCTGCTTGGGACGGGCTCTTCAAGTTTTTAACTAAGAAGAAAAAGTATAAAGAGCAGGATATATTACAAGCAGGTTTGATTATTAAAGCCAGATCAGGTCGTTATTATGATCGTTTCCGTGATCGTATTATTTTTCCTTTAAAAAATCATCGAGGTCAGGTGGTTGGTTTTTCAGGTAGAGCTTTGAATAAAGATGATAAAACTCCCAAATACATTAATAGTCCTGAAACAAAACTTTATCATAAATCTCAAATGCTTTATGGCTACAAGGAGTTATATCAGGAAATTCGTAAGGCAAAAAAGATTATTATTGTTGAGGGTGAATTTGATGTTGTTTCTTCCAGACAGGCCCATGTTAATTTTATTTCTGCAATTAAAGGATCAGCCCTGACAGAAGAGCAAGCGAGGTTAATAAGTCGCTGTGTAGAAAAAGTTTTACTATGCTTGGATTCAGATGAAGCTGGGGTAAAAGCAACTAAACGGGCAATTGAAGTAATTAAGGATTTTGATTTAGACCTTAGAGTGATTGATTTATCTCGAGTTAAAGCCGGAAAAGAAATAAAGGACTCTGATGATCTAGCTAGAGAAAATCCAAAGTTGTGGCGCGAAACAGTTAAGCAGTCTATTTCTGTTTATGATTTTTTAATTAATGTGGCTTTAGATAAGTTCGATCCAAAAACACCAGAAGGGAAAAGAAAAATTGTTGATGATTTAGCCCCAGTTTTAAATAATATTAATCACCAGGTAGAAAAAGATTTTTATGTTAAAAAATTAGCAGCAAAATTAAGTGTTAATATAGCGACTCTTGCAGATGACGTGAGGAGATTTGGGCAAAGTGGAAGCAAATTTCAACGATCACAACCTCAAAGCAAAAAAAATAAATTAGATCCAAAGAAACATTTAGAAAGATATTTGATCTTCCTGCTTTTCCATGCAAAACAAGAAGTAATTAAGGACAAAGCCAAAGTTTTACAAGAATTAGAATTAAAGACTGTTGGTGCCAGCCAAGTTGTCGATAGTTTGATTGAATACGAAGATGATTTTAATTTAAAAAAGTTTGCCCAAACTTTAGCAGAAGATTTAAAAGCAAAATTATTTGATTGGCATCAGCAACCAGAGTTTGTTAGTTTGCTCGATCAAATTAAATGGGGCGAAGAGTGGAGTAAAACGCTTAAGCAATACCGACAAAAGATGGTAAGTTCTCAAATTTCACAAATCAACCAAAGAATAGAAAAGCTTGAGCAAAAATCTGAATTAGCAGAAGAAGAGCAGGCTGAATTGCAAAAATTATTAAGAAAAATAGTTGATTTGCAACGCCACTTGAAATCATCATTCTAATCGGAATAAACTTGACAGTAGCAATAGTTAGAGGCACATTAAGAACATATTAACTATAAATAAATAAAAAAAGGAGGTCTTATGACACACAAAAGCAACTCAGGAGCAAAACATCTAACTGATGAGAATTTTGCTCAAACAATTAAAGAAAGCGATAAACCTGTGATGGTTGATTTTTATGCAGAGTGGTGCGGTCCGTGCCAAATGGCTGCTCCGATTATGGACAAATTAGCAGATGAATTAAAAGATAGAATATTAATTGTTAAAGTAGATGTTGATCAGTGCAAAGAAACTGCTGGCAAATATGGAGTCAGGAGTATTCCCACTGTAATGATTTTTAAGAGTGCTGACGGAAAAATTGAGAAAGTAAAGGAGAAAGTTGGCTTTCCTGGTGAGGATGGCTATCGCGCGATGATTAATGAAGTTTTGGCATAGAGCGGGCAAAAAAGAAATCAGTTTATAATATTGTCATTAGTCAATTAGTTGATAAAAGAATTTTTATGAAAAAATCTAAATTAGTCATTATTGGCTCAGGTCCATCCGGCTATGCAGCCGCGATTTATGCTGCCCGCGCTCAGCTTAAACCTAAAGTAATTTCTGGTATGGAGATTGGTGGGCAGTTAATGTATACCGCTGATTTAGAAAATTTTCCAGGTTTCCCTCAAGGAATAAAGGGACCAGAGATAATGAAAAATATGAAGGAGCAGGCGGAAAAATTTGGTTCTGAAGTGATTTATAAAACTGTGACTGGTGTTGATTTTTCTCAAAAACTTTTCAAAATTTGGACTAAGTTGCCAGAAAATGTTCCTCAATCAGACTATTTGAAAGCAGATGCTGACAAAGTTTTTGAAGTGTCCAAACAAGTTCAACAGTTGGAGCCGGATTATTTAGCAGAAAGCATCATTATTTCTACTGGTGCAACTGCTAGAAAATTAGGCGTTCCTGGTGAGGATAAATATTTGGGTCGAGGCGTTAGCACTTGCGCTGTTTGTGATGCTGCTTTTTATCAAGATAAAAGGGTTTATGTAATCGGTGGGGGAGATAGCGCTATGGAAGATGCTTTGGCTTTGACTAAATTTACTGACAAAGTAATTGTGGTTCATCGCCGTGATGAGTTGAGAGCCAGTCAGATAATGCAGGAGAGAGTTTTGCAAAGTGATAAGATTGAGGTTCTATGGAACAGCAATCTTGTTGAAATAATGGGCGATGATGCTGTTACTACTATCAAAGTTAAGACAGAAGGACAGGAAAAAGAATTACCCGCAGATGGAGTGTTTATTGCTATTGGCCACGTTCCTGTGTCAACAATTTTCAAAGATCAACTGCAATTAACAGATAAGGGTTATATTATTACTGCCAGAAGCTTGAACAAGGATGGTCTACAATTAGCAGAATCTAGACTTACTGAAGCTGGATTAATTAGTAATCCGACCATGACTTCGGTTTCTGGTGTTTTTGCAGCTGGCGATGTAGTTGATTTGCGCTACAAGCAGGCAATTACTGCCGCAGCAATGGGGGCTCAGACAGCATTGGATGCAGAGCGTTGGCTGGAGCAATAGCACTATCACTTTTTTTGAACTGATGAAATAGATTAAGATATTGGTATCTGGTGCTATAATTATTTCATGTCAAAAAAACAAATTGTGGTCATTGGTGGGGGGACGGGCACATCAACAGTTCTCTCTGGTCTAAAAAAATATAATGACTTGGATTTAACAGCAGTTTTTGTTGTTTCTGACTCTGGTGGGTCAACTGGTCGTTTGAGAGATGAGTTTGGCTTTTTGCCTGTTGGTGACGCTCGGCAGTGTATTGCTGCGCTAGCTGACGGAGAATATCAAGAAGATGTAAAAAAGGTATTGCTTTATCGGTTTGGCAAGGGGGAAGGGCTCAAAGGTCATAATTTAGGAAATTTGATTTTAACTGCATTAGAAGATATTGAAGAGTCTGGTGGTAAGGCCATTGAGACAGCTGCTAATATTTTTAACACTAAGGGTAAGGTTTTTCCTATTACAGAAGCCAATATTGATTTAGTTATTACTTATGCTGATGGCACCGTGAAGATTGGTGAGCATAATCTTGATGATGAAAGTTTTGGGGGTAGAAAGATTATTAATATCAAAGTTTCATCTCATGCAGAAATCTATGATAAAGCTAAGCAGGCGATTATGAATGCTGATTTAGTTGTTTTAGGTCCTGGCGATCTGTATGGAAGCTTGTTGCCCAATACACTGATTAAGGGTTTTAAAGAAGCTATTAGTCAAAGAAAAGGAAAATTTGTCTACATCGTTAATTTAATGACTCATTTTTCGCAGACTCATGAAATGACGGCCCAGGATCATTTAGATGAAGTGATTGATTACTCGGGAGTAACTCCTGATGCAGTAGTAGTCAATGAAGGTAAAATTAATGATAAAGTAAAAAAATTATACGCAGATAAAAAAGACTATCCAGTTGTTAATGATCTTAAGAAGGAGAGTAAGTTTAAGATCGTAAATCAAAATTTAGTGGAAGAGAAATTTTTTAAGCAAAATCCAAATGATAAACTTAGAAGAAGTCTGTTGAGACATGATCGCGATAAGTTGGCAAAGCTACTTTATCAACTAGTTAAATAAGAATTTATAAACTCTTAGCAAAGTTTTTAATAACTTGTCTTAGTTTTGGGTCATTTTGTGCTACAACTAGGTTGGCTTTAAGCCAGCTGGCTAAATTACCTCCATCCAAATATTTTTCCTTTGTTTCCATGACTAAGACATCAGCATTTTGTGCTAATTGAGTAATACTATCAGTAATATATAGTTCTCCTGAATCTGGGTTGGGTTGTTGTTGCTCAATAATATCAATAATTTTTGCACTAAGAATATACTTGCTAATGTTGGCTAAATTTGAAGGCGCATTTTCTGTCTTAGGCTTTTCAACTAATTTTGTTAAATAGTTAACTCCATTTTTTTCTTCAATCGCGGCTACTCCATAGCGATGAATCTCATTTTTTGGTCGAGAATAGCAGGTTATTAGACCTCGTGCCTGATTTTGTTCAAACAAATCTATCATTTTCCGAGTAAAGCTATAGTTTTCATCAGCTGAGTAAACAAAGTCATCGCCAGTGAGATAAAGAAAAGCCTCTTCATTTTTAATATATTGTTTTGCTAATAAAATTGGAGTGGCAGTGCCATAGGTGTCAGTATCAGATTGCTTAACAAAATGAAAAGTTGCTTTTTGATGAAGATGAGAGACTTGGTCATATAATTCAAGCTTATTCATTTTTTGTAAATAATCGTGTAGACGTTGATTTTCCCGATAATAGTGCAAAGTTTGATAGTTGTGCTCATTAATGACAAAAATTATTTCTTTAATACCAGCCTTAACGCAATCATCAACAATGTAATCGAT
>JAYEJP010000028.1:0-22889 GCA_034660615.1 Patescibacteria group bacterium
TACCAAGTTTCAGTTAACACCAAGCAATATGATATGGCCAATTGTACCTGTTATTTAGGACAACGAGACACGTTTTGTAAGCACATGGTGGCACTTGGAATTTACATGGTAAAAAACGGCGAGCCACTGATTGATCAAGACACAACCATTGTTCATGAACCAACATGTAGTGGTCAAAAAGGGCAACTCAACGATCAAAAACTTGCTGCAGTAAAGAATGCAGTCACAGCTAACTTGCGCTACATTAAACCGTACAATGGGCCGTCTCGTATTTGGTTTGCATATCAAAGTTCGTTGTCAGAGGGATGCCATCGATTAGCGAAAGTGGTTTCTGAATTGCCAGTGAGTTTGCAGACAGCGAAGCTACTAGTGAATCTGCTAATACGTTTAGATAGAAAGTTAGTTTCTAGTGGTGTCGATGATTCGGATGGGACGGTAGGTGGCTTTATTGAGCAAGTGGTAGGAATTTTACAAGAATTTGCGGATATCGATACTGAGTGTGTGAAGGCTTTTAAGAAATTGAAAAATAGAGAAACATGTTTTGGCTGGGAAGAGTCGTTGCTCGAATTGATAGAGTAATTTGATCTGATTATAAAACCAACTTCTACTCTTACAGGCTGTTAAATAGGCATCTATCAAAATCAGAGATATTTTAGCAAGCCCTATCAATCCATTCGATCATATTAGACGGATCCACCAGCGCTTTGCATAGTTCGTACCTGCCACTTTTTCTTTGAAAAAGATCGGGTCCGAAAGAACTTTCCGATTGTTGCGCGGATGATACGCTGCTCACATTACTGTGTAATGTTCCCAGCATCACTCAGGTTAGCTTCGCTAACTTGACGGCAGGATTTACTGCTCGCTTTGCTCATCATCCCACAGTTTTGGTGGTGGGATTTACTGCTCGCTCGGTTCTCACCTCGCTCCCAGCATAAGCAGGCTCATAAATTATTTGAATTCATAATTGGTTCATTCGCTTGCTTGACTTTCTCATCCCACTTCTTTATACAATATAATAAAAAAGACCCAAGAATGGGTCTTTTTTATTACTGCGGAGGTGGTGGGATTCGAACCCACGGAGCCGTGAGGCTCTGGTTTTCAAAACCAGTGCAATTGACCGCTATGCGACACCTCCATCAATTAATTTTCACTAATGCATCTTTTCAAATCTGAGATTCCCCTATTTTACCAGATTGTACTTGGTGTGTAACCCTTTTTTGTGTATAGTAATCAATAGTATGGCAAATCGGTCATCAGGTCAAAAAAAAGACCCTAAATCAAACCAACCCAAAAAATCTAAAAATACAGCTGCAACACAAAAACCTCAGCCAGATAAAAGCGAATTTGATTATCCGGCTTACAATCAACAAGAGTCAAAACTTGCTCCAGGTTTAATGAAGCCTATTCCAGAAGAAATAGTGGTTGAATGGAAAGCCTCAAGCAGACCTTTTAAGAAAAAAGATAAGAAGTTTTTTAGCACAGTTTTTATCATTTGTTTATTAGTTTGTTTGATTTTATTTTTTGCCGGACAAGTTCTACCCGTAGCAGTAGTAGTAGCTGTTGCCTTTCTGGTTTACGTATTATCAGTAATTCCCCCTGAGAAAATCACTTATAAAATTAGCAACTATGGAATTCGAGTTGGAGATAATCTTTATTACTGGGAAGAAATGGGACGATTTTGGCTTGATAAAAAATATGATTTTCAACTATTAATGATCGAGACCATCCGTTTTCCTGGTAGACTCACTATAGTCCTTGATAAAAAAATGCCAATAGATGCACTCAAAGATATTCTTTCAGAAGTTTTACTTAATAAAAAACCAGAGCCAACTCTTTATGAAAAAGTGGCTAATTGGCTCCAAGAAAAAATTCCTCTAGAATCATAATTTGGTTAATATTGTTAACAATTGTTAATTAATTTAAAAATGCTTTCAACTAATTTTGATACCTTAATTACTTCTTTACTTACTAAATTTGACTGGGAATTGTTGCTAAATTTTTCAATTAGTCTATTTCTAGCCTATGTTTGTTTGCTTCTGATTAAAAAAATCATTCTTTCAAAGTTGGATCGAATATTACAATTCTCAGAAAATAGCCTAGCAAGCATTGCTGTTCACCTTTTAGTTTCCTTTCAATGGCCTTTTTATCTTGCTCTTTCAATTGTCCTCACGCAACAAGTAATTAACCTGCCATATAAACTAGAAAATATTACGAGTCAGTTACTTTGGATTACCTTTACTTTTTATTTAGCTAAAACTGCGTGTGAAATTATCCAACACGCTTTTGATAGCTATTCGCAGAAGGAAGATAGAAAAGCTAAATTTGATGATTCAATTCTTAAAATCATCAGAAAAATAATTCATTCTGCTGTTTGGCTGATTGCCTCGCTGATTTTATTACAGAATTTAGGTTATAACATCAGCACTCTAGTTGGAGGATTGGGAGTCGTTGGTGTGGCAGTCGCTTTTGGAGTACAAAATATTTTAGAGGATTTTTTTTCGTTTGTGTCAATTTACTTTGACAAACCGTTTAAGCCAGGAGATTTTATTATGGTGGGAGATGATAGGGGTGTAGTAGCTAAAATTGGAATCAAGTCAACTCGTATCAAAACAGTCAGAGGCGAAGAACTCATTATCTCTAATAAAGAACTGACCCAATCAAGGATCAATAACTTTAAAATAATGAATTATCGCCAAGATTTTTTTGACCTTTATCTTGATTTTAATACTCCAACTAAAAAACTGAAAAAAGTGCCGGATTTAGTTGAAGCAGTAATTAAAGAACAGAATCAGACAAAGTTTATCCGTTGCAGCTTTAAAGAAATTGGGAAATCAGCCCATGTTTTTAATGTCGCCTATAAAGTCAAAACTAAAGATTATGACAAATTTAGACAAATCAAACAGGAAATTAATCTAGGAATTTTAGCTAAATTTGAAAAGGCCGGCATAGAACTTGCTATGCCATCCCAAACAATCTACCTTAACAAAAACTAAAATTATTTTTTAACATCTTCCTTCATTAGCATTCTCCTTCAGATAATTATAAATTTCTTGTCCACGGTCAACCGAGTCCTTACTAGCGCCTATAATTTTTACTCCCAATCGCTTAATCTGTACTTTATCAAAACAAAAAACTCACTGTGCTGTGAGCTTTCTTACATAAAGTAGCAATCATCCTAGTTAAAAAATTGTCGGCTTAACTTAAGCGGGTTAAGTCAAATTGTCAGGCCGAGAGGACTTGAACCTCCGATCTCCGGACCCCCAGCCCGGCGCTTTAGCCATCTAAGCTACAGCCTGTCAAAAAAACTGGGTCAAAAAAAACTACCCTATCTCGTTTCTTAATCTCTAAGTCAGTTTTATATTTTAACTTAAATATAACGAAATTCACTATTCAATTTAATTTTGTTATTCAGTATAGTGAATAGTGAAGAAAAACCAAACATAAAGTATAATAAATTAGATTTTTAGAGATCAAAATGACTAAAAAATCCAAAAAAAGTAAATCAAAAAAAAGTAAATCAAAAAATACAACTAAACCGGATTCTAAAAGGGCTCAAGCAGTTGGAATTGCTATGAAACAAATCGAAAAAGAGTATGGCAAGGGTTCAATTATGAAAATGGGTCGCTCAATTGAAAAAATTGAAGACATCCCCTCAATCCCTTCCGGATCAATTTCTTTGGATCTAGCTTTAGGCATTGGCGGTTACCCTAAGGGTAGAATTGTTGAAATTTATGGACCAGAAGCTTCAGGAAAAACTACTTTATGTTTGCACGCAATTAATGAAGTACAAAAACAGGGAGGAATTGCTGCTTTTATTGACGTAGAACATGCTCTTGATCCAGTTAGAGCTACTAAAATCGGAATTAATTTAGATGAAATGCTTATCTCCCAACCCGACTATGGAGAACAAGCTCTAGAGATTGCTGAAAAGCTTATTAGATCGGGAGGAGTAGATATCGTGGTAATTGACTCTGTGGCAGCCCTAGTTCCAAAATCAGAAATAGAAGGTGAGATGGGAGATGCCCAAGTTGGAGTGCAAGCTAGACTAATGTCACAGGCAATGAGAAAGCTTTCTGCAGCTATAAGCAAAACCAATACTCTAGTTATTTTCACCAACCAAATCAGAATGAAGATTGGCATTATGTTCGGGAATCCAGAAACAACGTCTGGAGGAAGAGCTCTAAAGTTTTACGCTTCACAAAGATTGGATATTAGAAGAATTGGCACTATTAAAGACGGTGATGAGGTTGTTGGCAGCCGTCATCGCGTCAAAGTTAAGAAAAACAAAATTGCTCCACCTTTTAAGAAGGCTGAGTTTGACATGGACGACTCTGGAATTTCTCGTAGTGGCGATGTTCTTGACTCAGCAGTTGAAAAAGAGGTGGTTGAACGAGCTGGTAGTTTTTACAAATATAACGGAGAAGTAATCGCCCAAGGCAGAGAGGCTACTAAAGAAGAGCTAGAAAAGAAAACAAAAATGATGAAAGAGATTGAAAAAAAGATTTGGAAAAAGATCAGGAAAAAGAAGTAATTTAACATTCCTTGCTTAAATCCTCAATTGTAAGGTCGATTGTGGATGAAGGTAGCCGCCACGAAGTGGCGCAAGCCTGTTTGCAGCAAGCTAAAATCTCGAGCATAAGCTCGTGGTAAGTTTAAAAACAAATACCTTGAAAACACATTTTACAATCAAGTTCCTCTCTTGAAATGAATCTTGATATAATATCATAAAATCGATTGATATATCAATTAATTTATTGATATATTTCTTGTTTAATTTAATTGACTTAAACTCCACTTTTCAATATAATGCCAATATAGCGTGCAAGCACTGATTCAGATGTTAATCGTTAGCTTATTATTAATTATTTAAGAATTTAGTTTTATTAATTAACCCATGAGACTAGATCAAGCAACATTATTTATTCACAGCAGTGATAGTCTAGCCACTACCCAATAAGCTATTTTTTCATCTGACGAGTGCTGAAGCACTACAGTTTTTGCACCTACAACTGATTTCATTCAGTTTAATTATTTTATTGTTATTGGAAGGAAAAATATGTCATTATTTGGAAGTTTGTCAGCTCTTTTTTCTAAAAAAAAGAAGCCCAAACAAAAACAGCAAGGAGCTATTAAAACAGCAAAAAGTAAAAGACGGCAGCGTACTCAGCCGCCAAAACAAAAAAAAGCTGTTAAAAAAATAAAAAAACAAGCTAAACCTAAAACTAGAGCACCTAAACCAATTTCAAGCCAGAAGCAAGCAGCTATTCAAAAACAGGTTGAGTCAAGTTTGCGAGAAGCCAAAGCCAAGGCAAGAGAAATTATAGTTAAAGCTAAAGATAAGGCTCTGGAGATAAAGGCCAAAGCAGAAAAAAGAGGGCGCAACCAAGAAAATACCCTCAATCAAAGAGGAAGAGCTCTTGATAAAAAAATTGATAAATTGGATCGTAAATTGGATCGTATTGAAGAAAAAGAGACTAAAATCGAACAAAAAGAGCAAAAAATAGAAAAAGTTAAAAAGGCCTTGAAAACCACTGAAGGCAAAATGTTGGCTAGACTTGAAGAAATTTCAGGCCTAACCGAGCAAGAAGCAAGGCAAGTAATTCTTGATGGTTTGGAAAAAAAACTCAACAAAGAATTGGCTCAACTCATTAGACAAAAAAACGAAGAAGCAAAACAGGAAGCCGATGATGATGCAAAAAAGATTTTAGTTGAAGCTATGCGCCATGCAGCCACCGACTATGTAGCTGAATATACCGTTTCAATTGTTAAGATACCTTCAGAAGACGTCAAGGGGAAAATTATTGGCAAGTCAGGACGCAATATTCATTCCTTTGAAAGAGAAACTGGCGTTGATCTTGATTTGGACTACGCAGATACAGAAGTCCGCATCTCTTGCTTTGATCCAGTTCGTAGGGAAATTGCTCGTATTTCTTTAGAGAAACTGATTAAAGATGGCAGAATTCAACCTGCTCGAATTGAAAAAATTGTACATAGAGTTAAAAAAGAAATTGACAAAATTATGCTTCAGGCAGGCAAGGACCTTTGCCAGAAGGTTGGTGTTTACAACTTGCCTATTGATTTAGTTAAGATTTTAGGTCGCTATAAATACCGCTTCTCTTATGGTCAAAGTTTGATTAGCCATACACTTGAAGTAACAAAAATTGGCACTCATTTAGCTGAAGAACTTGGCTTAGATGCCAACGTTATTAAACTTGGTTGCTTGCTGCACGATATTGGCAAAGTCTCAACTAATCCTGAAGGAAGCCACGTTGAGTTAGGAGTAAAAATTGCTAATAAATTCAACATGCCCAATGAGGTGGTAAAATGTATTGCCCAACATCATGAAGACGAGCCTTTTAGTGGACCAGAGCAAATGTTGGTTTATATTGCTGACGCAATTTCAGGAGCCAGGCCAGGAGCTCGTTATGAAAATCTAGAGGGTTACATTGAAAGATTGGAGAATCTAGAAAAAATTGCCACCAGTCATTCTGAAGTAAATGAAGCTTATGCTGTAAAGGCCGGAAGAGAAATTAGGGTGTTGTTGAATCCTGCTAAATCCAAAGAGGATGATGTTGAAATTTTAGCAACTAAAATTAGAGATAAGATTCAGACTGAGCTTAGCTATCCTGGAACCGTAATCGTTAATGTCATTCGTGAAACACGAATGCAAAAAGAGGCTAAATAACCATACTTGGGTTTAATCTATAAATTGGATAGAATATGGGATAATTTATGAAAGTTTTATCAATTACACAAATCATTATTTCAGTTTTGATTATTGCTCTGATCTTGCTTCAAGCTCAAGGCTCAGGATTGGGTAACACTTGGAGTGGTGGTGGTGAGACTTACCATACTAAACGAGGGGTTGAAAAAGTAACTTATTATTCAACAATTGTTTTAATTACTTTGTTTATTATTACCTCAATAGTTAGCGTGATCAATTAACGCGATTCATGCGCAAAATTTATTGGTACATCACTGCTTACATAAAAAAACACGGACTAACTTTTTTTATTTCGGTTTTTTTTGCAATTGCCTTTTTTTCTGTTTTTATTCCAATTTTAGCTAAAAAAATTACAATTAAGAAAAAGCGATATATTGGTGTCGTTGGTGAATATAATCTTAAAAATTTACCAACAGAAGTTAAAAATAGTTTAAGCGTTGGCCTCACTAAGGTTAATCCTGAGGATAAAAATGTAAAGCCTTTATTAGCTGAACGCTGGATTACTGAGGATAGTGGTAAGACTTACCGCTTTATTATTAAAAAAGATGTTTTTTGGACTGATGGAAAAGAGTTGGTTACTGATGACGTTAACTACAACTTCAAAGATGTGGAGACTATCACCACTCCTAATGACGTTATCTTTAAACTACCTGATAAATTTGCACCCTTTCCACAGATTGTTAGTGAACCCCTATTAAGATATGAGTCCGAGGCACATTTGTTTTTTTTCAAACGACCCACCGTGGTTGGCATCGGACCCTACCGTCTAACCTCATATCAAAATCAATCGGGTAGACTAAAACAAGTTGTTTTAGATGGACCCAAGCAAAGATTGGTGTATCGTTTTTATCTAACTGAACAGAATGCTTTAATGGCTTTTAAAAAAGGAGAGGTTGATCTATTAAAAAATATTACCAATCCGCAAAATTTAATTAACTGGAAAGAAATTAATATTAAAAAATCAATTAACTTTGATCAGTATTTAGCAGTATTTTTTAACAACCAAGATCCTCTTCTCAAAAAAAATATTAGACAAGCTCTTAACTACTCAGTTAAAAAAGAAGCTGGAACAGCCAGAGCACTGGGACCAATTAATCCTAACTCTTGGGCTTACTTAGAAGGAGGAAAAGATTACAACAAAGATATGGATAGAGCTGTTGAAAGATTGCTTGAAGGTCTGCCTCCTGAACCTCTAAAACTTACCTTAACCACCACTTCTCTATTTACTAATGAAGCAGAGAGAATCAAGGCAGAATGGGAGCAATTAGGCCAAGCTGCTTACACTGCATGCCAAAAGGACGGTGATGTTGAAAACAAAGGCTTGTGCAACAATGCACAAATTACAATTGATGTTAAGATCTCTAATTTCCCTGACACCAACAATTTTCAACTACTGCTGATTGGCCAGCAAATTCCCGATGATCCTGATCAATACTTTATGTGGCATTCAGACCAAGCGACTAATTTCACTAATTATAAAAATACTAGAATTGATAGCTTGTTGGAAAAAGGCCGACAAACATTAGAGCAACAAGAAAGAAAAGCAGCTTATCAGGAGTTTCAACAATTTCTTTTGGAAGATCCACCCGCTATTTTCTTAACCTATTTGCTTTCTTATACTATTTCACGCTGAAAAATTTTAAAGACCTCTTATTTTTTTTCGTATCAATTCAAAACATCGAGTTACAGAGTATAAAGGATGTATTGGTAGATCATGGGCTGGCAAATATTGAATTTCTTTTCCGCCAAAACCTCGTTTAAACAGAGAAACTCCAGCAAAACGATGTTTAGGTTCATTTTCAGACGAAATTCCCCAAAAATTATACACTTTACAACCGCGTTTTTTTGCCTCCTGAATTGCTGCCCATTGTGTTGCATAAGAGCCCGGAAGTTTGTCATTATCAGGTGTTGAAATGCCATAATGGTAGACCGCTTGCTGATTATAAAAAATAATAAAAGCTGAAGCTAGCAACTTATCATCAGCTGTATATGAATTAATTAAACAAACCTGATTGTCTTGCAAAAACGTTTCAAATTGTTTAGCAAGGTAAGGATAAGAAAAGGGAACAAAACTATGTTTTTTTGCTAAATAAAGTTGGTGTTGATGAAACTCCTTAATTCTGTCCGGATTCACCACTACCCCAGTCTTTATTCCATCGCGTTGAGCACGTCGAATATAATAACGAGTGTTTTTTCGCATTTGAGCCAGCAACTCCTCCTCAGTTTGGTCAAGATTTAATTCTAGGGTTAAATCTGCTGTCAAATGCATTGGTGCTGGCTTCAAACCTGCTTTTTTAACAAGTTTCTGAATTGAATCACTCATTCTTATCTGTGGCCTAATTCGCACGAACCGACATTTTTCTTTTTGAGCAAGTGTTTTCAAGTAAGCTAAAACTTCTTTAAGAATTAGTCCACTTTCAGCAATATTCGATGGTATTAATGGTCCACCAGCAACAGTGAGATAGCTTCCTCTTTTTGCAGTTTCTTTAATTACCATCATCGCTCCAATTTGGGTTCGCTTCTCATCAAAAATACCTAGAGAGAAAAATTTTTTGCCCAGTTTTTGCTGAAATAGACCCCAATTATATGATTGTAAAAAATTAGATTCAGCCCTACTCAAAACAAAAGCTTCCCACTGCTCTTTGTCATCAATATTTTTTATTAAAACTTTTTTCATAAGTTTTTAGTTTTGCTATTTAGCCTTTGTTGTTTTTAACCAATCAAGAATAGCATCAAGAATTAATTTTGCTCTCTTGCATGAAATTTCCCGATGTGTTGGCAAGTTAAATAGCTGGCCTGCTACTTTTTCTGCCTCAGGGCAAAATTTATCTTGATAAATAGACTTTTGCTGAGTAGTGCCAGCATCGACTACCCGCCTATACCAGCGATCTGCTAAAAATATTTTTTTCTTTTGTAAAAATTTAATGAGATTATGCGGTTGAGTAATTAGTAGAGGAAATCTCAAATTTGTACTTCTGCTAATTTGCTCTTGATTAACCGGAATAACAATTTTTTTAATTTGACTCAAGCGATTGTAATAATAATGAGCAATAGCGCGGCGATGCTTAATCTCAGCTTCTAAATGCTTCAAGCTTTGAAGGATTAGGGGCGCATAATAGGCTGGCAAAGTTAAAAAGTGACGATGATGTGAGTAAATAGGCGAATAAAATAAACCCATTTTTTTAGATAGAAAATGAAGAGCCTTGCCTAAACCAAAATTATAGGTTTTTCTAATAAGCCAAGTTAAAAACGGATAGATCAAATCTTTAATAATTAGTTTTTTAGCCTGTAGTGTCTGCTTTGCTTGTGTACTAGGCAGAGCAAAAGGAATTTTTATTTGTTTTTTAACCTTTTTCTTAAAAACTACTGCTCCTCCAGAAATACCATCAACAATTTTATCCCTGCCAAAAGATAAAATTATAGCATCAGCTCTCGAACCTAAAGCTAAACCAGTTTTATCTTTTCCCCCTAAACTTTGAGCCAAATCTTCAATTAACAAAATATCATTTTCTTGGCACAGTTTAGCAATACTAGCAATATCGTTTGGATATCCTAAAGTATGCTGGATGATGATCGCTTTAACTTTTGGATTTGCTTTTAATATTTTTTTTAATTGAGAAGAATTTATCCCGATTTGCTTTGGCGCAACATCGGCATAAACAACTTCAGCCCCAACCCGCAAAATTGCCTCCTCAATTGAATAGCAAGTTACTGCCTGTGTCAAGACTTTATCGCCCTTAGCAATCCCGTAACTAGTTAAGCACAGTTCAATTGCATCTCGTCCCTTCCACACCAATTTAACCTGACCTTCAAATTTCTTTTGTAAAATATTTTTTAGTTTCTCTAAACTCTGTCTATTGGGAAAAAACAGCTGTCTCAAAGCCAATAAAGAAAAGGAAAGAGAATAATTTGAACCAAGACTGTTAAAAATAGACATACTTAATCTAAACTGCTAAATATTTTCTAATAACTTGTGGCACTCGACCTTCAATCAGCAGAATACCATTTTCCGGCAATTGTTCAATCCTAGACATAATCTCATCTATCCCCTCATAAAAAAATCGCTTTTCCTCGGAAAACACTTTTTTAAACTGAGTTAAACCCGGCCACCCAACATACCAAACCTCATCAAATACTTTTCCAGCTTGTTGAGCTAAATCGTGATGGATTTGCTCTGACTCGTCACCCAAATCAACCAAACCAGCAGTCAACAAACCCACCCATTCATAGTCAGCCTTTAGGTCAGCCAACAATGATATCATCGCTCTAAAACCCTGAGGATTACTAGTGCAACCATCATCAATTACTCTTAAACCAGACTCTAATAATTGGCTTTGAATGAAATAATCTGGTGGTTCAAAATTACTTATTCCCTGCCTAATTTTTTCTTCACTCACTTGTAAAAATTGAGCCACACTAATGGTCGCTTTAATTGCTTGTAAATATTGTTTGCCAATTAAATAAGTTTTTATCTTTTGTTTTTTCCAAACAAATGATAACTGACCCAACTTATTCAACTTAGTTTGTGCAATCTTCACTTTTGATTGAAGCCCAGAATAGTCAATAATTTTTTTAGCTTCACCTTTTTCTGCAATTTGTTTTGTTCCCGGATCAATGCCATTGATAAAAACCGGCTGTTTTTGATCTTGCGCAGCAACCAACTCTGCCTTAGCCTTAATAATATTTTTCTCGCTACCGAATAAAGCTAAATGCTGTTGAGTTAAGCCAGTAATAATTGAAAAGTTCGGAGGAAAAAAGTTGGTGAGAAATTTAATTTCACCTGGCTTGTAGGCAGCAAATTCTAGAATTATGATTTTTTCACCTTTATAGTTGCGAGCAATATTTTTCGGCAGACTATAACGAGTATTAAACGATTTTTTGGTCGCAAATACAGAAAAATGCTTGCTTAAAATATGCGCCAAAATAACTTTGGTAGTTGTTTTGCCATAGCTACCAGTAATACCAATGATTGTTGGTCGGATCTTTTTTAGTTTTTTTATGGCAATCTGTTGGTAATACCAGCTTGCTAATTCAAAAACCATTTTTGAAGGCAATACTGTGAAATAAATAATTAACGGGAGCAACATTGTCCAAGCAACCAACCCTAAAATAAAAATAGTTGCATTAAGTTCATTTAAATAAGCAATCCATCCCGCAGACAAAACCAAACTCAATAAAATTAAACTGATCATCCTAGGAGTTCTCACTGGGCGCTTGATTTTAGTAAAAGAAAAATTTTTAAATTGTGGGAAAAAATAAGTAAGAGCTTGTTGACCCTGTTTAGTTCTTAAAAAGATCAGCAACCTATCAAGACGATACTCTTTTTGCTGGACTAAAGCCAACCAATAAAGCCAGCGCCAGCAAAAAAAGAATAAAAAGAGCGGCAAGATGAAAAACCTGATCAGCATCGCTTGTTTTCTTATGTTTTTTGTAAAAAATTACTAACAATTTGAACAACTTGTTTAGTATGAGTGTACTGAGGAGAATGCCAGGCATTCCTGATTGACACTAAATGACATTGATCAATTCTTTGCACAAATATTTTACTGTTTTCAAATGGTGCAGCTTTATCCTCACTTCCCCAAATCAACAGAGTTTCAGCTTTAACTTTTGCTAATAGATTATAAATGTCTTCATTTATTACATTGACCATTGTCCTTCTTAATTCTGGAGGACAGTTGTAATAATCTTGCTCTCTTGCCAATTTATACAAAAGCCAGCGGAAAAACTGTTTGCCTGGCAAAAATTTAGCCACAACCTTACCAATCTTAGCCAACAGAGCAAAAATAATTCTTTTTAATTGCTTTTTTTCTGAGTTATCTCTAATTCCTGCGGGTCCAATCAAAATTAATTTTTCAATCTGTTCCTGATGAAGAGCACTGTATTTAATTGCCAACTGCCCACCAAAGGAGTGCCCTAACAAAATTACCTCTTTCTCAGATTTAAGTTGTGATTCCAACCAATGAACATAATTATCAAGGTTCCAAGGCTGATCTAACTTGGTTGTTAACCCAGGAATTTTGAGAAACACTGGATAATAGCCTTTCTCAGCCATTAATTTAATAAATGGTTGCCACTTGTCTTGAGTGTCAGAGGCAGTTATCCAACCATGGAGAAGATATATTTTTTGCTTTGTCATAATCAGATAAAAGTTGCTTAAATTATATTATAGTATAGACAAAGACAAAGATGACTAATCGCATTAAGAAATTTATCCGATCTTCCTATTTTTCAAAAATTACAAAAAGTGTATTGTCGCTGATCGCCTTTCTAATTGCAGTGACTCTATTAACAGCAATTAATACTTATCTTAGTCTAAATCAGTTTTCTGCAGGAAACTTTGCCCGGGCTCAAGACCTTGCTCAACAGGCAAAAAAAAGCTCTCAATTGTTGGTCATTTTTACTTTTAAACAATCTCACCTAGTCTTAACTTGGAAACAGGGTTTAGAAACACTATCTCTAACAGCTAATATCTTGGAACAAGCGCAACAAAATTCTTCATTAAAACTTAATGGAAAGACTACTAATCTATCTTCTAAAGTCAATCAGCTATCTGGAGAAGTCAGAAAGCTCAGCTATGAGTTTGATCAAAGTTGGCTGCTAAAACTTTTCCTTTCTTCACAAATTGAATCTAAAATTAATTCCTATTTGAATTTAGCTGCAGATTTAACCAGCCTGACTTATTGGACCAAAGTTGAGCAAACCGCTGTAGCAGTTTTATTGCAGAATAAAGATGAAATTAGAGCTAGCGGCGGATTTCTTGGTAGTTTGGCAATGGTTTCTCTTAACCAACTGCAAATACAACAAATAGATTTCTATGATGCTTATGATATTAACGGTCAAATAAACACGCTTCTTCCCCCTGTTCCTGGAGCTAAAGATTATTTAACTCAAGGAAAAGGCCTTAATTTTACTGACGCTAATTGGCATGCTGATTTCCCCACTGCCTGTAGTCAAATCAACGAGCTTTTAAAGCAGGTTGAACTTAAACCTGATATTACTATTGCTCTTAATCAAGAACTAATTGAACAAGTGATTGATATCATCGGACCAATTTATCTCCCAGACTATCAGCTTGAACTAACTGGAAATAATTTTACCCAGCTAGCAAGAGAGAATCGCTCTAAATTTTTCTCTGGAGATAAGCAAAAAAAATATTTTTTAGAAACAGCTTTTCAACAAATGAAGATAAAACTCGAAAAAACTAACTTTGACCAAAAAAAGCAATTATTTTTCCTCATAAAAAATAGTCTTGATCAACAACAAATTTTAGTTCATGCAAAACAAAAAAATATGCAGGATACCTTTGCTAAATACAGTTGGACCGGCGCCCTTGAATCACATTTTTCTGAAAACAAACAGGAGGTGATTTATTTAGTAGAATCTAATGTCGGCATCAATAAAGCCAACCAAAAAGTTGAACGAAAAGTACAACTTATTGCAGACTCTGAAAAAAATGGCTCTGCAGAAATCGAATTATCCTTTTTTAACAACAATCAGCCATTAAGTCAGAAAGAGGCTAAAAAAATTGAAGAAAACCCTGATCTACTGCAAGCTCCCCATCTTGGATATGTTAATTACCAACGAATCATTACTCAACCACAAACAGAAGTCGTTTCAGTTTCTTGTCAGCAAAAAAATATAACAATTAAAGAAAACCGCTTAATTTCAAGCAGCAAACAAAACGAATTTAGACAAACAGGCTTTTTAGTCACTGTTCCTGAACAGAATCAAGTAAAATGCGTGGTTAAATTGAAAACTACATCTGGTTCTGAAAAAAACAAGTGGATGGTAAAACTACAGCCTGGCCTTAATTAGCCTCAATATCTCTCCTGCCATCAGGTATAATACAAGCATGGACAAAGAAATTTTAAACAATACTAGAATCGAAAATTTGCTCAAGGCAGGGCATGATTTGCTGACTGAAATTGATCTTGAACCAAAACAAACAGAACTAACCAAGCTAAAAGCAAAATCAGTTAAACCTGATTTCTGGGATAAAGCTTCAGCTCAAGAAATTATGCAACGAATTGGACTTTTAAGACAGGAGGTTAAACAAGTTGAACAACTCAAATCTTTGGTGGCTGAGTTACAAACATATCAAGAACTTTCTGCAGAATCAGGTGAAGGCGCTCAACAAAATCAAGAATTAAAGCAAGAGATTGCCCCCCAAGCAAAAAAACTTGCTGCCATGATTAATGAACTTAAAATGAAAAAATTTCTGAGTGGAAAATTTGATCAAAACGGAGCAATTTTATCAATTCATCCCGGCCAGGGAGGAACAGAGGCTCAAGATTGGGCAGAAATGCTAGAGAGAATGTATCTGCGCTTTTTTGAAAGAAAGAGTTGGAAATTTGCACTTTTATCGGAGATTAAAGGTGAAGAAGCTGGCATCAAAGAAGTAAGTTTCGAAGTTAAAGCACCTTATGCCTATGGCTATCTCAAAGGTGAAAGAGGAACTCATCGTTTGGTCAGACAAAGTCCTTTTAATGCTGACAATTTAAGACAAACTTCTTTTGCTTTAGTTGAGGTATTGCCAGTTGTTGAACAGAATTCTGAAATTGAATTAAAGAGTGAAGACCTTTCATGGAACTTTACTAGAGCGGGAGGACCAGGCGGCCAATCAGTTAACAAAACTAATAGTGCAGTTGAGCTAACCCATAAACCTAGTAACACCACTGTCAAGTCACGCCAATCGCGCTCACAGGTGGAAAATAAGCAAATTGCTTTAAAAATGTTAAAAGCTAAATTAGCTCATCAACAGGAAAAAAACTTAAAAGCAAAAATTAATCAAGAAAAAGGTCAACATACCCAAGCAAGTTGGGGAACACAAATTCGCAACTATGTACTCCATCCTTACCACCTAGTTAAGGATACTCGAACTGACGTTGAGACGAATGATACTGATAGCGTCTTAGACGGAAATCTTGATCAGTTTATTAAAGAGGAGATTAAATTGGATATTTAACTTTAATGTGAATAAAATTTAGGTTAATATATTTATATGAAAAAAATTGATTTTAATTCAAATTCTACTAACAAAAAGGTAGAAACAAACCCAACCAAAACCAACGTTAAGCCAAAACCAACAGTGACTGAAGAAAGCTTAGATGAAAAAGAGGTCAAAAAAACAGAGAAAAAAAATGCTGTTGACGTGGAGAAAACTTTACGTCACAATCAAAACTCTAAACCCTCCACATCACTTAAACAATTGAATTTAGAAGAGGAAGAAAAATCAAAAGATATGAAAAAAGCTAAACCAGTTCTTATCGTTATTTGCACCGTGGCAGTAATCGCAGGTTCGGCCACCGGCATAGGCAGCTATAGACTTTTTAATCGCTCATCTGCAGCTCAGAAAGAAGAAAACGGAGCAATCCAACAAGTTGCTGGCAACAAAGTCAAAGAAGGCGACATTTTTGGAATACAAGATGACGAGGCCTTTAAAGACCACGCCTCAGGTTATTTAAAAGCAGGGGGCATCAATGGCGAAGGCTCACATAGTCTACTCAGGCCGGGCGGAGAAAGCCAAACCGTTTATTTAACTTCATCAGTTACCGATCTAGATAAACTTGTTGGTATGGAGATAAAAATCTGGGGAGAAACGTTTAAAGGACAAAAGGCTGGATGGTTGATGGATGTAGGCAAGGTTAAAGTGATTAACCCTGATGCAGAGCCTCCTGTTGGTGAGGAACTTTAATTTTAAAAATAATCTTCATACTATTGCAGTCAGACCCCTAGACATGCTTTAATATTTATTGACTATGATTAAGTTCAAACGCGTCACTCAAAAATTTCCTAATGAGACACTTGCCTTTGCTGATTTGAGTTTTAATGTTGAAGATGGTGAAATAGTGACCATTACCGGACCATCTGGTAGTGGAAAAACGACTATCATGCGTCTCTTGATTAGAGAATATGAGCCAAGCGAAGGAGAAATTGTTTTTGATGGTCAAAAACTACAAGAAATCAATCGTAGACAAATTCCACATCATCGACGCCGGATTGGTGTTGTTTTTCAAGATTATAAATTAATTGAGGATCTCAATGTCTGGGAAAACATTGCCCTTCCACTAAATATTAAAGGTAAACAAAAAAACGAAATTGAAAATCGGGTAACAGATTTATTAAAACTAGTTGAGCTTGAAGATAAGGCTTTAATGTTTCCCTGCCAATTATCAGGCGGAGAATCGCAGAGAATTAGTATTGCTCGAGCTTTAGCCACTGGCCCAAAAATTATTTTTGCTGACGAGCCAACTGGTAATCTTGATAAAAACACTGGTCTTCATATTATTAAGCTTTTACAAAAAATTAATGAACTGGGAACAACAGTACTGCTAGCAACCCACGATCCCTTTATTCTTGAAGAATTCAAGCTCAGACAGATAGATCTCGCCAAATTGGGCAAATCTTTAGAAAAAGAGACTGAAAAAAAGGAGACAGAAAAAGAAAATCTTGAAGAAGAAAAAGCAAGAAAACAGAAAAAAAAGGCCGAAAAGAAAAATCAAAAAGAAACAAAGGCTGACAAAAAAAATAAGGAAGATACAACCCAAGAAAAAAAGCCTTCTTTCTTTAAAAAACTTTTCGCAAGAAAAAAAACAGAGCCAGCTAAAGAAAAAAGTGATGGAAAAAAGAAGAAAGAGGCTGATAAAAAAACAAAAAAAGGAACTAAAGAGGACAAAAAACCATGAAATCAGTCAGAACTGCCCTTATTAATATTAGAAGAATGCCTTATAAAAGTTTGTTGGCAATTCTAATAATTACGCTGACATTTTTTTTAAGCTATAGTTTTTCTTTACTCACTCTAGGATCTGAGGCAATTTTGCAGCATTTTGAATCCCAGCCTAAAGTAATTGCCTTTTTTGAAATTGAAACTGAAGCGAACCAAGTTAAACAAATTGCTGAGACAGTTCAATCTTATGATTTTGTCAAAGAAGTAAAAGTAGACTCCAAACAAGAAGCTCTTGAGTATTATCAGGAGAACCAGGATAACCCTCTACTTTTGGAACTAGTCAGCGCTGATATTTTACCGGCCAGCTTAGAAATTTCCGCTATTTCTCCAAGTGATTTGACTAAAATTAAAAAAAATCTACAAAATTTTGATGAAATAGATGACGTTGTTCTTTACAAAGAGGTAATTGATAGTCTTAATCAATGGACCAAATCAATTAGATTGATTGGTTTGTTCACACTGGCGTCAATGACAATAGTGTCGTTGATGGTAATTGCAACAATTGTTAGTTTTAAGATTAGTCATAAAAAGAGAGCGATCTCAATTTTAAGAATAATTGGAGCCGGATCAGGATATATTATTACTCCTTTTATTTATGAGGGTTTTATCTATGGCTTGACTGGCTCTATTCTTGGCTGGGCTGGAATGTATGCTGGTTTTCTTTACATTACCCCTTGGCTGAGTCAATTTTTAGGTCAGATTATTGACTTACCTCTTCCCTGGCAGTTTTTTGCTCTTCAACTTGGCCTAGGCTCAACTATTGCTCTATTTTTAGGAGGAGCTGCGAGTATTATTGCCGCTAAAAAATTCATTAAATATTAAGTTCGGCCATGCCTAGGCTCAAAAAAAATTATCTCTATCTGCTAATTCTGTCTTTGTTTTTGGCGGTGGGGTGGTGTTTTTTAAAACCAGCTTCTCTAGTAATAGCTGAGGAGGATTGTTCAAAATATAACTGTGAAAGTCTAGGAGTAGACAGCGAAGATTTTAACTCATGTGAAAAAGACAAGAATAAATGCGAAGAACTGAAAAATGAGATTAAAGATTTAGAAAAAAAAATTGATCAGAAACAAGGGGAGGCTCAAACTCTAGAAAATGCTATTTCAGTCATTAATGGCGAAGTCAGGCTACAACAGTTACAAATTTCACAAACTTTGAATGAAATTGGCCAACTTACCAGGGAAATTGGCGACCTCGCTAATCGCATTGATGGTTTGAGTTTATCGCTTGATAAATTGACCGACATGTTAATTGCTCGGATACAACAATCATACAAACAACAAAGAACCACTCCTCTAATTGCTCTTTTTACCACAGAATCTTTTAAAAAAATCATTAGTCAATATAAATATCTCCACCAGGCAGAAATTCAAACTGCCAGCGCCATGGAACAGGCAGAAAATCAACGCCTAGCCTATGATCAACAAAAGGATTTAAAAGAAGTTAAACAAACAGCTCTTGAGGAGAAACAGCAGGAATTACAAACACAAAAAGCAGCCCTAGAAATTAAAAAAGCAAGTAAACAAAAACTCCTTAATGAAACTAATGATGATGAGGCCACTTACCAAAAACTACTTTATGAAGCAAAAACAGAGTTAGACTCTTTAAGTAATTATGTTAATAGCCAAGTTGGCTCAGAAACTTGTTTAGCTAGTTCCCCTACCCAACCAGATGGTTGGTATTATAGTCAGCGTGATCCACGTTGGTGTCGACAACATATCGGAGTTTCTAGTATGAGCATTGGAGAAGTAGGTTGCTTAATTACCAGCGTTGCTATGATTTGGCAAAAGCACGGACATAGCACTACACCAGCGATTATTGGCGCCAATCCAAATTATTTTAGTGCCGCTCGCGGTCTTGAGGCTTATATGAAAAGGCCCTTTCCAACACCCCTTGGTTATACCAGTAGACGTTATTATTCTTACAATCAAAGCATTATCGACCAAGAAATCAACGCTGGGAGACCAGTCATTGTTCATGTTGCTTTTGGGCGAGATGGGCACTGGGTCGTATTAAAGGAAGGAAATGGGGGCAATTATATTATGAATGACCCACTAGAAGGTTCTAATATTCCTTTCGGTAATAAATTCGGTACATACCAAATAGATACTACAGTAACTTTTACCCCATAAATCAAATTATTCTCCATTTTCTTAAACAAAAAAATGACTTTATTTGACTTTTTCCTCTCGAGTAGTTAAAATATTAATGTCTTATATTTATTTAATATAAACACTAGTTTATTGACAACTTCAGTATCTTATAATATAATACTGACTACCTTAATCTAACTAAATTAATGATTGGGGTAAGGAGTCAATTATGAAGAAAGCAAATCTAACCGCTTCACTGTTTTTACTCTTTACTGGTTTGATAGTTGCTGTAAGCCCAGCTTTCGCACAAAATCAAGCAGCCGAAGAAGAACAGACTTATGAGGTAGAGTGTGAAGTGTATGCTGACGGCTATGGTGAGTCCAGCTCAACCTGCTATGTCACTGGTGAACAATACCAGGAATTAAGCCAATCTCAAGAAGATAGAGTGGTTTACATTCAGACTGCAGATGCTGCTGAGATCCATGTACCAGTAGACACAGCTCTAGATTTCAAATCAACTCTGGCTGCTGCTAGCACCATGTTTTCTGGACTAGTTGCCTTAGTCATTAAGTTGAAAAACAGAGTTTAATATCAATTTAACTTTGGAAAATAGCGTCTCATCACGAGACGCTATTTTTTTATGTCCTTTTTTTTGATAATCTCATAGTTGCAGAACATCAACTACAGAAAGTGCTCTCATGGCTGCAGAACCACAATATCTTGACCAAGCTTTTGAAAAAGTTTTAGCAGAAATGCTTGAAACTTTTATAAAAAAACACAAGGATTATGGTAAGGACAACATTCTTGACACTGGCGAGCTAGGAATTGTTTTCCGAGTGAATGATAAGGTAAAAAGACTGCAGCATTTGCTCATGCAGAAGAAGAGACCTGAAAACGAATCATTTAAGGAAACTTGGATCGATATTGCTACTTATGCAGTCATCGCCATTCTACTTAAACAAAAACAGTTTGAAAAACTTGATCTTGATCCCAAAAAATAGGCGCTAATGATAAAAAAGCAGTGAAGATATTTCCTTTAATTATTCTTGTTTTATTAGTTTCTCAATGCAAAACTAGATTTAAAGGAAAGGTCAGGCATGCCATGGAGCATTCTTGATATTCATTGAGTGTAATTGACAAAATTTTTGATACGAGCCTTATTGCGCAACTCTTCAACCCATTCTTGATATTTCTCATTCATTTTTTGCTGATTAAGTTGTTGTCTAGCAGTCTCTTTCTTTTCAGCATCTTCCATATCCTCTGGGAAAAAGTCCGCATTGTCTTCCAAATATTGAGTCATTTCTTCATCACTCACTTCTATTTCACCAGCTAAGAGTCTTTCTATCAATTTATTAAGTCTTAAGCGTTCAGTCAAATCATCGACAGTCATACCCTGCAATGCCAAAAGTTGATCAAAATCCTGATCCTGCTCCTCAAGGTTCTTCTTGATCTCCTCGATCTCTGCATCCAATTCGTCATCAGTGACAATCACCCCTTTCTCCTTAGCCTCTTGCTTAATTAGCATTTCACTAATAGTTGTCTCTAAAAGCTGAGCGCCTTGTGATTTTTCTGCCTGCCTAAGAATTGAAAAACGAAAAATTGGCGTACCATTGACAATAGCAACTACAAATAAACCACGAAAAATGTAAAGTACTCCCAAAACTCCAACTACTACTAAAACAGTAATAGTTTTTTTATCAAAAATGTTGGCTAATGGCTTGGTAGCTTTTACTAAAAGAGTTTTCTTTTCTTGGTTTCTGACTTTTTTTGCAGCTTTTTTGCTTTTCTTAGAAGAAGTTTTTTTTGTCACTTTCTCTTTCTTGGCTGTAGCAGCCTTTGTTTTTTGTTTTTTTCTATTATTTTTTGAGGTAAATTTTTTGGATTTTGCCATAGTTTCTGCAGTATAACATATAATGTATAATTAAAAATACTTCTTTATTGAGAAACCCGAAACATAGAAAGATTCTACTCCACCAATTCCCAATCTTCAAGCATCTTGGCTTGGCCAGATTGAATCTTAAACAAACTAGCATAAAGACTATCACACTTCATTAACTCAGCATGAGAACCCTGCTCCAGGATCTTCCTATCTTTCAAGACAATAATCTTGTCAGCCTGTTGGATGGTAGATAGGCGATGAGCAATAACAATTGAAGTCTTATTAGACAATAATTTATTTAAAGCCCGCTGAATATACATTTCAGACTCTGAATCTAAAGAGCTAGTCGCCTCATCTAAAATAATAATTTCAGGATTGCTTAAAACTGTTCTAGCTAAAGATAAGCGCTGTTTCTGACCACCCGACAGCTTAACCCCTCGCTCTCCAATCTTGGTGTCTAAACCTAGAGGTAAACGTTTGATAAACTTGTCAGCATAAGCCACCTTGCAGGCCTTCATCATTTCCTCTTCAGTCGCATCCGGCTTAGCGTAACGCAAATTTTCACGGATGGTGGTAGCAAATAAATGGCTATCTTGACTCACTAAGCCTATATAAGAACGAAGCTCGCGCTTATTAAACTGACGCAAATCAACCCCATCTAAAGTGATCGTTCCCTGATCAGGGTCAAAGAATCTCATAACCAAGCTAGCAATAGTGGTCTTACCCGACCCTGACGGACCAACCAAAGCAGTCATTTTGTCAGATTCCATAGTAAAACTGACTCCATCAAACACCTCTAAATCTTCTGAAGCTAACTTCGACTCTAGTTTGGGATCAGGCTCTTCTTTAAAGCCTTTTTCCAAAAAGCTTTTCTCCTGTTGATTATAAGTAAAATGAACATGGTCAAACTCAATCTTGCCTTCCAGCTCATCAATGCTCTTTGGCTCTGCTGGGTCTTCGACTATAGCATCAACATCCATGATACGAAAGAAGTCTTTGGCCCCAATTTGAGCCCGCTTAATCTCCCAAAAGATCCAGTTTAACTGCCACAAAGGTTCACGTATTAACCGAATCATACTAACCAGCATAACTAAGGTGCCGACTGAGATTTGTCCTTGCCAAGTAATCCAGACAATGTAGGCATACATGGCCCACAAACTGACTTCTAAAAACAAGTCGCCAACCACAGCTTTGTTGGTATTAACCTCCATCTCCCTACGTAGCTTGATGCATTTGTTAAAAAACTTATTCAGCTTGCCTTTTTCATA
Organism: Patescibacteria group bacterium; assembly: GCA_034660615.1. GTDB lineage: Bacteria > Patescibacteriota > Microgenomatia > UBA1400 > PJMF01 > JAYEJP01. The sequence continues at coordinate 22,691 of JAYEJP010000028.1, forward strand.
TGTCTCCACCCGAAAAGCCTTAATCAAAGGCATCGAGTTCAAGACCTCCCAAAAATGACTGTACTGTGCGTCATATAGTTTGTACTCTGTCTTTTCCAAAACATTATTTTTCTTAAAGCGCCAACGATTAATGATAATATACGGGGTGAAGCCGATCAAAATTAAAATAACAATGCGCCACTCATATTGGAGAACAATG
>JAYEJP010000029.1:0-22424 GCA_034660615.1 Patescibacteria group bacterium
CTACTCACCCCTTTATTCTATCCTATCCTGCTCTAACTTTAATGGTGAAAGGGAAACTTAGTTTCCCCTTTCATCCCCTTCGAATCGGCGACCCACGATGCAGAGCATCGGGGAATACTGGATTCAAATGAAAAATTTGTAGAAGTCATAAAAAACTTGAATTGATAAAAAAATAATGATGACTTAAAAGCAAGTGTTTAAATCAAGCTTTACATTCTCTTCAAACAGCCAAACCCAAATCCTCATAACTAAAAATGTGCCTTAACTCTTGAATAAGTTCAGCAAAATCATCAAAAACAGTGTTCAAACTAATTAAATTTGGGGTCACAAATAGCCAAAAGTTCTGGAAGACCCACTTATTCTATCGGTTTACCCCTATGTGGCTTGCTATAAATCTCAAGTTTGGAGATTTTTTGGTTTAACAGCCGTGTAAATATCTTTCTTGATTCCAATATAGGGGTGAGGGTATTATTAAAAGTACAACTATGGAAGATAAACGCACCCAAAAGCTAAATAATAAGAGAAAACCAAAGGTTAAGAAATAATCTATGAACGACAAAGATTTTTTAGAACTAGCAGTTAAAAAGGCAAAAGAATCCGTTGAAAAAGGCGGTTTCCCAGCGGGAGCTGTTTTAGTCAAAGATGGTGCAATCATATCTGATGGAGTAAGTCTTGGTTTTCTATTTCACGATCCAACCAGCCATGCAGAAACATCCACAATTAGGCAAGCCTGTAAAAAACTAAAAACAACAGATTTGTCTGGAGCTGTATTGTATGCTTCCCTCCAACCTTGCATTATGTGTTACTGTTCTGCAAATTGGGCTAGAGTTTCCAGAATTGTATTCGGTTGTAAAAAAACTACTGAAATGGTTAAAAAAGAATACTATGAAGGAGCACACGACCTTGAAGAACTGAACAGGCAAAGCAATCATCGCATTGAGCTCGAATATATTTCAGATTATGAAGATCAAGTGCTAGACCTCATATGCAAATGGGAGAAGTCCTTATGAAAAAAACTACCATCGATATTAAAAACCAACTAGTTAAAGACATCAAAACATCAAAGCACTGCGGTGCTTGGTTTTATGAAGAACATATTTTGGTAGTAGAAAAATTAGCTATGGATTTGTGCGATAAACATCCAGAGGCAAACAGAGAAGCAGTTACTTTGATGGTCTGGTTTCATGATATAGGTAGGGCTCATGGACACAATGAAGGTCATGATTTATATGGGGCTGACTATGCTAGAAAAATCCTATCTGATAACGGCTTTGACCAGGATTTAATAGATTTGGTGGTAGATGCCTGCAAAACACATTCATGTGATGATAATGGCAAGCCAGAGTCTTTAGAGGGAAAGATATTAGCTACAGCTGACGCCTTGAGCCACTTCCACAACGGTTTTTATTTGAGAATACTCATTTCTTGGAGCAGGAAAGTTAATCCTGAGCGCTATCCTGAACTTGCCAAAAAATCCGACTATCAGCACTTAAAGAAAAAGCTGTTCTTGAAGATAGATAGAGACTTAAATGAGAAAATCTTCTTTGAGGAAGTGAGACAAAAAATAATGCCGATGTATGAAGCATGGCAAGCGATTATTGAAGAAGTTAGATTATGAAAAATGCACTAATATTACATGGCACTGATGGACATTCCAAAGAAAATTGGTTTGACTGGTTGCGTATAGAGCTTGAAAAAAAAGGATATAAAGTTTGGGTTCCTGATTTGCCTAAAGCTAGTCATCCAAATATAAAACGCTATAACAAGTTTTTACTAGAAGAAAATGATTGGGAGTTTAATGAAGAATCAATAATTATTGGTCACTCTTCTGGAGCTGTTTCAATTTTAGGCTTATTACAAGCATTGCCAGACAATGTAAAAGTTAAAGCATGTTACTTAGTAGGAGCTTTCAAAGATAATTCAGACTGGGATGTGCTTGATGGATTGTTTGAAGAGCCATTTGATTTTAAGAGAATTAAACAAAAAACAAAAGCATTTCATTTTATTCACTCAGACAACGATCCTTACTGTCCTTTAGATCATGCAAAATACCTTTGTGAGCAAGTATCAGGAGAACTTATTGTTTTACCTGGGCAAAAACATTTCAGTGTTGATAGCTATGGTGATACATACAAGCAATTTCAGTACTTGTTGAGTTTAATTTTAGGTAATGCTGTTGATCAAAAATATCTTGAACAATTTTTGAAAAAAATTGAGGAGTTAAAAATTGAAATTTGGTTAGATGGTGGATGGGCTGTTGATGCATTATTGAAAAAACAAACTCGTCCTCATGCTGACATTGATATCGTGATTCAAAAAAAAGATGTAAATACACTCAGAGGTCATCTAGAAAACAAAGGATACAAAGAGGTAAAAAGAGATGATTCAAGTGCCTGGAACTTTGTGATTGGTGATGATGAATGCCACATGATTGATTTTCATGTTATTGAACTAGATAAAGACGGTAATGGAATCTATGGTCCGAAAAAAAATGGTGATGCTTTTACTAAAGAAGCTCTAAGTGGTAAAGGGAAAATCGGAGACTTAGAAGTTAACTGTATCTCACCGAAGATATTAGTTGAGTATCATACGGGTTATGATTTAAGGGACAAGGATTATCATGATGTAAAAGCATTGTGCGAAAAATTTAATATTGAATTGCCAGAGAAATATAAAAGATAACAATATTCTTGCTGAAGCAAACAAATTACACAAACAAGCTCTTATAGTTTTATCAAATCTTAAAGTTAGAAAAGTTCTTTCAACTTATGGGAAACTTGAAGTTTTTGGGAGTCTTTCTTATGGATTAATGACTTGGGAAGAAATAGATCTTGACCTAATAACTAAAAAAAATCCTGATGATGAAAATTATTGGAAAATTGTAAAACATTTTTTTAGTTTAAGTTCTATTAAGCTAGTTGCTTTGGCAGATAATCGTCAAGGAAAAGAAAAAAATCGTCCTAAGAGCATGTACATTGGTCTTAGATATGAAGATAGCCAAAATAAAACATGGAAAATAGATATTAGAATTCTAAGAGAACAAAATGTAACTAGTGATGCTGTCTCTAAATTAATTAATGACCAAATGACTGATAGTCACAAAATGTATATCTTGCAAATCAAGTCACAAGTATGCCACAACCCAAGTTATCATAAAGACTTTAGCAGTATTGATATCTATAAAGCAGTCATTGAAGATGGAGTCAAAACTTTGGCTCAGTTTAAGAACTATTTAATCCAAAGTAGTAAAAAATAAAGCGCATTAAACCCCAGGGCAAGCCCTGGACTCAATATTCCCAAGGCAAGCCTCAGATATTAGACCATAAAGTTTTAATAAACTCCCAACCAGTTATTTAATTTTTTCCAATAACATACTTACAACTGACATAACTATAAAAATTAATCCAAACCAAACGTGTAAATGAATGATTAATTCATTTTTTGGTTGTAAATTAGTGAGATAATTAAAAAACAAAGGAATTGTAGATAATATCGTTACAATAAAAGCCACCATTCTAGTTTTGTCCAGTCCTGAAAATACAGTACCATTAACGATAATTTTTTAGGAACGATTTGGTAAAGTTCCATGGGGAAATTAATCCCGGTAGGTGAGACAATACCTTTTGTGCAAATTCAGAATTAAAAAAGTGGGCTAATGGCAATGAACGAGCCACTGAGTGCATGCTAAAAGAAACTTTATAAAATTTTGCTTTCTTTATAAAGTTTGTTTATAATCCAGATATGAGAATCATTCAAAAGCTCCAAAAAATTCAAAAACATAGTGGCAAAACTCAAGAGGAATTAGCTCATGAGTTGGGAGTTTCTTTCCCTACTATCAACAGTTGGATCAATGGTAAAAGCCAACCCAGAGAAGAGTCTGTTCAAAAAATAAACTCACTTTATGTTGATCTTATCGGAGATACCTCAATTGACCTGGATTTAGTTAAGGAAAAAGTTAAGAAACTAAAAAAGTTGCAGCAGCAATACCCAACTCCATTCTCGACCATCATCGCCCAGCAAAATGTTTATAATAATTTTCTTCTACAACTGACTTATCACACCAATAATATTGAAGGCAGCACCTTCAGCGAACCCGATGTGAGAGCGGTGTTATTTGATGACGTCACCATTCCTGATAAAAGCGTGCGCGAACATCAAGAAGCTAAAAACCATCAGGCTGCATTAGGGTTTATTATAAGATGGCTTCGAGATGAAAGCGGAAACATTGATCAAAAACTAATAAAACACATTCACCAAATCATGATGAATGGCATCATTCATAACGCCGGCTCCTACCGCACTCACGGGGTGCGTATTGCCGGAGTTAATGTACCGACTTCAAATTGTATGAGTATTGAAAAACACATGAACCAACTGGTGAAAACACTAAATGAGCATGAAAAAAAACTTTTTGATCAAGCCCAACACTTAGCACAAACACACGCTCGGTTTGAACAAATTCACCCCTTTTCAGATGGCAATGGACGAGTTGGTAGATTGCTGATAATACTCCTTGCTTTAAAATACGGCTTAGCTCCAGTAATTATTAAAAAAGAAAAAAAACAAGCTTATTTTACCTATTTAGAAGAAGTTCAAGTTAAAAACAACAGCATACCCCTGACATCATTTATTTTAGATGGCTTGTTTGAGGGTTATTCTCTGCTTACTGCTTAGATTTAGACTAAGTTTTATTAAGTTATCTTTGAGATACTACTAACTAAATCGCTTTTGTCATTCTCATCACCTAAAATTTCATATTCCAAGCGTAGGCAGTCAGAACAAACTAAAAATGTGCCTTAGCTCCTGGACAAACCTAATAAAATCCTCAAAATAAATCTTTAGATATCCTAGACTTCTAATCCTTTTTTAAAGCTTATCTAAATCTCAACCTTATCTGCATCTATCTGCATCTAATCTATAAGATTCAGTCTTTTTAGTCTTTTCGTCTTCAATAATTTTATAACAATTAAATGGGCTAAAAAAATATTGCAGTTGGCTTTAGAATAACTTTAAAATGCGGGCTTGCATAAATTTTTATATACTATATATTATATACATATTTTTAATTTTGAAATCATATCTTATGGCAGATAACAACAAATTTACACCAGTCGTCAATGACAATTGTAAAAATTGTGGGATTTGCGTTGAATTTTGTCCAAAGGGCGTTTTAAAAATGGAGAATGGCAAACTAAAAGTAACCAATCCAGAAGAATGTATCGGTTGTAAAATTTGCGAAAAAATGTGTCCTGATCTCGCTATTGAAGTTAAAAAGAAAGATCATGTCTAAAAAAGTTTACTCAGGCAATAAAGCTATCTTAAAAGGAGCCTTGGAAGCTGGTTTAAACTTTTATAGTGGTTACCCGATTACTCCCTCTTCAGAAATTATGGAAGAAGCAGCAGTAGTAGCTGGAGAAGATAAAAATTTTAAATTTATCCAATTTGAAGATGAAATTGCCTCTATCACCGGCCTAATTGGGGCTAGTCTAGGTGGAGCTAGAGGTATGACTGCCACTTCTGGACCAGGCCTTTCACTAATGAGTGAAGCTTTAGGTTTAGCTTACATGGTCAGAACACCACTGGTCTTGGTTGATGTACAGCGAGTTGGACCTTCAACCGGCATGCCAACTTTACCAGCCCAAGGTGATATTTTACAAAGCTATCATGGTTGTCACGGAGATTATAGCTCAATTGTACTTTATCCCTCTTCTGTTGCTGGCTGCTACCAATATATTCAAGAAGCTATTTACTTAAGTTTGGAAGCAAAACAACCGGTCATCTTTTTATCTGACGCTTACCTAGGCCACCTTAGGGAAACAGTTGATCTTGAAAAAAACAAAGTTAGATCAAAAGAAATTGAGACCAGACCAGCTTGGGGCAACAAAACTAGGCATGTTTCTGGGCTCTTGAATTTAAAAGGCACCCCTAAAACTAAAGATACTCAATACTATCGCCAACACCATCAAAAACGCAAAACTGAGTTACAAAAAATAATGGCAAATTATCAATTTTATGAACATCAGCAACAAGACACTCAAACTCTAGTCATTGCTTACGGCATTATGTCCCAGTTAGTAAAAAAAGTTTGCCCCCAAGCTAGCACTTTAACCCCAATTACTTTATTCCCCATCTTGCAACAACTCAAAGAAATTTGCGAAGATTATCAAAAAATTGTGGTAGTTGAAGCCAATGATGGCCAATACGCTCAGATTTTAGAATCTCATCTTGGTCATCAAGTAACCAAGCTTAACTTTTTAGGAGGCAAAGTTGGTCTGAAAGAGTTACAAACAAGCCTGGAAAAGGAGCTTTAAAATTTTAATCTCTAACGCAAAAATTCGAACCTATTTCAAAGATTCAGCCTTACCAACCATTTACTGTCCTGGCTGCGGCATCGGTTTAATCCTCAAAGCTATGATTTCTGCTTTTGATCAGCTTGGTTTTGACGAAAGCAACACTGCTATCTTATCTGGTATCGGTTGCACTGCTCGCTCTTCAGGATACTTAAAATTTGACTCCATCAACGCTATTCACGGTCGCAGCCTACCAATTGCCGAGGGCTTAAAAAAAGTACAGCCTGATAAAAATGTAGTAGTTTTTTCTGGAGATGGTGACTTGACTGGCATCGGTGGCAATCACTTGCTACATTCGGCCAGACGCAACAGCAACATTACCGTCATCATGAATAATAACTTAACTTTTGGACTGACTGGCGGACAACTTTCACCAATGGCACCAAGAGGAACCGTTAGTCCCACCAGCCCTAAAGGTAGTTCCATTGAACCAGTTAACATTCAAGGCTTAGTCGCTAGCTACAACCCACACTTTTTTAGTAGAGGTTCAGTAGTCTATCCTGACAAACTAAGCCAAACCATCAAGCAAGCTTTAGAGTGGCCTCACTTTTCTTTCGTCGAGGTGGTCTCGGTTTGCCCAACTAATTACTATAGGCGTCTAGGCTTCAAATCGGTGGCTGAAGTCTATCAATACTTACAAAAAAACTTAAAATTTGTTGGAGAAACAGAAAAATTAGAGCCTGGTCAATTAGGTATTGTCAAAAAAGAACTTAAGCAGAAAGAAGAAGATGACAAAAAATAAAGCCAAGCGCATCAAAATTTTTGGAGAAGGCGGACAAGGTGTTCAATTTATGGCTGATACCCTCATTAGATACTTAGCCAAACTTGGTTTTTACGCCACCTTTCTTCCTGAATATGACGCCGCTGTTAGAGGAGGACAAATTACAGCCGAAGTAGCGTTTAACCAAAAACAAACTCCTTGCCCACAAGACACCGAATTTAATGCCATTTTTTGTTTATCTGGCAATGAAAAAACTGACGGCCTAGTAGTTGATAAAAAATTTCAACTAAGTGATCTTTTAGATAAAGATGAAACTTACAAAAACACTCGAGTTTTAGGGCAAATCATTAGCTTCTTAGAACTACCCTTTAATAAAGAAGCGATTTTAGCAGCCTTGCCTGATAAAAGAAAAGACAGCAACTATCAATTGGTCAAAGAAGGCTATCAAGCTTATGGATCTCAAAGAACATCAGGGTAAAAAAATATTTAAAAAGTATGAGATTCCTGTGCCAAGTGGCAAAGTCATCAATCAAGGTGATGATTTGACGGTCAAGATTTTTGAAGAACTAGGCGTTGATGAACTAGTTTTGAAAGCTCAAATTCCTTTTGGCAAACGCGGCAAATCAGGCGGCATCTTGTTTGTCACCAGAGAAGATTTTGTAGAAAAAGCTAAATCTCTGCTCAATAAAACTATTCAGGGCTTCAAAGTAGAACAGCTCTGGGTTGAAGAGAAGCTCGATATTGAAAAAGAGTATTATTTGTCGACCACTCTATCGCGAACCGATAAAAGCTACATGTTGGTTTTCTCTTCAGCAGGTGGAGTTGATATTGAAGAAATCTCAGAGCAACATCCAGATAAAATTATCAAGATCGCGCTCAAAGCTGATTGGCAAAAACAATTTGCTCAAGAGTGTTTAGACCAAGGTTTGAGTCAAAAAGTAGTTACTCACTTAGTCAAAATTTCTGAAAAGCTACACCAGCTCTCACGCAATGATGTGATGCTGGCTGAAATCAATCCCCTGATTTTAACTAAGCAAAATAAGTTAATTGCAGCAGATTCTAAAGTCACTTTAGATGCCAACGCACTATTTAGACATAAGGAATACCAGGAAAAGGTTAAGTCAGGTGATGGTCTAGAGGAAGAAGCCAAAGTCAAAGACTTGGCCTATGTTCAACTGGACGGAGATGTGGGAGTAATTGGCAATGGCGCCGGCCTAGTGATGTGCGCCCTAGATACTTTGGCTCATTTCGGCGGTCAACCAGCTAACTTTCTAGATATCGGCGGTGGAGCTGATGCCGATAAAATGACCGAGGCCATGAAAATCGTCTTAAAAAATCCAAGCTGCAAAGCCTTATTTATTAATATCTTTGGCGGCATTACTAAGTGTGACGAGGTGGCGAAGGGCATTGTCCAAGCAGTGAAGAAAGTAGGCATCAAGGTTCCGATGACGGTTAGATTAGTCGGCACCAACGAAAAACAAGGCCAGGCTATTATGGAACAAAATAATATTGAGTATTATCAAGATATGGAAATCGCTGCTAAAAAAGCAATCAAGTCAGCAAAGGAGTCAAAATGAGCATCATGATTCAGCAAGAGACTAAAGTCATTGTCCAAGGTATTACCGGCTCCGCTGGAGCTTTTCACACCCAACAAATGTTAGATTATGGCACTCAAGTTGTAGGTGGTGTTACCCCAGGCAAAGGCGGACAAAAAGTCCACGGCTTGTCAGTTTTTGACACAGTGAAAGAAGCTAAAGAAGCTCTCGATCCAGATATATCAATTTTATTTGTGCCAGCTCCTTTTGTGAAAGGCGCAGCAGTTGAGGCTTTGAAGGATAATCTCCATGCCGTCATCATCACCGAAGGCGTGCCTGTGAATGATACTCTAGAAATTATTCAACTGGCCCAAGAACAAAATAGGTGGGTGCTAGGTCCAAATTGCCCAGGTTTGATCGTGCCAGAAGAAATTAAGATCGGCATTATGCCAAGCCATATCTTTAAAAAAGGTAAGATTGGCTTAGTCTCTCGCTCAGGTACTTTAACTTATGAAATTGCAGACCACTTAACCAAACAAGGTTTGGGTCAATCTACAGTGGTTGGAATTGGCGGTGACCCAATTCCAGGTTTAGATTTTATCGAAGTCTTAGAAAAATTTGAAAACGATCCTGAAACAGAAAAGATAGTGGTTATTGGCGAGATTGGTGGTGATGCTGAAGAAAAGGCTGCTGCCTACATCAAAGAAAATGTTACAAAACCTGTCGTGGCCTATATTACCGGCACCACTGCCCCTAAATCCAAAACCATGGGCCATGCCGGCGCTATTGTCTCTGGCAACACAGGCTTAGCTGAAACCAAGATCGCTACTTTTGAAGAAATTGGCGTACTGGTTGCAGCCTTACCAAGTGAGATTCCAGCCCTGTTGAAAAAGGTTTGAGCCTATTAAAAAGGGTTTAAGCCTGTTGAAAAAGGTTTAAGCCAGCCCTTTTGAAAAAGGTTTGAGAAGGTTTGAGCTAGAAATTGTCCCCATTATTCAGAGGATAGATTGAAGATCGTATTTGTTTCCCCCTCAAAAGTAAAGTTCGACTTAACTTAAGTTAAGTCTAAAACTCAAAGAGTCAAAAATAAATTAACAAATCAGAAAAATCAATTCTCGATGGTGTATTGAGGAGTAAGAACAAACTCAACACTTTGGTCAAACTCATCGACCGGCACTTCCGGCTTAAGTTGCTCATCAAAAATTAAGACCAAATTTTGCTCAGGCTGGTGTTTTTGAATGAAACGGTCATAGAACCCTTTACCCATCCCCAGCCGATGGCCGCTTCTATCTGCAGCAACTGCCGGCATGATGTTTAACTCAATCGGTTGATCTAAGATCTCATCCTGGATTGGTTGCAAAATATCAAACCTTCCAGGTTTTAATTGACTAAAGCTTGAAATCTTGACTGCTGACATCTTCCCCGGACCTATCACTTTGGGCACAGCTATAGTTTTACCTTCAGCCAACATTTTTTTAATTAAATAATGAGTTTGAACTTCTTTGGGCTGAGAAACATAGACAAAAACTGTTTGAGCCAAGTCCAAGAGTTCAGCTGTGAGCAACTTTCTACTGATAAGTTCAGAATTTTTTTGAATAAAATTTGAAGTCAGCTGTTGTTTAAATAGTTTAATCTCTTGCCTCAAAATTTGTTTTTGTAAAGCGACTTTTTTTGTATCCATTTTTATTGCTAGCTTGAATTTAATTCTATTTAGACTTAGTATAATTAATATATATCGGAGCCTAGCTTATTTAATAATTTCCCAAATATAGACTAAATCCGTTTATTGATTTAAGCAAAGCATTTATTACTTACTAATAACGTATGCTTCCGACTCATTTTAATCCAGCAATTAATAGCATAACAGATTCATTTTGCTGTCAAAACTGGTCCTTACCTTCAGTCAGATTTGCCATTCAAAGCCGTATACAGCGGCTTTTTTCTTTTCCTTTTTCTAATAAAACTATATATTATCAATCATCCCATCACAGGAGGGCTAACAGCCTATGAAAATCCAGTTTCCCCATATTAAAAAACAAGATCCAAAAATGGAGTCCCTTATCCAAAAGGAGTGCCAACGCCAACAGGAAACATTGATGATGATTCCTTCTGAAAACATAGCCTCCACAGCTGTGGAAGAAGCAGTTGGCTCGTGTTTAGGTAATAAATACGCTGAAGGATATCCTAAGAAAAGATATTATCAAGGTCAAAAGTTTGTTGATCAAATCGAAACACTGACCAAAAAAAGGGCAAAAGAAGCGTTTGGTGTGCCGCACGCTAATGTTCAACCCCTGTCCGGATCTCCAGCTAACCTAGCTGTTTATTTAGGCTTGCTCAAACCCGGAGATACTTTAATGGGTTTAGATCTGGCACACGGCGGTCACTTGACACATGGATCTAAAGTTTCAGCTTCCGGCATTTATTACAACTCCGTCTCTTATAAACTAGGTAAAAACAGCAAAATGGATTATGACGCCATTGAAAAAATGGCTGTAAAACACCAACCTAAATTAATTATTGCCGGCATTACGGCCTATCCACTTGAAGTTGATTGGGCCAGATTTGCTCAGATTGCAGAAAAAATTGATGCTTACTTGATGGCTGACGTGGCTCATCTGTCAGGTCTGATTGTGGCTGGAGCCTATCCTAGCCCGGTGCCAGATGTACATATCGTCACTACCACCACTCATAAAACTTTGCGCGGTCCAAGAGGAGCCATGATCATGGTTACAGAAAAGGGACTGGAGAAAAATGGTAAGCTAGCCAAAACCATTGACTCGGCAGTTTTTCCTCGTTTACAAGGCGGGCCTCACATAAATACCATTGCTGGTATTGGTGTTGCCTTGAAAGAAGCTATGACTAATGATTTTAAGGAGTACGGAGCCCAGGTAATCAAAAATGCCAAAACTCTGGCTAAAATCTTAAAGAAGAGTAAGTTTGATTTAATCGGCAACGGCACCGAATCTCATCTAATCTTAATTGACCTATCTAACAAAGGCATCATCGGCAATTTAGCGGCTGAGGCATTAGAGAAAGCCAATATTATTCTCAACCGCAACAGTGTTCCGTTTGATCAGAATCCACCTTTCTATCCGTCTGGAATCAGAATGGGAACCCCAGGACTGACGAGCCGTGGCATGAAAGAGGAGCAGATGGAAAAAATTGGGGCTTGGATTACCGCTGTAGTCGAAGATGTGGCTCAAATCAAACAAGAAAAAAAGCTCGAGTTTGAAGATGAGAAAAAACGGCGAGTGCGCCAAGACATTATTGATCAATCTCAGCAGGTGAAACGAGTCAGTCAGGAAGTGCTGGAGCTGTGTGAAAAATTTCCGATCAAAACGGAATATTAACAGCGGCTTTACAAGTCTTATTAACTATTAACGAATAAATAATAAAGAAAGTAAAAACTATGAAATCTGATATTGAGATTGCTCAAGAAGCCGAGTTGAAACCAATCGAGGCAATCGCTGATTCAATCGGAATTAAATCTGATTATTTAGAAAATTACGGCTCAGACAAAGCTAAAATCTCATTGAAAATTTGGGATGAATTAAAGAAAAAAGACGATGGCAAGCTAGTTCTTGTCACTGCCATGACTCCTACTCCAGCCGGAGAAGGCAAGACTACAACTACGGTTGGTCTCGGCCAGTCTCTTTGGAATCTGGGTGAGAAATCAATGATTTGTTTGCGTGAACCTTCTCTTGGTCCGTGTTTTGGAATTAAAGGAGGAGCAGCCGGCGGCGGTTATTCTCAGGTTCTCCCCATGGAGGAAATCAACCTTCACTTTACTGGAGACATTCATGCTGTGGGAGCAGCCAACAACCTGCTAGCAGCAATGATTGACAATCATATTCACCACGGCAATAAACTAAGAATCGATAAAAGAAAAATCACCTGGAAACGCTGTGTTGATATGAGCGACAGAAATCTGCGCTCAATTGTAGTTGGTTTGGGCAAATCAAATGGCGAGGCCAGGGAAGACGGTTATGATATTACTGTTGCTTCTGAGGTGATGGCTATTTTGTGCTTAGCTAAAAATCTAGCTGATCTCAAGCTAAGATTGGAGCGAATGATCGTAGCTGCTGACCAAGACGGTAAGCCAATCACAGCCAAAGATCTTAAAGCAGCTGGGGCCATGACAGTCTTACTTAAAGACGCCATTAAGCCTAATCTAGTCCAAACTTTAGAGGGTTCACCCGCCATTATTCACGGTGGACCATTTGCCAACATTGCCCACGGCTGCAACTCGCTCATGGCCACACAAATGGCTTTGAAGCTAACTGACATTGTTGTAACTGAGGCTGGTTTTGGAGCTGATCTAGGCGCAGAAAAATTCTTTGACATTAAATGCCGCATTGGAGGACTCAAACCCAACGCAGTGGTCTTAGTGGCAACTATTCGTGCTCTCAAACATCACGGTCAAGGTGATCTTGAGGTCGGTTTGGAAAACCTGGGTAAACACATTGAAAACATCAAGAAGTTTGGTTTGCCGATGGTAGTGGCAGTCAACAAGTTCACTAAAGATACTAAAAAAGAGATCAAAACTATCAAAGACTACTGTCAAGAAAAAGGTGTTAAAGCCATTATGTCCGAGGTTTGGGCCAAGGGCAGCGAAGGCGGGAAAAAACTAGCCAAAGAAGTTTTAGAATTAGTTGAAGAACCAGCTAAGTTTGAGTTTATCTATGATCCTAAGAAAGGATTGCAAGAATCGGTTGAAACAATTGTTACAGAAGTTTACGGCGGCGATGGTGTCACTTGGAGCCGCAGAGCAGAAAAAGCCATTAAGCGTTATCAAGACTGGGGGATCGAGGATCAGCCAATTTGCATGGCTAAAACTCAAGCTTCACTGTCTGATAATAAGAATTTACTGGGCAGACCAACTGATTTCAAGGTCAATGTGCGCGAGGTTAGACTTAGCGCCGGAGCCGGCTTCTTTGTTGTCATTGCCGGCAGCATGATGACCATGCCTGGATTGCCAAGCAAACCTTCATCAGAACAGATCAATATTGATGAAGACGGCCAGACGGTAGGCCTATTCTAAAATGTAATACGTTAGGTCTATTCTAAAACTGCAAACTTGAACTAACAATTATCACCTGAAGCCAAGATCAACTTGGTTCCAGTTGTAGTAATGATTTTCAACGTTTCAGTAGTAGTAGTGATTTTCGACGTTGGCGCTAAATAATAATTATCAAAGAAACTTATGGCTCAAATAATCGATGGCAAACAAATTTCATTAAAATTGAAAGCGGACATCAAAAAAAAGGTTGAGGAAATGTCGACTCAACCAGGTTTAGCTGTAGTTTTAGTTGGGGACGATCCAGCTTCCAAAATATACGTCAACAGCAAGGAAAGAGCTTGTGAAAAAGCGGGTTTCTATTCTAAAAAAGTGTTGCTGGACAAAAATATTAGCCAAGATAAGCTGATAGAGCAAATCAAGGATTTAAACCAGGATCCCAAAATTCACGGCATTTTGGTTCAAATGCCACTGCCAGATCATTTAGATGAAGGTTTGGTGATTGAAAATATTAATCCAAACAAAGATGTTGACGTGTTTCATCCCTACAATATTGGCCAGCTTTTCTTGAGAAAAAACCTACCGCCGCTCAACCACCTTTTAGCGCCATGCACCCCCAAAGGGATTATGCGATTGCTTCAATCAATTGGCATAGAACTGGAAGGAAAAAAAGCGGTCGTGGTCGGACGAAGCAACCTGGTCGGAAAGCCAATTGCAACCATGCTAACCGCCGCCAATGCAACTGCCACCATCTGCCACTCCCGCACAAAAAATCTTGCTGGAGAAACCAGTCAAGCAGATATCTTGATTGCAGCAGTCGGATTACCAGAGTTCATTGGACAGGAAATGGTAAAGCCTGGATCAGTAGTGATCGATGTAGGAATTAACCGAACCGACGATGGTTTGGTTGGTGATGTTGATTTTGAGGCTGTAAAATCTGTGGCAGGACACATTACTCCAGTCCCAGGTGGAGTGGGACCAATGACTATTGCTTGTTTGTTGGAAAATACTTTTATCTTAGCTGGCAGCAGTCTTGAAACAGATAAATAAACAGGCTTAGAAAAGTTAGGTTGACGAACGCCGATAAAATAATTTAATTTACAAAAATTAAGAAAATTGGGCTTAACTTAAATTAAGCCGAAAATTGCTTTAAAAAAACGTATTTTTTGTTGTGAAAGATATGGAGGTCAGTTTTTCTTAGAACTCTATCACGTCTTACTTATCTAGTTTTGCTTGAAACTGCTGGCGCACGGCGCTTTCTCATTAAAAAATTGGCAAATTTATATTAACTAATATGGGCTTATTTCTGAGGGAGAATCATCAACTTTTTGTGTTCTAAAAAAGATAGTAGGTTTAAGGCTTAAGGTTTAATGATAATTCTTGCTTACGCCTTTAATAATTTAATTATCTAACCTTTTTTTCATCTTCACCCTCAAAAAAATACTTGCAACTTTGTTCCTACTGCCTTTAACAAAATTGACCTTAGCAGTTACTGCTACATCTTGAAAATCAGTCAAAGCTGGTCCTCCAAAACCACTTAGCTTGATATTACGAATTTTGTCAGGGACTACTGAGATTAGTACCTGACCAGAAATTCCCTGAGCAATTTTTAATTTTCCTGCTAAAACATTTAATCTAGCTTGCAAAGCTTCGGGCAAATGTCTCAAATTATTAAGAACAGACATGTTGCTTGAACCTTCTTGATATAGATCAATTCTATCTCTTTCTATATCAATCCAAGGTTGTAAAGCTTCCTTATCTCCACTAATCACAGCTTGAGCCAACGCCCGTGCATCGCCAATATTAAAATGATCTAGTTGCTTAGTGTGATCTATGTCAAAGGCTAGAATACCACCTTTAATTTCTTCTCCATTCACTCCAAAATTAGCCAAAAGCATTATTTGCAAAAAATCAAAAAATCCAATTTTACAGCTGTTTTTTTCACAAGCCATCTCATAAAGTGTATTCAGCATCTCAACAGTATCTGATTCTAATTCTATAGTTCTCACGAGATAACTTTCTGCTTCTGGTACAGACGCTGCTTCAATTTGGTCAGAAACCGATAATTCGTAGCCATAAGGTTCACTCTCTTCTAACTCGCCATTACTTGCTTCTAGAGCTTGATGTAAATGATAAGCAGCTGGAACGCCGTCTAAATATTGGTGATTGGCGATCATAATAATCATTGAACGTTTCTCTGGTTCTCCTAAAGGGACTCTAATTATTACAAAAGGTCTGTAATCAATTTGATTGCGAAGTAATTCCTGAGCCTCAGCGGAAACTCCCTCTTCTGAAACCTCTTTAGGTCTTAAATCAATTAAAGCCGGCATTTTTACCGCTCTTGTTAGGCTTGAGCTTTTATGAGTAATAACTGGAATTGCTTCAGCTTTCTCCACTGCATCTTTTACCTCCATCATTCTCGGGTCGAAAAATTTAACATCCGAATTTGCCCAAGGAAAGCCTAAATTAATAGTATTCCTAAAAGCTTGAGCAAGTTTTTCAGCAAAGTCAGGGCTCTGATGTTCAACCACAGCAAAATGAGAAAATCTGGTCGCAGCTGAGAAATTGGGAGCTTCTTCATCCTTCTTGTGTTCACCAAAAAGATTAAGGACAGCATATTGTGCCCAAGGAGAACTAGTACCCCTCAACCTCCTTAATTCGTCAACTGTCTGTTGATTTGGTTCAATGGATTTTAGCAAAAAGCCTAACTGTTCTATAATTTCCTGAGAATTTTTTCTTCTAACAATTTTTTCAAAAAACGATGCCAGCCGCATAATAGGCTTAGTGATTTCTCTAATCTCTGGCACTCCAACTTGCTCTTGCAAATGTTCAAATAGTTTTAATACCTGCGGATCTAGCTCTCTCTCTACATCAACTTTTGGTTTTACGATTGTTTGTTCTTCCATTATTTTAAGTATAAAGCTTAACTTTTTTTTAATCAAAATAAATTCGCAAATTATTATTAGCTTAAAGGAGCTCATCTCTGAGGGAGAGCCCTCCTTTGGACTTCCTCCTTTTAATATTAACATCAATAGCGGTGATACACTTTAGGGTAAATCCCTCATTCTGATTTGTTTCCCTCAAGTAAACTCACGGGGTATAAATAGAATTAATTTCTGGGAGCCACTGACTTTTTAAAATTTAATAATCAAATCATGCTAGAATGATGTAACTTAATGCAAATTTCTCAAGATAAAAAAAAGATTATCCAAAAACTTCTTAGTTGGTACCAAAAGCACTACAAACAATCAGCTTATATTACTGTTGGTGGTTACGCTGGAACCGGTAAAACAACCTTGATTGCCATCTTTCGCAGAATTATTCATAAGAAAAATGATGAGTTAAAAGTTGCCTTTGTTTCTTACACCGGCAAAGCAGCCCAAGTTTTAAAAAATAAACTTAAGCAAAACAAAACCCTTTACGACAATGATTTTGTTGGCACAATTCACTCTCTGATCTACTCTCCAGTTGTTAATAGCAAACAACAAATCGTAGGCTGGGAAAAAAAGGATAATTTGGACTACGACTTGATAATTATTGACGAGGCTTCAATGGTTGATTACGAGATCTGGAACGATCTCTTGTCTTATTCAACTTCTATTATTGCCGTTGGTGATCACGGCCAACTACCACCAATCAAAAGCAATTTTAATCTGATGAGTAATCCTAATTTAAAACTAGAAACTATTCACCGTCAGGCAAGAAATAATCCTATTATTGAACTATCAATTCAAGCTAGAGAAAAAGGGCACATTCCTATTAAAAAATTCAGCAACAAAGTAATGAAAATCAATCAAAAAGATGTTGCCGCCCAAGAATTAGCCGAAAATCTCATTGAAAACTATGATGAAAATATGATGTTGTTAACTGGCTATAATTTTTCTCGCAAACAACTCAATCAAACAGTGAGACAAAATTTAGGTTTTTTTGAATATGAGCCCCAACCGCATGACCGAGTGATCTGTCTGAGAAATAATCATAGCAAAGGTATTTACAACGGAATGTTGGGGACAATCATCAGCATCAATCAAAAAGATAAAGACTGGTATTTTGCCAAAATCAAAATGGATGACTTGGAAAAAAATTACACTGGACTAATTTCTGTTAAGCAGTTTAAGTCGAAAAAAACTCTTAACTTCACAGATAAGCGTTCGCAGATTATGAAAGGAGATTTATTTGATTTTGGCTATGCTCTGACCGTACATAAAGCCCAAGGCAGTCAGGCAAAAAAAGTAGTGCTGTTTGAACAAAGATTTAAACAGATGAATGATAACGAATGGAAACGCTGGCTTTATACTGCAGTCACTAGAGCAGAAGAAGAATTGTACATTTTTGGCACTGATTAAATTTTTTTGCCAATAAATTCTCTTAATAAATCTTTAAAATTAGCATTAACTGGAGCATCTAATTCTCCAAATTCATCTATTCCCACCCATTTTTTCTCAACATGCTCTGTACTTAGCTTAGCAGCTGACACATCCGCCCCCACCAAATAATAAACTAAGAATAAATTTGAAGCGTTTTCAATAACATAAGGAATCCGATAAACCCAAAGTAAATCCTTAATCTCTATCTCTTTAATACCCGGCAATTCTTCATTAAGTTCTCGTTTTAAAGTTTCTAAAGGATTTTCATCGCCATCGATTCTACCTCCAGGCAAATCCCAAAATTCGCTGGAAATATAACCTCTTTCTGACTTTTTTAACAAAAGCAATTTATTATCTTTGACAATAAAACCTTTAATGCCAACAACAAACTTTTCTGGTCGCTTTTTAGTTACCTGCTTTTTTTCACCCATAAGTTTAAGTTCCCTTAAAAATAACTGATTTCATCCAGATCACAAATAAACCAGACAAACCTCCTAAGATCCGACCCCAGACAACTTTCAAAATAGTAATATCTAAAGTCCAATTTTTCACCAGAGCATAATTAACCAACCCATAAACGCTAATTGCCAAAACTCCAGCAGCTGTACCAATCAAAGCACCTCTTTTTAGGTTGCTGTCAGCTCGACCATAACTTTTTTTTCCAAAAATAGCATCATTAACACTACTAAAACCTGGCTTAGAAGTCCTGGTAATGCTTTAATAGTCATTTGTGCTTACTCCATTGGAGCAATAGCATGCATGCGCCGAGCATAAATCTTGCCAAAAAGTAAAATGTGTCACACCAAGTTGATTGAGCTAATAAAAACAAAGCTTGAGATAAAGAGCAGTATTTGTTTCATAGTAACTATATTTAACCAGAAATAAACAACTAAGTAGTGGACTAAATTACGAATGTATAACTGCTTAGGTGTCAAGGTTTCACTACCATTTTCTAAAAAGCAACAGCCAAGTTAAAAAATATATGAACATAGTCAAATTTACAAATAAGCTATCATTAGTTAGAATGATCATCTCTTGGGTTAAATAAATCAACAAATAGCAATGACTCCAGAAACATGCAATTATCACCCTGATTTAGATCCTTTAACTGCAGAGAGAGAATTGGCATCTTCAACAGAAAGACTAAAAGAACTTCGGATTGCTCAAATCCATTTCTATACTGAACAAGCTGACGGTGTTAGCCTTCAAACTCAAGAAACTAGAAGCGAGTTAAAAAGACGTGGCGCATCTGTTTTTACCATTTCAGCTGATTTTGATCCTAATCAGGACACTCATCAGGGAGCACAAATTGCAGAACTTGGCTATCATCGGTCTGATGTGTCTCAACTTAGGAGAGAGATGAATCCTGCTCTCAATAGGCAAAGTGAGGATGGTGGAAGTGGTCCTTCAGTCCTCCTGCCAGGTAGAGAGTCTGAGCTGATGGATGCTATTTATAAACAAGCATATGTTATTGAAAAAAAATTAGAAGCTGCTTTTGACAAGCATAGAATCAATGTTCTTCATGTGAGAAACATTAGCTCTTTGCCTCATTTACATCCTGCTGCTGCTTTGGCTATGTACCGTTTAATTGAAAGACATCAAAATATTCATTTTGTATTGCATCATCATGATTTATCATGGGAGGGCCCAGCTGCCGAATTTAATTACTATGCTTATCCTAAAATCGAACAACTGATGCAAGAGCTACACGCTCCCAATTTTGCCAACACCTCACACATAGCCATTAATCCCGACACTAAATATGCTCTTGAGGAAAAATATGGAATTGATGTTGAATATATTCCAGATGGCTTTAATTTTGATCAGGAAATCAAACCAGTTAAGAGAGCCCGTTTGGCTGAGGTTGCTAATGAGAACCTAAGTGACGGTGAAACTCAAGTCAAACCCAATGACTTACTACTAGGAATGATGACTCGCGTTGTTAGTAACAAAGCAATTGAAGTGGCCATTCAATTAGCTGCCAACTTACAAAACAATCGAAGTTGGATGCGCAATCAAAAAATAGGACCTCATCAAATCCAGTTTAGTCAAGATAGTCAGATTATTTTAATTCTACCCAACCTCGCCGATGCCCAAGCTGACTATAAGCAAAAATTAATCAAACACGCTCAACAAAGAAATGTTCGTTTAATTTTTATTGAAAACTTAGATGACCATGGGATTCACTTTTATCAAACCTACGATGCTTTAGACGCAATTGTCTATCCTTCCGAGCATGAAGGTTTTGGCAACCAAGGTGTTGAAGCTGTTTGGGCTTTAAAGATATTAGTCGTACATCATTATCCAGTTTTTAAGGCATTAGCTGATCATATCCCGCATCATGTTCCACTAGGAACCAATGCTGATATGGTTGAATCAAGTCTCAGTGATGGTCTTCATCTCTTAGATCAATGGGTTCTAGATAGAGCTACTGTTGAACTAATTAAAGCTTTATTAGATTCAGAGACTGACAGCAAATTATTGGAAAATAGAAAATTACTAAGACGATTATGCTCAATTAGCAAAGTAGTTCGCCAATATATTGAAATTTACCTAAAATATCCACTAGATTACATTTGAGATATACAGCTAACGAAATTAGGCTGCTAACTGCCCACAAGCCGCATCTATTTCTGCACCCATGGTGACTCGAATTGAATTAGAGATACTCCTATCAGTTAAAATCTGAGCAAAACGCAACACTTTTTTCTTAGAAGGCTTCTCATATTTAACACCTAAAACCGGATTATAGGGAATAAGATTAACGTGAGCTAATCTATTTCTAAGCAAAATTGCTAATTCACGAGCATGCTTATCTTGATCATTAACCCCCTTAAGCAAAATGTATTCATAACTAACTCGCTTATTGCATTGCTGAACATAATAATCAATTGCTGCAAAAAGCTTCTTCATACTAAAAGTTTTGGCAATTGGCATTATTTTTTTCCGCAATTCTTGGTTGGGAGCATGAAGACTGATTGCTAAGTTAAGTTGATCATAACCATCATCAACAAATTGTCTAATTTGAGAAGGAAAGCCGGCAGTAGAAACAGTCAATCTTCTTTGACTCATACCAACTTTTTTAGGATTAATTAAAATATCGATTGATTCTTCGACTACATCTAGATTGAGCATTGGTTCGCCCATACCCATATAAACCACATTGCTAACTTTTTCCTCTTTATCTTTTAACCAACGAGCAAAGTAGAGGATCTGATCTATAATTTCCTGGGTTGTCAATTTTTCTTTTAAACCCATTTGCCCCGTAGCACAAAAAGCGCAACCCACAGGACACCCAACCATGCAGCTAATACAAACTGTGTTGCGTCCATCATCATGTCTCATTAAAACAGTTTCCATTTTAGCTTGAGGGTTTCTTACCAGAGAAAAAAGAGCTTTGATCGTATCTTTTTTAGGAGTAGAAATTGTTTTAATTAGTTTCAAACTAGAGAAGGGCAGTTGTTGTAATTTTGAACGCAAATCTTTGGACCAAGTCGTCAACTCATCAAAAGAAGTTATTAGCTGCTGGTAATAGGCGTGATTGAATTGCTGGAGTCGGTATTCTGGCTGATTATTCTCAGCAAGAAATTTTTGAACATCTGACATAAATTAAGTTCCGAGGGTTAAAACCCTCGGATAGCCGTTGCCTCAATAAATTGCCCCGCAGCAAGCTGACGGGGTATTAATGGGTAATTGTTAATTAATCAAAGAGTAATTTTCATAATATATTTTGACACTCTTTGATGATAGCACGGCTACGCCGCATTATCATGACTCCAACCGCAGCAAGCTGTGGGGAAATCTACTTGATTATAATTTTTTGTGGAAATTATTGGCTAGGATTGTTTGACTGTTCATCCCAATCTAAAAAAAACCAAATCAATAAATCAATCCCACAATTCTATAAACACCCGCCATTGAAACACGGGCGGGATTTACTGGCTCAGGCTCAAATTTATTAACTAATTTCTGTTTGCGCTTGAGGCAACATAAGCATGTTTTCGCTAACGCTAAAACTTGCTTGACTTTCTCATCCCATCTAGAAAAAACCAGATCAATAAATCAATCCCACAATTCTATAAACACCAGCCATTGAGACACGGGCGGGATTCGAACCCGCGAACGAAGGTTTTGCAGACCTCGCCATTAGACCACTTTGGTACCGTGTCATTTTTTCTTAACTAAACTTTTTCTTCCCACCAATACTACTTCTCCCACAATAAGCAACCCCGATGCAGAGCATGCGGGGTATTGTGCATTTATAACAAGCCTTCAAATAATCCTAATTTACCTCGGTGTAACTGAGTATACTTTTTACCTTGTTTTTTAACGTAATCTCGGATCACTGTTTCGTTTCCATGAACCCCAACTGTAGCTATGTAGTAACCAGATGTCCATAGCCTCGAACCTAGCGTCTTCTCTTTTATCCATGGG
>JAYEJP010000030.1:0-4523 GCA_034660615.1 Patescibacteria group bacterium
GATCCCGTTTATCAATTACTCTATAACCAAAGGAAGTTTTATAAGTTAAATACGACCTCTGGTTCTTATGAACATCTATCATCTGAGGGTTCACCTAAAGATATTGAGGTAGATAATTCTCAAGGTACTTATTTTGAGGATACAACAGGAACAGAAGATGATACTTATAAGGCAACCTACGTTAATGGAGCAAAGGCGACTGAAACAAGTCTTGCTGACGCCGAAGCAATCTTGGGGGGTGGTAAGTCAACTGACCTAATCTCACTTTATCGCATACGCTATTCAGCAGGATTTAAGGATAATTATGCGATTGAAGATAGTTATGTCGATCAATATAGGCAAGACGCTCAAGGTGATGTCTGGGCGATGTTACGGAAAAGATACCAGTTTCCATTAACTAAATATTCTTCATTCTTAAAAAATATTGTCAGAGATTTAGCTGTGGGGTATATCTGGCGAGATCAATATTCTGGAAATCCAGAGAAAGTCAAGCAAGCTAATCAGAGAATAAATGAAGCTACCGAAAAATTGAAAGGTCTGGCAGATGGAACTTATATCTTATATGATGAAGATGAAGAAGAAGATCAGACAGAAACAGGAAAAGGCGGTGGATTAGGTTTTTTTCCTGATGAAAATACCGCTGATACTGATGACGAAAGGATGTTTAAATTAGTAGATGAGTATTAAATATGCCTAAAGATTTCGCAATTTTATGGACAATCGAGGGTGTGCCTGAATTAAGCAGGCTCTTGAAGATGAAAGGTAAAAATCTCGATAATTATAAAACTCCTCTTAAAGAGTCGGCTGATTTAATTCTTAGTGATGTAAGCAAACAATTCAGAACTGAGGGTAATTTATCTGGTGGGTGGGAACCTTTAGCACTATCAACGCTAATTGGCAAAGCTAGACAAGGTTATGGCGATAAACCGATTTTAGAAAGGACGGGTAAGCTAAAAAAGAGCTTCTATAAAAAAGTAAGTAAAAAAAGAGCTTATGTTTCTAGTAGCTCGCCTTATTTTGGTTTTCACCAGAGTAGAGCGCCGAGGACTAAAATTCCACGTCGACCTATGCTATTATTAACTGAGAAAACTAAACACGAAATTGTCAGAAAATTTCAAAGGTTTATACAAAACGCATGAACATCGTCTCTGCAAAAATATTAAAACTCTTAAAAGAAAGCTTAGGCGACGCTCGTCATATAAATAAA
This sequence comes from Patescibacteria group bacterium, assembly GCA_034660615.1. GTDB lineage: Bacteria > Patescibacteriota > Microgenomatia > UBA1400 > PJMF01 > JAYEJP01. The sequence goes on from JAYEJP010000030.1 coordinate 1,208, forward strand.
TTTTATATGGGAAATCCTAGAGATTTAGCTTCCGCTGATCTTCCGACTATTTTCGTTCAACCACTTAGCAAAGAAGTAGAGCAACTAGACAATGTTAATGATTTAGTAACTGCTGAGTTTATGGTCGGAGTAGCAATAGACCCTGCCAAATATCAAAATAAAGATATTAACGAAGATATGGCGACTAAAACCCTGATGGAAATTGAGGGCGGTCGTAATAGTGACGGAACTCCAGTTGAAGACTCGGTTAGTTATGTAATGCGTAATAATTTTTATATGGAGAATACTGTAATTTTTCAAAGTCATAGATCAGTTTGGGGGGAGCGTGAAATAACAGGTGGAGTAGCAATTGAAGTACATTCTTATTTTACTGTTAGAATAAAAGTTAATAATCAATCATAAAGGAGGTTTATGCCTAATGAGAAAGTAAAAACTACAGACGAGCTTTCAATTAAAAAAGAAACCGTCGATAAAAAAGGAAAAGTGAAAAAAACCACATTCTTTTTTCCAACGTACGGAGTAAGTGTCGAAGCTAAAGATCAAAAGGAAGCTTTGAAATTAGCCAAAAAAAAGGCTAAAAATAATAATTAAAAAAAGAAAGGAGGTAAATTATGTCAACACAAATTGGAAGAAGAATACAGGTCGGATTAGCTAAAGAAACTACTAGGGGTACAGCTGAAGCTTCAGCTACCTATTGGTTGCCTAAAGTTGATTTTGATTTTAAGGAAATTGCAGAATATGCAGTAGATGAGTCAGGAATTGGACAAATTGAGGCTAGAAAAGACGCCGAAGTTGTCAAACAACTTGGTGAGGGTTCATTTGGTGGTATTATCTATGACAGACCATTCGGTTTGTTATTAGGCGCTGCTTTAGGAACTTGGTCATCAGGTGATGTAGCTGATTCAAGTTATACTCACACATTCACGGTGCTGAATACTAATCAACATCCAGCGCTTACGCTGTTTCCTAAAGACGCAAATATTGACGAAAAACACGCCTTAGGGATGTTAAGTCAATTAACTATTAATTGTGCTTTAGAGGATTATGTCAGGTATAACGTTGGTTTTATAAGTAAAATGGGTGCTTCTACATCTTCAACACCTAGTTATTCAACAGATGATCTATCATTCTTAGCTCAACATATTACAGTAAAGTTTGCTGATTCTATTGCTGCTCTAGGAACTGCTAGTGAATCAACTTTACGCAATGTTAATTTGACTATTAACAAAAATCCAGAAGCGTGGATGAGTTTAGGAGATAAAGAACCAACCGACATTCCTAATAAACAATTCTCTGTATCTGGTGATTTAGAGGCTATATTTGACGACACCATATATCGTGATTATGTAATCGATGGTAGTCAAAAAGCTTGTGAAATTGCTATTGAAAATACAGATGAGACTATTGGAACATCATCTAATCCTAAGCTAACCTTTACTCTAGCTCCGATGAACTTCAGAGACTGGGGTCGTGGAACTGGGCAAGATGATATTACTACTCAGACAGTAGCTTTTGACGGTAACTTTAGTCTATCGCAAAGCAAAATGATTGAAGCTGAATTAGTAAATACAGTCGAAAGTTACTAAAGGAATTATGAATAGACCGACAAAAAAGATCGAATTACCTATCTCTGGCATGACTGCTATTATCTATGACTATTACCTACGTGGTGATAGAAAAGAAATAGAACAGATAATGCTAAATAGTGCAGAATTCAAGTTAGATCAAAAAACAGGCAAATCCGAATATATGGGTTTAACTGGTAATTATAAAACTGAAATGGAAGACAAGGCTGTTTTATTAGCTGTCAAAGAATTAAACGATGGCGATAAAACAATTAAGCCGACTGTTAAGGTTTTAGATCAATTACCTGCCGAAGATTTTGATATGCTTAGGGATGCACTGCCTGATAGTCGATCTAAAAAAAAATAAACTATGACGCTATTAAAAACTTCTATGCTCACGGCGGAAGTGCTGGTAAAGTACCAGAAGAATATTGGGAATATAAATTAGTAGATGATCATTTTAGAGGTAACTGGACAATTTATTGGAATATGCCAGAGCCTTGGATAAATATGATTATCAGATTTAGAGAAGCTGAAGTTAGCGCACAGAATTTGTTAAGCAAGCGTCGAGAGAGAAAGAATGGCAGATAATCAAGAATTAGCGATAGTTATAGAGGCTGTTAATAACGCCTCTAAAAAATTAAAACAAGTTGAAAATGACTTGAAAGAACTTGGTTCTTCTAGTGAAAAGCAAGGAAAACAAGCTCTAAAATCTTCTGATGACTTTAATAATCTTGTTGGTGCTATTGCATTAGGTAATATAAAAGCAACCATAGCTATTAAGGTTCTGGGTGAATTAGTTTCCATACTTAAAAAATTGGGTTCAACTTTGTTTGAAGTTGGTCGCAGTGCTTCAGAAGTTGAAATGCTTGGTATTGCAATGAACATTGTCGCAAATAATGCAGGGGTAACAGCTAAAGAGGTTACAAAAGTCAGAGACGCAGTTAGAGATCAAAATATAACAACTCAGGCTTCTAACAGACTTTTGACAGATTTAATTCGAAATCAATTAGATTATAAAGACGCAACAGAACTTGCCACCGCCGCTCAAAATATCGCAGTAGCTTCAGGGGTGGACTCCTCAGAAACGATTGAGCGTATTTCACAAGCAATTTCTTCAGGTAATACATGGCTTTTACGTCAACTTGGTATGGTGAAACACCTGAACGAAGTCTATGACGACCATGCAGTTAGTCTTGGTAAAACTGGAAAGCAACTGGATGAAATTGAACGAAAACAAGCAATTGTTAATTATGTTTTAGAAGAAGGTGAAAGATATACTGGTGCGTATGACGCGGCGATGGGTAATGCGGCTAAGGTGATGAACTCATTAGGCAGAGCGCAAACAGAGGTAAGTTATATTTTAGGAAGTGTTTTTAATGACGCTCTTTTTGAAGTTAGCAATACTATTTATCAATTCGTAAATGATATATCAGATTGGGGACATCAGAATGAAGAAAAACTCAAAGCAATAAGTAAAAGACTTGGTATTTTTACAAAACAAATAGTTACAAGTATTAAAACTTTTATTCAAAATATTCCTTGGGATTGGTTGCTTGATGTGATGAGTGCAGTTATGTATGAAACACAGAGATTTTCAGCTCGAATTAAAGTCTTAGCTAATTATGTGCAAATTCTTGCACGTATGTTTGTTCAGGGTGTGAGAACGATTAAGGATTTTGGTATGGCTATATTTGCTTTGCAACGAGGAGACTTCGAGGGTTTAAAAAATATTTATACTGATTGGAAAG
>JAYEJP010000031.1:0-21519 GCA_034660615.1 Patescibacteria group bacterium
CAAGAAAGTCCTTAATCCAAAAATCTGGATTAGCCTCCATAGTTAAATGGATAGAACACTGGTTTCCGGAACCAACGATGTGGGTTCGACTCCCACTGGAGGCACAAAATTTCCCTTAACCCCAGAATTTTACTCTAAATAAAAGGCATTAAACCCCAGGGCAAGCCCTGGATTCAATATTCCCAAGGCAAGCCTCGGGGTATTAGACCATAAAGTTGGGTTAAGTAAAGTTTTAATAAAAAAATAAGCCAGCGCTTAGCCGGCTTACTTTTATTCATCTTTTTTGTTTTTCAATACTATTCTCGCTCATAATCAGCATAAATTAATCTAGCCATTGGCCATTCATAATCAAAAATTTCATCTTGATTAAAAACAATTTTAATTTCCCTTTCAGCCTCTTCATCAGTTGCAGAAGCATGAATTAAATTAAACTGCTGACTCATCCCATAGTCCCCTCTGATAGAACCAGCTTCAGCTTCCCGCCCCAGAGTGGTTCCAACTAACTTTCTGACTACTGGCACACAATCAATCCCCTGCCAGACCATACCCACAATCGGCATTGAGCCCATAAAATTCTTGAGGTCATCAAAAAAATCTTTATTCTTGTGCTCGGCATACCACTGATCCAGCATACTGTCAGTCATATATGTCATTTTTAAACCAACTAACTTCAATCCCTTTTGTTCAAAGCGATCCATAATTTCTCCGATCAACCCTCTTTGTAAACCGTCGGGTTTGATTAAAACGGCAGTTCGTTTTGGTTTCATAAAACTCCTCTTAAATAATTAGTATTGCTTTACTAGACTCCTAATTTCATCTTCATTGTCAAAATTACCCACAAGCGCCAATCTCAACTCACCTGGCTGAATTAATTTGACTGCCAAATCATTAACCTGCTTAGCATTAACACTTCTAATTTTTTCAATAATCAAATCAGGGTCCTCTATCTTATCAAGTAAAATATCTTTTAGTCCATAATATCTTGCCACTGATTCTGAATCTTCTAAACCAAGGATCATGCGACCAATTAAAAACTCTTTAGCTTCCTCTACTTCTTCAAGCTTAATTTTCTTTTGTCCATTAGCAATTGCTTTAAATTGGCCAATTATCTCCCTTAATCCGTCAACAGTTTTGTTCACATTAAGCCCGCCCTGGGCTCCGAATAAACCAACATCATGATATTGATCAAGGTCAGCCCAAATATAGTAGGCCAAACCTCTCTTCTCTCTAATTTCATCAAAAAGTCTGGAGCTACGATTTCCCCCAACTACAGTTGATAGCACCGATAGAATGTATCTACTTGGATGTCCCCTTTTCAAAGCCGGCCAACCCAAAACAAAATGAGTTTGAGCTATGTCTTTTTTTTCAAGAACCACTCGCTGTTGAGAAAAAGCATCTTCATCCAAAAAAGATTTAATGTTCTTGCGCCGATGGTTATGACGCTCTTTCGGAACTTTAGAAAATATCTCAGCAACCAAACTAGTTGTGTCCATACTTTCAACTAACTGTTTATTACCAGCAATAACTAGCGTCATGTTGCTTAACCCATACCAGTCATTTAAAAAATCATTTAACTTTTGTCTATCCATTTGCAGGACTGATTTTTCAGGACCACTGATGTCATGAGCTAGGCCTTGGTTCTGATAAAAATGTCTTTCAAATAAATTGCTTACATGGCGACTAGGAGTATCGTCAAGCATTCTAATTTCTTCTACAATTACATTTTTCTCTCGCTGTAAATCCTCTTGTCTGAATAAAGGAGAAAAAAGAAGTTCATTTAATACATCTAAGGCCAACTTGAGGTGATTATCAGTGGTAGTCACATAGTAGCCCGTATATTCCTTACTCGTAAAAGCATTGCAGGCAGCTCCGACACTGTCCAATTTTCTAGCCAAACTTAGATTATCTGTATATTTCTGTGTCCCTTTATAAACTAGATGTTCAATAAAATGAGCTGCTCCTTGTTCCTCCACTCGTTCATAACGAGAACCCGTATTAACCAACATCATTGCAGTCACAGATCTATTTGAGCTCATCGGGACTCTAATGACTTTTAAACCTGTATCTAGTTTAGTAAAAGAATGATAAAGCATGTTAGTAGCTCTTATCATACCCCAACTTGATAGAAAAATTAACTTTTAAAAGGAGCTGACGCCAAAAACCCGCTTTTAGATATTCCCTAACAAAATACAAAGATTCTTTAAAACCAAATCTTACCCAAATATTTTGAACAAGAAAAGTATTCATAATTGATTTGTGGAATTCTGTTTTTTCCATCACTACTTGAGGAATAGAGTGTAATCAAAATCAGGGTTTTTTTAAAACCAACCATATCACAAATCTAACTTGCTTTTTTCAATTTTATCAACCTCCTTTAAAACCTAGATCTTTAGGATGTTTTCTTAACTTTATTACAACCAACCACTTTTTTATTTAATTACCCTCTTTTCTGTTAGTTAATCTAAAAAATTCTTTTAGAAAAAATGATAGATTAAAAAAACTCAAAAATTGAACACATTTTTACTTGAGAAATCGTCAAAAAATACCTCTAAAACAACAATTAGTCCTTGCATTCATTTTAAAAATATGTCACATTATTACTTAGATCTTTAACAACAAAGAGAAGTTTTAAAACATTATCTTTTATATTTTTATTTTCGGTCTTTGTTCAAAATCAATTTTGTAACTGAACTTTGACCACTTCTCCATCACTAATAAGCTCAATTGTCCCATCTTCGCTAGTGTCAAAAATAGCACTCGGCAATTGTCTTAATTTACGCATCGTCTCCCAAGAAGGATGGCCGTGCTTATTGTTCAACCCGCAGCTAATAAGCGAAATTTCGGGTTGTGCTGTGCGCAAAAATGACCAGTCGCTACTCGTTTTTGCTCCGTGATGTCCAACTTTTAAAATTTCAATTTTGTTTATCATTCCTTTTTGTTTTAGTGCTATCTCCCCTTTTTTTGATAGGTCTCCCAACAACAATACTTCTAAATGCTTATATTGCATATAAATACCGATAGACCGATCATTACTATCTTCATTTTTTTCAATATTTTCCGCCAGTCTATCCGATAAGTAGGTTTCGGTTCCAAGCACTAATTGCATATTTTTTACATACGAAAAATTTGGGGTCGGATATAAAATTTTAATCTGTAAGTGCTGAGACAAGCTAATCTTTTGGCCTAAAAATGCCGTTTTCAACCTCATTCCCTTATGTTGCTCATCTTTTAGGGCTTCAAACAGTTTTTGATAAATCTCAGTCTCTTTGAAATCAGAAATATACGTGTTTGCCACACGATAATTTGCAAATACCTGAGGCAAGCCACCGATATGATCCTTATCAGCGTGAGTTACCACTACCACCTCAATTGACCGATCCCAAAATGGCATTTTTTTATTTAAACAAGATAAAACTGAATCGTTGGGACCTCCATCGATTAACATTTGCCAAAAACCTTTGGTGATTAGAATGGCATCACCCTGACCTACATCACAAGTAACAATGTGCAATTGATCATCTGGCCATTGTCGGTAAATAATTAAGGTTAAAAACAGCAGACATAGGAGAAAATAGGGCAAAATTTGCTTCATGATTTATTTTTTTTAATGATTGCTGTTTTGAGTTTTAGCAAAGCTAATAAGCCAATCCACCAGGCTAAAACGACTGACAGGCCTATTTTGGGCATTTTAATTACAGCCCAATCCCATCGACCAAAAAAATCTGCAACTGTAATTAGAAAATGACATTGCAACCAAAGCAAAAAGTTGAAAACAGCTAAATACCTGGTTAAACCTAGCCACAAAAAGATTTGATAAATTACCATCCAGCACAAGCCACTGACTGTAATCAGAGGAACTAACCAAAGTAGCAATAAATTGCAAGGTAAAGTTAAGAGACTAAATTCTTCGAAATGATAAACCACCAGAGGAAAAAGGACTAAATTTACCACTAGTGTAATAAGAAATGTTTCTTGAAAATATCCAGTTAGCTTAGCCTTAAAACCAGACTTTCCAGTAGTTTTGGCTAGCACCTCTACCAACAATTCGCCTTGAGCAAATTTTCCTCTGGAAGCTGTTTTAAGATAAGGATAGATCCAGATAATAGCACCCGTGGCTAATATTGAGAATTGATAACCAATCGACTCGAGTAAATCTGGGCTTACTACTACTAACAAAACTGCTGTGTAAACTAAATTTCTTCCTGAATCACTTTGCCTCAAGAACACTAGTCTTAATCCAAGAGCTAAAACCATCATTATCACTGCTCTCTGCAACGATACCCCCTGGCTTGAAAGATAAAAATAAAAAATGATAGAGATTAGCAACAAACAAAACCGTTTTTTCTTTGACAGCTCCACTTTAAGCAAAAAAGTGACTACAGAAACCATCAAAGAAACATTAAATCCTGAAGCTGAAAGGATGTGTAACATCCCCATAACATTAAAATCATGATGTAACTTACTTGAAAACTGCTGCTCTACACCAAAAACCATTGAAAATATTAACTGAGCAGCTTCACAACCTATGCTTTTACTCAGTTGATTATATAAATAGAGCTTATTTTTATTTAAATTAACAAAGAAAGAATTACCCCATAAATTGACGAAACTAATAAAAGAGCGAATATTATTTTTCACTGATTTCAAACATTATTTAGCAATAAAAATATAGCTAGCACTTACAAAATATAGACTGCTAATTTGAGTTTGTCAGCAGCCGATATTTAATGATCTTGTCTCTAAACAACTATCCTTCCTGATAAAAAACTCAATAAAAACATCTAATTATTATTCATTTTTGACTATTTAAAAAAATACGGTAAATAGTGTCTTCGGAACGTCTTTTTCGGGCGAAATATATTAAACGTATTTTGTGCTTTAATATAAACATATCAAAAATATTATATATATAACTCTATTTACTATTGCGGTAATATTATAGGAATAAGTTTCGCCAATCCTTTTCTTAATATTTTGATATATTCATACTTCATGAATATACATTAATACTAAAGAAACATGCTCATCCCTCTAACAAACATTGGTGTTTGCAAAATATATTATAGTCCTATAACTCTATCTGATAATTTTTTCTATAAACATATTAAATCCTTTATGTTTTCAAAAATCGCTTCGCCCACCACTTCCTTAGTCAATAGATCTTCTATTTTGAGATAAGGCCGATTTTGCACTATGTCAGCTGCTCGCTTTTCTCCAATACCTCCCAACGCCTGGAGTTGTGCAGCAGAAGATTCATTAATTGAAATAAGGTTGCCTTGATTCTCTATTTCTTCATCTATCTCACTTTCAATTGAACCTACTCCGCTGTTGCAATACTGGTTTAGTTTCTTTTCAAATTCAGCTTCTTTTAAAAAAGGAATATAAATTTTCTGTCCGTCCTCAAGAGCAGTTGCTAGATTTAGTTGTTGATGAACTAATTCTTGATCAGCCTTTTCAGTTAATCCTCCTGATAAATCTATTAGCTCGCCCAGGCGGGTATCCCAACTAACTTGGTAGATGTCTGGTAACTTGACTGCGCCTGCAATTTGAACAGTCATTACTCCCACATTTTTAAAAAGTGCTGATTCAGAGGAAATTTTTTCATCTACCGGCTGAATGCAGATAGGAACTTGGCTCATTTTGACCAAATTCATACAACCCCAACCAACAGCCCCCAAACCTGCCAATCCTAACAGCCCAACCAACAGCCCAGCCATGATTTTTTGCCAATTAACCAAGTTTTTTTTCTGTTTAGTGTTATTAATAAAGGCCTTTGATTTTTTAATTAGGTCTAAATCCATAGCCTCAATCTATAGAGTCAACCTGAAAATGTACTTAATAAATTCACAAATTTGGATTAACTAATATGAGCTCATTGCTGAGGGAGAGCCCTGAGCGTTTTGTCTTCTAAAAGAAGACGCTAGGTTTCAATTAAAATGAAGCCACTCCCGCGACCTTGCTCTCGGGGATTTAAGGGAGGAAGGTTAAAAATGCGATTCTAGAGATCAAGATTGCTGTTATCCAAAACCTGAAAATTGGCACACAAGACAATCCAACTGGCTTCACCATGTTTGATACGCAAACTCAAAAACCATATTGTGTTTTTGTTGAAAATGGAGATTTGAAAAAAATTGAGGGTGACTGCGAGGAAATCAGCATGAGTCCAGTTAGTTCTCAGTCAGGACAGCTGTCATTGGCCTATTAAAAAACGCTCTTGAAAACCAAATTTTAACTAACCCCCACAACTAAACCACCAAACTCACAATTTTACCTGGCACAAAAATTTCTTTTTTAATCTCTTTATCTTTAATCCATTTTTGTACTGATTGTAATTCTTTAGCTTGAGTTAAAATCTCAATCTCGCTGTCTCTATCTGCAGCTACTTCAGCCGGTAAAATCAACTCGCCACGTAATTTACCATTAACTTGCACTGGAATTATAGCCTGCTCTTCTTGAGCTAAATCAGCATCAAATTCAGGCCAAGTTTGCTGATGAACACTAAACTTCTCACCCAACTGGTTCCACATTTCTTCAGCCATAAAAGGTGCAAAAGGAGCTAAAATCTTAACTAATTTTTTAGCATCTGCTAAGCTCAAACCCGGATGATTCTTTTCTTCTTCCCCAGCCTGATCATGAACTAACCAACTACGCCACTCATTGGAAAACTCCATCATGCAAGCAATGGCAGTATTAAATTTCAATTGAGGAATATCCTTTCCCACCTTACGAATAGTCTGGTGCAACTTTTGTTCCAACTTGGCAGCAGTTTTTACTTCCTCGCCCTCATTAGTCTGATAATAATCAGCCAAATCCTGCACTAAGCCATACATTTTATGCAAAAATCTGAACACGCCTTGCACTGCTCGATCATCCCAAGGCTTATCCGCCTCAAGAGGACCTATAAACATTTCATAAACGCGCAAAGTGTCAGCCCCATATTTTTTAACAATTTTGTCAGGATTAATTACATTTCCCTTACTTTTGCTCATCTTTTTATGATCAGGACCTAAAATCATACCCTGATGGCGCATTTTGGCAAATGGCTCGCCATTTTCCAGATCAATATAACCCTGATCGCGCAAAAATTTAGTAAAAAATCTTGAATAAAGCAGATGCAAAACAATGTGTTCTGGACCAATTAAGTAAAAATCAACTGGCATCCAATTATTCAACCGATCTTCTTGAGAAAAAGCATCTTTATTGCGTGAATGCAAATAACGCAGATAATACCAACTAGAATCAACAAAAGTGTCCATAGTGTCAAACTCTGGCTCCCAATCTGAACCATCTTGAGCCCAGCCGTCTTTTTTATGCTCAGCTATTAAATCAGCAAAATTTTCTACAACATATTTATGGGTGCGCTTAATTAACTTCTGAGAAGATTTTAACGGCGATTCACCTGTTGGCTTAAAATCTACATCATGAGGCAGAGCCCAGGGCAAATCTTCATCTTTAATAGCATGTGGGCTCCCGTCTGGATCATAAATGATTGGAATCGGGGCACCCCAATAACGCTGTCTAGAAATTAGCCAATCGCGCAATTTATAAGTAGTAGTTTTGGCTATGACATGACTAAAATCTTCCACTAGCTCTTCTCTGCCCTCTAAACTTAAGCGGCCAGTATAATCACCAGAGTTAATCATTACACCATAATCAGTAAAACACTCATTATCCTTCAACTCTCTGAACTGTGGCTTAATGACTGGCTTAATTGATAAATTATGCTTTTTGGCAAAAGCCCAGTCGCGCTCATCATGAGCAGGCACGCCCATCACTACTCCAGTCCCAACCCCGCCCAATACATAATCAGCTATAAACAAAGGTGCTTCCTCACCATTAACTGGGTTAATGACTTTAAGCCCGGTGTTAACTCCGGTCTTATCCTTCTCTCCAATCTGACGCTCTTCTTCTGTTTTCTTAAAAGCCTGTTTAATATATTTCTCAACTTCATCAAATTTATCTTTAGCCAGATATTTTTCCAGTTCAAATTCTTTAAATTTTTCAGGAGAAATAACTAAAAAGCTGACTCCAAAAATAGTGTCAGTCCTAGTAGTAAAACAAGTTAGTTTTAGGTTATCGTTTTTATCTTTGCCGCCCTGATTAGCACTCTGAGAATCTACTACCTCAAAATCAACATTAGCACCTTCACTCCGGCCAATCCAATTCTTTTGTTGACGCTTGGTTGCCTCTGGCCAATCAACTTCATCCAACCCCTCAATCAATTCATCTTTGTAATCAGTAATTTTGAAATACCATTGCTCCAATTTCTTCTGCATTACCTCACTGTCGCAACGCTCGCACAATCCTTCAACCACCTGTTCATTAGCTAACACGGTTTTACATGACGGACACCAATTGACCATACCAATATCTTTGTAAGCTAAACCATTTTGAAAAAGCTGAATAAATAACCATTGCGTCCATTGATAGTAGTCTGGATGAGAAGTAGCAATTTCATTAGCCCAATCATAAGAAATACCGACTCTTTTTATTTGGCGACGGAATGTATTGATTGCATTTTTAGTAGTTTCCTCTGGGTGAACCCCTGTTTTAACTGCATAGTTTTCTGCTGGCAAACCAAAAGCATCCCAACCAACTGGAAAAAACACATCTTTACCGTTCATCCGGTTGTAGCGAGCCATAATATCCAAAGCTGTTTTGCTTTCAACATGACCAACATGTAACCCACTACCTGAAGGATAAGCAAAAGCAAACAATAAATACATCTTGTCCTCTGGTTTAACCGCTCCTTTCCCCTTTTTCTTTTCTGCTGCCTTCTTCTTTTCTGCTTTCTTTTTCTTCTTCTTACCAGCTTTCATCTTATAATTATTACCCCCAAAATCACCGAAGGTGTCTTGGAACAAGCCTTCTTGCTCCCATTTATCTAACCACTTAGTCTCAACTGACTGATGCTGATATTTTACTGGTGTTTTCTCTGCTTGTTTTTTCTCTGCTTGTTTTTGATTCTGCGACATTTTTAATCCTTTTTTAAGTTTTGAATGTTAATTAAGTTCCGAAGGTTAAAACCCTCGGATAGCCGTTAAGGCATTATACATTGCTTACACTGTGCTGAAAAAATTTGCAGATACTTACCCATTTTTCTCATCGAATTCAGCTGATGATAAAAATTCGAAGTTTTTTCTCCACCTTCTTAAAAATTGATAAGCCTGATATCTAACCAATTGCACAAAAGGTATTGTAGGTTTTACGCAAAAAATATGGTCTACTTGACTGTCCAATTTTAGCTAAATATGATAGTAATAATGCTAGGTGGTAATAATGCTAAAATTTTGAATAAAAACAATCCACTTACCCTGGAATAAAGACTTGAGTACTATAAAAATTTAGTATTCACCAAGAAATAATTTTAAGCTTACCATCAAATTATCATTAATTTTTAAAACATCAAATTTAAGCTCTGATTACCATGAATGCTGATTCGAATCACTCTCAGAATAAAAACTCAAGCCAGGGAAATAATCAAGTTGCTTCTAATAAAACTAAACCCAAACCAGCTCCTCAAAAACGATCCACTAAATCCACTAATAATCTAAAGTTTAGACGCAACAAGAGCCGCAATCCAAAAAGTAAGCTCAAGTTGGCTTTAGCTGGCAGCCTAATGATGCTGCTGGTAGTTGGAGCCGGAGCCGGGTACTACTTAACTCAACAGAATCAGGATATTAGACAACAAGCTCAAATAGTTGATTATGGCGGCACCAACTGGATGGATTACTGTGGTGATCCCTGCAATGACTATAGCGATTGTGCTGCTGGCTTTGTATGTGTAAATGTAAACCCACAAAGACCAATCAATCCACCTTGCTTTTTACCAGGAACAATTATTCGTTTAGCTGATGGTTCAAATAAAAAAATAGAGAGCATCAAAGCCGGAGACCAAATCTTAAGCTTAAACTTAGAAAATAACAGGACTCAAACTTCTACTGTCAGTCTGATTGAACAAAATATCCATCATGGCTATTTTGTTATCAACCAACAGCTGAGATTAACCCCTAACCACCCCTTGCTGGTTAAGAAACAATCTGGATTAGTGGGATGGGGAGCACTTAATCCAACTCAAGCTCAAAGGCATCATTTACCTAATACCGATGTTGCCCAAATTGAATTAGGAGACTGGCTGCAAACAGAACGAGGCTGGCAGCAAATTTCAGACATTGATCATATTCAAGCCACTGTTGAAACTTATAATCTAATTGGACTTGATCCAATTAATAACTATTTTGCTGATGGCTATCTAGCTCATAATAAGCGGAGACCCGGGTATTCTCCAGCACCAGTCCTAAATATGAAACAAAAAGTTAAAAACCAGATGCAAACCATCTTAAACCCACGAGATTGGAACAGCTATATGTGTTCTAAGATTCAAGCTGATCAAGTTTATGCTCAAAACCAGCAATTTCAAGACTCTAAAAAATTAGCTGCTAGGAATGTCCCTGGACCTACTAGGATTGATCCTTCAAACACACCAGCTCCTGTAACAACTCTTGAACCTACTAGGATTGATCCTTCAAACACACCAGCTCCTGTAACAACTCTTGAACCTACTAGGATTGATCCTTCAAACACACCAGCTCCTAACTATGAATGTAGGCCCCTAAGCTATGTACCACCTAGTTTAGATCAACCTTACTTGATAGCTGAAGATTGCAGACAAGACTGTAATGCCTGCTCATACGAACCGTGTAATCAAGAATGTGGAGGAGGCAGGCCCTGCTTAAATGGACTAACCTGTGTTAATGGTAGATGCCGAAACGATTCCTGCCGAGATGAAGTTGACTGTAGCTGCAATCCGACTAATGCACCGACTTCACCACCCAGCCCAACCCCAACCTCTAGACCTGAGCTACAATTAAACGTAGTTAACCCTTCTGGTAATCCGGTTAAAACAAAAAAAATAGCTTGCGCTGAAGTTGTGCTTCAGACGGGAGGGCCTCATAAGTGGCACACATTGGCTATAAATGAATGTACAGATTGTTCTTCGCTTACAGTGGTTAACGACAGGCTTAGTAGTAAAAGCTCACCGGAAATTCTTGGTGTAGGCGGTTATGCTGAATTAAGCTCTAAACAACAACTGGAAAGTATAGAAGCATTCCCAGCCATAGGAGAGGAAATCTCTCCAAACAACAAACCCGGATATAGGTGGTCTCATTGGTCAACTGGTAAAAGACAAATAAACCTAGTGGTCGTCACTATTGCTCCTACACCAACCACAATACCAAAAACTGGCATTGAAATAAAATTAGGTCTGGCAGGAATTCCTCAGGTTGAAACTGATGGAGAAACAGTGATTAATCATTTTCCGCCTAATGAAGCTGGACAAAAAATTACAGCGAAAATAATGCTAGAAGACCAAAGTGGGCAAAAGACCGAAACATTCAGCCGCAATTTTGTTTACGTAGATGATCAAGAAAATGGATATTATCGCATGGTCGATCCCTTTGAGTTTGAAGGTTTTACTGCCGGACGCTATCAGGTCATGATCAAGGGTCCAATACATCGACAAATAAAGTTCTGTCAGAACGATCAACCTAAAGGAGCAAATTGTGCTACTGCTGATAGAATTTCTATCGCTCCAGGAGATGAAGTAATGCTTGATTTTAGAAATGAACCTTTACAGTTTGGTGATCTGCCAATCAGTGGAGATCATCAAGACCAACAGAACGGAGTCGTTAATACTCTGGATTACAGCTTCATGGTTGGATGCCTCAGCAAACAAAGAGATCCAGCTTGTCTGTCCCGAGCTGATGCGAACTTTGATGGTGTAGTCAATAACCGAGATTGGACATTACTAGTTGAAACTTTACAAACAGCTCCTGATCAAATCTGAAGAGTGAGCTTTGAGACTCAAAAAGCGACCATCTTCCACGGACTACCATTTCACGTTCTAATCAGTCTATTCAACCAAACTTATTCTGGGTTCTACGATTTTGACTAACCTCACTCTAGCCGAGCAAGCCTCTATCTTTTATACTTTTATTAGACTTGTTTTGGCTTTATTGCTAATCAAAAAGTTAAGAAATATGTCTGCCCAAAATTCTATTCAACCAGCATTCAACCGAGATTTTTTTTCAAGCCTGGCTCAAATTTTAGCCTTAAGCGCTGCTATTATTGTTGCCTACTTATGGCTAAGTATTCCCAGCCTAAACCAGTATTCCCTTCAGGCCTTTGCCGGCTGTATTTTGCTTTATTTCATTCTTAAAAAAGCTAATCAGTCACAAATTTGGCAAATACTTCCCAGCACAGCTGTTGATGAAATGATCTTAGTTACATTTGCTTTCTTTATCTTAGTGGGAGCAACTGAAGGAACCACCTCTCTTTTCTTTGCCCTGATGTTTGTTTATCTCTTTTTCGTCAGCATGACCATGAACTTGAGCACTTCAATTTTTATCACCATGGAAACAACTTTATTCTTCTATGCCCTTAATCCTAATATTGAACAGTTAAATCTTTCTCATCTAATTAGCCTGCCGGTAGTAATGATCTTTTTCCTTTTTGCTAAATATCAATATGAACGAGCCAAAGAAAGTCAAAATTTAGTAGAAATTGAGAAAAATGAAATTCACAGCTATCAAATTTTTCTTGAGGAAAAAGAGTCTGAGTTAGAATGCACTAAACAAAATTCAGACCAAGTTAACCAATACTTTGTCAGTTTTATCGAACACTATCTCCAACCAAAGCTAGATTTAGTCAGCAACATGCTCGACTTTAGTCAAAATAGACAACCAATTAAAGGACAACTTAGCCTGGTTAGATTGCAATTGCAAAAAATTGTTGGGCAATTAACTAATAATGCCGATTCAACCAACAGCTCAAGACAAAACCCACCAGCATAGAAAATATGACAAAGTCTTTTAATTTGTTTTTTGTCCAATCCGCTTGTAAAAAATATTTTAGAAAAAGAAAAAGCTTAAAAATTGCTTCGGTTCTAATCTCGTTAGCGGTTTTATTACTCCTCATTGCCAGCCAACAAATCATACCAACAAAAGCTTTAGCTGAGCGCCTGGAATCTGACAGCTACATTATCCAATTTGGCAATTTTAATATGGGTTCAGGCAAACGTGAGGGTACCAGCTACAATGTCAGCTACACTCTAGGACAAACTGGAGCTGGGCCATATGGGGATTATCAGAGCACCAATTATTTTGTGGGCTCAGGTTTTCAATATATTTACCAAATTGATAGCTTTGAGTTTTCCATCTCTGATTTAAATATTGATTTTTCGACTCTCACTCCTTCAAATTTAGTAACTGACAGCAATACTTTAACCATCAGCACTCGAGGTGCTGGCGGTTTTACTATTTATGCTTATGAACAATATCCCCTCACCCATACTGACGGCTCTACTCAAATTGCAGATACCACTTGTGACGGCGGAGGTTGTGATGAAACTGAGGCCAAACCCTGGACAAGCAACACAATCTACGGTTTTGGCTTCAATGCTCAAGGCGACACTGTTAGCTCTGACTTTACCTCTAGTGATCCAGATTGTTCAAATAACACTGAGTGTTTTCGCCAGTTTGCTGATGAAAGCAATAGCGAATCAATGCAAACCGTCATGAGCTCAACCGACGCCGCTCAAGACGAAACCGCCACTATTACCTATCAATTGGCTATCTCAGGTACTCAGGCAGCTGGTATTTATCAAACTGGAATTATTTACGTAGCTGTGCCTGGCTACTAATAGCTGTGCCTGGTTACTAAGTAAAAAAACTAATTAACAGAAAAATGAAGTTTAAAAGAAAAAATATCATTATTAATTCTTGCTTGACACTACTATTAAATTCTTGCTTAACACTACTATTAATAGTGCTTGCATTTTTTTCACCTATATTTACCAAGACTGCCAAAGCTGAGAGCCCCCCGCTCTCTTTATCAGTTTCCCCTCCAACCAGCTACCTTTATGTCAAGCCTTCAGAAGCAATTGAGCATACGCTTATTTTGAGGAACACAGGCTCTCAAGACTTGGAAGTAAAAATGCAGCTAACCGACTTCAAAGCTGATGGTAAGACTGGCCGCCCTCTGCTTAGCTCCGGCAGTATTTTTGACAAATTAATTAATCCTAATTTGGATTTTGGCAAACCTTTTATTATTGAGGCCCAAGACAACCGGGCCATCACCCTCAATTTCGATACCGCCAAGCTAGTTGGTCAAAAAGAATATCCGCTTTCAATTTTATTTCATGCTAAATCAATCAAGTCAGAAAAAAACCAGGCAAGTTTTTCTCAAGTGTCTGGCACTATTGCCAGCAATTTAATTGTGTTTATTTCGGAAAATGAAGAAAACCAAGGGAAATTAATTATTGAGCAACTTAAAGTCCCCAAATTAATTGATAGTTTTCATTCGATTAAATTTTCTCTTAAGGCAAAAAATGTTGGTTCAAATGCGATGCCTGTTCAGGGTCGGGGAATTGTTAAAAATTTCTTAGGTCAGACTATTAACGAATTTGTTTTCTATCCAGATCAAATACTAGCCAAGTCAAGCAGACAAGTCAGGGGCTTGGAGCTTAAAGCTGAATTATTTGATGAAAATCAAGAATTAATCCCGGAAAAAGTTGAGGGCTTGGCTTTTGAATTAGAACACAAAGCTCCAATTCTTTTTGGACTTTATCAGCTAGAAATTGAACTTGATCAGGAAAAAGAAAGTGTCAATGTCATTGCTCTGCCCTTTTCTGTCCTAGTCGTAGGCGTAGCAGGAATAGGAGTTTACCTGGGTTACAAACAGCTTAAAAAAAACTTATAAAAAATAAGGTTTTTACCTCTTGAATTAAAGTTTACATTAAGATTAAATTAGTAATAGCAAATAGCAATATATATTAAATATTTCTCATTTAATAAATTAGAGGTATCTAGCTATCACTAATATATTAAGGGAAACTAATCACTAAAAACTTGTCACATGCAAAAAGTTAAACCCATTTATTTTCGCCTTCTCGCCTTTTCAATTTTGATTTTAAGCCTAGTCTTTGTAGGTAAAATCAAAAAAGCTCAGGCCGGCAATTTGCTTGATGTTTCTGTCACCCTCACCAACTCTAGAGTTTCCTATAATGGCTCGGTGAGTGGCAGCGGTGCTGAAACTAGAGTGGATCTTAGCAACCCTGCCTGGGTTGATGGCGACGATGAAGCCACTGACCCTCTTAAAGTTGGCGACACTCTTACTTTTGCCACTACTGGGGACGTCACTTTAAATGAAATTATTGATGCCGACACCATCAGACTCTCTGCCACCGTCACTACTGATGAAGCGTTTTATGTTGATGAAAAAACAGAAATGAGTGTTGTTTTTACGACTGTTTCTGATGTTACTGGCAGTACTGCCAACTTCACTGCTGGCTACTTCCGCGTCCTAGTTCCCGCTATTACCAGCGATACCGATGATGGCGATGGCGAACCAGATGCTGGCTACTTTGACTACGACACTGACACTCCAACCGTCAACTGTGTTGATGGCAGTAGTCATACTTTTGGCGCAGCCACTGAAGAAGGTGTTGAAGGCGGAGCTACAGTTGACGGAGCTGACTATCATGTTTACCGCTGTAACTATAGTGGCGGCGGCACCGGCGACACCATCACCATGACTATTAATGACATTATTAATCCTGCCCCTAAAGCAGCTCATGACTCGGGTACTGCCGATGTTTATTCCATTATTGTTCAGCACATGGATGGAGCCACCACCATTGATTCAACCACAGTCAAAGTCGGTACGATTGAAGCAGTTAAAGTTAGTGCTGAGGTTGTACCTTCTCTTAGTTTTAGTATTGCTGGTGATACGGCTGCTCAGACTCGTTGTGGCGAAACTACTGATGTTACTACTACCAGCGACACTGTTCCTTTTGGTGAACTGAGCACTGGCGCTTTTAGTCATGCAGCTCAACTTTTATCAGTTACCACTAACGCCGTTGACGGTGTTACTGTTCAAGCTGAAGCTAACGACCAACTTGGACTAGAAAGCGCTGCTTGCGCCGGAGATACCTATAACAGTGGCGCTAATGCCTACACTTGTATTTGGGATTCTCAAGTGGCTTCAATGACTCACGAAACTGAACAAGACTGGGGTGAGCCTACTCCTGGATCAGACAACCGTGGCTTTGGCTACTCCTTAGATGATGATGACAGCAGCGCCAATGAAGCCTTTAATTATGATGATGCTGCTGGAACATTTATGGCTAAACATTTTGCTGATGCTGCTGAAAGCCAAGACCCACAGACCTTGTTTGACTCAGACTCAAATCCCACTAACGACGCTGACATTTACATCTGTTACCGCATTGTGCCAGACGCTTTGACTTCAGCTGGGGATTATTACAATTACATTACTTTTATTGCCACCCCTCAGTTTTAAGAAATAAATATAGATTAATATGAAACAAATCAACCTGCCCCACAAAAAAGTAAAGCTAGCAATTTTATTTAGCTTATTTTTTATTTTTTTAGTCGGATTTTTTTCACCAACCAAGGCCCAAGATAGTAGAACCATTATCGCCATTCCCCCAAGAGTAGGGGCTGAAGGCATGCTTAGAATTAAGCCTGGAGAGAAAAAACAAGTCAGCATTCGTTTCCAAAATGCTTCTAGCAAGACCATAAAAGTTCAAAGCTATATTCAAGATTTTGTAGTCAAAGGCGATGGTTCAACCCCAATTCCAGTCAGAGATACTACTTCCAATCGTTGGAGCCTTGCTTCTTGGATGCTGATTACCCCCAATTATCATCAAGTTGCCCCCAAACAGACTGTGGCAATGAATGTTTTAATTGAAGTGCCTGAAAACGCTCTACCTGGCGGCCACTATGCCATGATTTTACATGAGCCTATTAATGAAACCGCCAAACAGCTAGAAAAAGGATTAGCCACTGGTGAAGCAGCCGCTGCCATTGGCCAAAAAATTGGTACTTTGTTTTATGTCATTGTTGAGGGACCAATAAACGAAGAAGCATATATCAGAAATTTTGAGTTTAAAAAATTCCAAGAATTTGGTCCTATTCCCTTCTCTTTTAAAATCAGTAATCAATCAGACATTCACATTAGCCCTAGAATGAATATCGATATTTTTAATATGCTGGGACAGAAAAAAGAATCCATAGAAATTGAATCTAAAAATGTTTTTCCTCTTAACAACCGCGAATTTGCTGGCAAATGGAATAAGCTCTGGGGTTTTGGGCTTTACAAGGCCAAGCTTAGCATGAGTTATGGTGAAGTTGGTAATGTCGCTGTAGCCAGTACTAATTTTTGGATTGTGCCAGTCAGAATTATTCTAGTAATAATGTTGGCGATTTTGATTACTGCTGCAGCAGTAGCTGCTGTTAAACGCCATATCGAATATCGCTACCTGGAAGAAGAAGCCAAGATCAAGGAGTTACAGAAAAAAGTTAAACAGTACGAGCAAGAAGACAAAAAGGAGTAGCCAAAACTGTTAATTAGATATTACTGAGGTCACGGCTTTGGCCGTGACCTTTTTGGTTAGAAAAAAATATATGTTCATTTTTAGAAAAAACATACTAATCAAAAATAGAAACAAAATTAAAACATTATTTACTCTATTTGTTCTCGGTTTTTTATTAATCGCCACCACCCTAGTCCAGGCCCAAACTTATCCTGATCCAATTGAAAACACTGACACTGTTTCTGCAACTATGCCTGATATAGTTGACCCCAGCACTCCAATTCTTATCTCTCCTGAAAATGGTGATTTACTTAGTACTAATACCCCGCAGTTTATCTGGCAGGAATGCACTGATAACGTTGCTGTTTCTCATTATCAACTATATCTAGATGGCGAATTAGCAATTAATAACATTAGCTCTACTGGCTCGTTCACCCTATATGATTTGAGTTATAGCGCAATAACTGGTTACTACACTCTGGATTTAAACTACACCCTCTCGCAGGGATCACATACCTGGAAAATCGTAGCTGCTGACACCTCTGACAATACAGCCGACTCTGCCACCTGGACTTTTGAGATTGATTCGGTCGCCCCTACTTTTGTCATTTCTTCAATTGGCAGTGAAACTGTCTCGATCTCTGCCCAAGACAGTAGCAGTGTTCCCTCCACCACTATCACTCTTTCAGACAACGAACCAACTATCGTAGCTACTGGTGAGGCTGGCGCCACAGTTAATCTAGAAATTGTTATTCCTGATGAGGATAATCTTAGCTCAAGTGAAGATATAGATATTAATGGCGACTGGTCCCACCAACTACCAATATTAACTAGAGACGTCACTATCATCCTTAATTTCATTATTACTGATGAAGCCTTGCACGTTTCTGCTATAGAAGGCGTACCCATCTTAATCGAGGGTCAAGTTATCATCCCTTACACGCCGCCTAAAGAATTAGTCCATCAACTAACACCTCCATCTGTTAGAAAAATTATTAGAATTCCTTTAGTGAAACTTTTATTAAATTTTTTTGGCCCATGGCTAGCAGCCATCATCTTATTAGCAGCCCCGGTTATTGCCACTCTTCTCTTGGCTAAAGACTTTGCTGCTAAACTGTCCTGGGAGATATTGATCACCATCTGGAAAATCCTTGGCCTCATCCCCACCAGAGAAAGACAAGGCTATGCTGTCAATACGACCGATTTTGAAGGTGTTCCTTTTGCCAAATTAACCTTCGTTAGCCAACATCGTCCCAACCTTAACCAATTAAAACTAAACCCTCACTCACCAATTGTAAAATCAAGCCTACCACCATTGGTGCAAACAGTCTTAACAGATAAAGATGGTCTCTATCTTCCAGTCGAGCTACCTCCACGGACATATCGGCTTAGCACTAGTCAAAAGCACCATCGCTTTCCTACAAAATTATCTAGACCCAACTATTTAGAAAAAGCTAAGTTTTATCTGGGTGAAGACTTCGAATTAACCAAATATAAACCCGAAATGGGTTTTATGATTCCAATGGACAGAGATCTGGGCGGGAAACACAGCAGTAATTTCAAAAAAACCACAAAAGCTAAAAGCTTCTTGGCTAAAGTGACCGCCTATTCCACTCCTTGGAATTGGGCCCTGCTTTTCGGCTCAGGCTTAGTAGCTCTGTTTTATCCCAGCATAGCTAACTTAGGGGTGATTGCTTGGTATATTGGTTTGTGGGCAATTCATGCAAGTAAAAAATCAAGAAGCAACATTGAGGGTCTGGTTGTTGACGCAAACGGCCAGCCAATCGTCAACTCCCTGATAGAAATAAGCGAATTAAGTGGTTCAAAACAGGTAAGAGCTATTTTAAGTGATGATCGGGGTCGATTTTTCTATAACTTAAAGCAAGGCCAATACCAATTTGATGTATTTAAAATTGGCTATCAGGAAACCGAACAGGCGCAGAATGAAGAGAATAAAAAGATTGAGATTACCAGCTTATTTGATCGAAAAAAGATAGTTCTAATGATGGTCAAAGTTAGCTAATAAGTATTTTTCTCCTTAAATAAAAATAGAAAGAATTGATATATCAATCTAAAGTAGATATTTTAAGACTTATTCACCCTATCATCAATTATGTTGGAACCTATTCTAGATATTGACTTCTTCCTAATATGGGATAGGCTAGAATTTAGTATAAACCATACTAAGCCATGACATATCTCCCCAATTTTTTTCAAAATCGCTTGAATCAAAAACTACGCCTACTTAATTCCTTACGTCCATTGCCCAAAGGAGCAGTAAAAAAGCTTAGAGAACAATTTGAGCTAGAGATGACTTATAACTCAAATGCGATTGAGGGCAATAGCTTGACCCTTAAAGAAACTTATTGGGTGATTCATGAGGGTTTAACTATAAAAGGCAAACCATTTAGAGATCATTTGGAAGCCAAAGATCACCACGCAGCTTTGGGGTTTCTATATGAATTAATCAGTGATGAGTCTCAGCCAACTCTGTCAGAGCATTTGATAAAAACTCTTCACCATTTAGTAGTTAAAAAGAGTGAAGAGGAATTTGCTGGTAAATATCGCACTAGCAATGTGGTGATTGGCGGCTCAGACCATGTGCCACCAGATGCGCTACAAGTTCCACAAAAAATGGAAGGTTTGATGAAGTGGTTTGCTGAAAAGCAAAAAATACTCCATCCTGTAGAGCTAGCAGCAATTTTTCATCATAAACTAGTCCACCTTCATCCTTTCCTTGATGGCAACGGTCGGACTGCTAGATTAGTGATGAATGTTATTTTGCTGAAAGCAAGCTATCCATTAACAATCGTCCTTAAAAATGACCGACGAAAATATTACCGAGTTTTAAATAAGGCAGATCAGAGAGAATATGAACCTTTAGTTAAGTTTGTAGCGCAAACAGTGGAAAGATCGTTAGATATCTATTTACAAGCCCTCCAACCAACCAATGACCCCAAAAAGAAGTTTCGGTTGTTATCAAAAATTAGTCAAAAAGTGCCTTATTCAGCTAAGTATCTCAATTTACTAGCTAGAACTGGCAAATTGGCAGCACATAAAAAGGGGCGGAATTGGGTAACGAGCGTTGAGGAGGTAGAGAAATACAGGCAAAATCGAAAAAGAAAAGTCTAGGTTTTATTAGTTGGGTTTATAAAAAAAAGCATCGCTTTAGATTGGCTCCCCGTTCATCAGCTTACTCCCAAAAAAAGAGGCTAAAACACCAAGTGGATTCTTCCTTGGAGTTCCTCCTTAATATTAATATCACTAGCGGTGATACCCTTGATGGTACCTCATTCTAATTTATTTCCCGTAGCAAGCTACAGAATATAATCAAAAGCAACTAGAATTGGGTTATTTTGAAAGGCAGTGGCCCCCAAAGCCTGTGGCAACACTAGGTATCCTCAAAGCAGATAGAGCTTAGATCATAAAACACTCAAGAGTCATCCGCCATCAAAAATACCCCATCCTATATTTAGCCAATTAGTTAAAAATTGGCTCCTTATAACTTAATTCAGCTATCTTTAATCAAAATATAATATTATAGCTATATTTCGGCTAATATTCGCAGTAATTTTTACTCATTTTTATTGCAATAATATAATAATTTATTAATGCACAATTGCCGTATTATTGTTGCAACATCTGGTATTAGAATTACCGTATATTGTTCTATTAGACTATAAATATATCAATATGTTATTTAATCTAAAGCTGAAATTTCAAATTTTGAAGACCCAAAGGTCGATTTTGAACACATTTTTTATAAATCCTCACTGGATTGTTAACCGTAATTATATCGAATAGCAAAAGTTGAAAACCCAAAGCTAACATTAAATACCAGAGAAAGTAGTTTCGGTTTTTAAACATCAAATTGAAAATTATAAAGAAGTTTGAAGCAACGCTCCTACTCTTTTAAGGCTTTTTTAAGCTGGTTAAGCAATTTTGCTCCATTTTTTACTTGAGGAAAATATCTAGAAATTATCCCCAAATCACTGCCCAATATTGGATAAAGTCGATTAAAAATAGAAAAGATTTGCTTTTTGTGCTTGTCTGACAAGCTATTATCACTGTGATTCTTTATTATCAATCGTTCAATCTCTGTGCTAATACCAGAATAAACATCA
>JAYEJP010000032.1:0-4297 GCA_034660615.1 Patescibacteria group bacterium
TTGGCTATGGGTTTAAAGACAAGGAGGTTTACATTCGAAAAATGGCGCTTTCCTGTTTGCCACTAACAGTTTTTTTACCCCACTGTTTGCAATAGAGCCAACTTCGTTGGTATATAATTGTAGATGTTTTTAATTAGCACCATAAAAATAAAAACTTTGTGTTGTATTGAGGCAAGTTTAAATCAATGAAAAATTTCGCCAAAAGCATTCTTAATTATTTCGCTACTTATAATGAAACTCGTTTCCGTTTTAATAGAAAAGTCCCTTACTCCTGGAGTAACGACGAGCTAACTTTAGATTTTTCAGTCTTTCCTAAATTTGAGAAGCAACTTTTAGAAAAAATTAGATCCAATCAATCATTTGGGTTGAAAATTGATAAGAACCAATATCAAGTAACGATTGATTCAAATAAATTTAAAAATCGCTTAACTCAAATTCTTAACGAAGAACTAGACATAAATTATTTGCAATCGTGTTTAGAGCAAACCAAAGAGGCTCTGGCTGATGAAAAAATCATCACAGTGGGAGAAGATGGGGAAGCCGTAAAGCAAGACATTGATCCTAAATTAGATAAAAAAATCAAACATGAGGCTTTTCGTATTTATAATTTAGCATTTAGAGATGCTAGTTCTAGATTGCTTTTAGAACTACAACAAGAAAAAAAACAGGATTTACAAGATAAATATAATTTTGAACATACACCACCGTCTTCATTTAACCCCTCTAGAATAGAACAAGAAATTTTTGACAATCTTCAAAAAATCGCTAAGGAGGCTGGTGATAAGGAAACCTACATTGCGACCATATATAACTATATTCAAGAACAAGAGTTTGAGATCGTAATGTATGATCTTCATTTGATGCTTAATAGTTATTTACAGTTTGCTAATAATCGTAGTAGTTTTCTATTTTTCCATGAGATTACTGATGAAAAGACCAGCTATCCCCTCTATTTTTTGGAAATTAATGTAAAAAATTTAACTAATAAAATTATTATTGAGAATGCCAGAGATATTTTGATGATTAATACTCCGGCTATCAACTCTTTTAAATTCGAAAACGTGCTCACTACTCCTAGAGCTTGTAAGCTTGAAAATGCAACTGGCAATTTGCAAACAATCGATCACTTTATTCAAGCTTATTATAAAAACTCCAATCCAGTTCTGCTTCAGTCGGCTTTTAAAAAACTCGTAGCTAAAGAACTACCGCCAATCAAATGTAGGATTGGACTCCAATTATTGGCTGAAGATCGCAAAATATTGGATTACTCGGAGCTAATTACTAAGCTTGATGATGGACCAGGACAAAAATTTGTAGACTTAATCGGTAACTACGTAGAAGGTAATGTTGAAAGCACTGTCGATGAGGTTCATTCAGCTTATAAAAAAGAGTATCCTAAAAAATCAGTTAAAAATTTAATTTCTGATATCCCTATTAAACTTAATGATTCTCAAAAAAGAGTGTTGTTAGCAGCTAAAAATAAGAAGAATGAGATTATTAAAGTTGAAGGTCCTCCTGGAACAGGTAAATCTTATACTATTACTGCCCTTGTATACTTAGCTAACTTAATGGGCAAATCGGTTTTAATTTCATCACACAAAAAACAGGCACTAGATGTTGTTGAGGAAAAGTTAACTCAACAATTTAAAAATTTGCACCCCAAAGCTAAGCCTTCAGTTCTTCGCATGACTCGAAAGAGTAATTTGGGTCAAACTCCAAATAATATTGAAAGCACTCTATCTTCGCCGGCAATTGGTGCAGCTGCAGATAGAGTTTTAAACTTCAATCAAGAAGCTGTGAAACAAGATAAAGCTTCTCTTGAAGAATCACTAAAAGAACAAAATAAACAGTTTTGGCAGCAGTCAGAAAAATATCAACAATATTTACATCATAGTGCTCATCTGATTCAAATTCAGAAGCAACTTTATCAAAAGCAGTTGAAGCTTACTAAAATTCCACAAGAAACTAACTTTAGCCATCTATCTCAATCCAAAGATAACTTTAGTCAATTTGAAACTCTTAATAATATCTCATGGAATAATTTTCTCAAGCTATTTGACAGGAAATCAAAGCTAGGAGACCTAACAACCAAGTGTGACCAACTAAACCGTCTCCAAGCTAATCTAATTCACGATTTAAAGACTGAAGATATCAATCAAAACAATCTTAAAGCTCTTACAGATTTAGTAAAAAATCTTTTGCAACATGGCAATAAACACATAGCTTTAAAGAAATTTGTTTTCACTGAAGTTGATAGTAAAGAGATTGCTTCAGTTGACTTTGAATATACAGAGAGTTATCAAAAAGCTCTGAAAATTGTAGAAATGCTAAAAAAACTAATAAAAGCTAACAAAGGCTTTACTTCTAAAGTATTTGGAAGTAAAGAAAAGACAGAGTTGGAAAACACTTTAAAATTCGATCATCCTCGTGTTTACGCTGAGTTGCAGGACAAAAAACCGGAAGAAGTATTAGATGAGTTAAAGGCTACTCTAGCTCAAGTCAAACAATTGCACGAGGTCTATCCCTTCTTAAATAAAGATTATCTTTTGGTTAAACATAAGGAATTCAATCTTGACGACTTACAAAAACAATTTGAGCAGCTATACAGCCTAAAATACGAACTACTGTTAAAAACAATGGGTCAATTAGAAGATAAGGAAAAAGCGGATCTTTCCCTTGAAGAGATTAGTACAAATCTGAAAGTAATAGAACAAAGCTTAAATTACCACCAAATAGAATCAGATATTGGGGAAATTAAGCAGCTGCTTAATAAGCAAGAAGTTGATTTGCAAACAGTTTATCGAGAGTTGATTCAAATTAAGAAAGTAGTTAAAAAATTTGAAAATGGCTTTGTTCAGAATTTAAACAAGCTATTGGAATATTATTTGCCTGCTTTAGAGCCTTTTGAAATAAAAGCTCACGACATTAGCACCTTTTCTAAATTAGGTGAGTCCAATAGTGAAATTGATAAATTCTGGAAACTTGTAGATCATCATCAGCAAGTTTCACACTACCGAACACCGGACTTGCCTGAAAAAGAAAATATTAAACAGTTCGAACAAAAGGTGCAAAAACTAGTTGAGCATAAAAATGACCGGAGATTAAAAAATCTACTTAACCATCAGGGTGATGTCCAACGCGCATTAACTGCCTTTAACTCAAACAAAAGACTTAGCTCAGAACAAGCCAAGGTTCTTTTTGAAAATCTATCTTGTATTATTGCGCCGCCAAAATTGGTTTCAGAGTATTTACCAATGGACAAAGATATGGTTGATGTTCTAATTATTGATGAGGCCTCCCAGGTTTCCATTGCTGAATCAATTTCGCTGATGTTACGAGCAAAGCAAACCATCGTTTTTGGTGATGAATTACAGTACGGAGCTGTCAGCGCTCGCAACGTTAGCAAAAAATATTCGATGCGCTATTTTAAAGATATCCTAGATAACTATGAAAAGGATAAAAACGAAAAGATCACTGATGAACTCAAGGACCAGCTTGCCTCAGAAGTCTCAGAAAATATTCCTAAAGAAGAGCTCACCAACCCAGAAACGTACACAGTTGATCCCAATAAAAAAGAATGGCTCAAAACTTTTGGTATTCGCACTTCAACTCTTTCATTTGCAGAAGCTCTGGCCAATTATAAAACTTCTCTAGATGTTCACTTCAGAAGCTTCCCTGAAATCATTAGTTACTCAAAAGAAAAATTTTATAAAGAAAATCAGATTAACTTAATCACTAATAGGATTCGAACTAAACCTATCAACCAAGTGTTACGTTTTATTCCAGTAGAAACTCAAGGTCTGGCTGGTAAGAATGTAAATCTAGACGAAATAGATGCTATTCGTCAGGATCTAGAACAACTCAGCAACAATGGCTTCAAGGGGAGTATTGGCATTATCACTTCTTTTAAAGAGCAGGCTGATCGAATGCTCTCAGTCTTAAGCGAGGAGCTAGAAAATTATCACCAGCTTAAGCAAGACAATGGGCTTGAGGTTTGGTTTGTTGGAGACGTTCAGGGAATAGAAAAAGATATTGTTTATTATTCCTTGGTTGAAGATAAAGATTTGGGCAACGGAAGTTTGAAGTATATCTATCCAGTAGTAGGTGGTAGAGCTGATAATATTCACCACTTGCAGAAACAAAGATTAAATGTTGGATTTAGCCGAGCTAAAGACACCATGGTCTTTGTTCACAGTATGGCCTTGAAGAAGTATGCCGACACCGCTTTAGGTGAAGCTTTAGAACACTACCAGCGTATAGCTAACACTACCAGTGATAATTATGTAGAAGACGAATC
>JAYEJP010000033.1:0-5498 GCA_034660615.1 Patescibacteria group bacterium
AAGAAATGCTTGATGTGAAGCACCAAATAAAATAACTTTATTTATTGCCGATGAATTAAGCTGGTTAAAACCAACAGCAGCTACCAAACCAGAATATGAATAGCCTGCATGCGGCACAATTAAGGCTCTAATTGGTTGAGTTGACTGAACTTGATAACCAAATTCCATAGCTTTGGTAAAATATTGCTCCAAATCCTGCTCCAACTGGTCTTTATCACTAGGATAAAATTTTCCTGCAAATTGAGGTTGTCTAATTTTATCTTTATTCATTCTAATTGTATCTTTATTCATAATAACATTTGCCTGCGAGACTGGCTGCTCTTTTTTAGTCTCTTTTCTTTGTTTGATAACCACTATTTGTTTAATAACCACAAACACAATTACCGAACCGATTATTCCCAGCAAAAGTAAAAAAACTATTTTTTGCGACATATCTAACTTAATCATATCAATAAACTCATTAAGTTTAGTTTGTTCCATGTTTTTTATTAATCAGTATTTTTTACCTAAAAGTAGAATTTCATTGTCCCTCTTCTTGAGAAGATTTAACAATTTAACTTCTACCACTCTCTAACTACAATAATAATACACTAACTGCTTAACAATATTCTAATATCTACACCTACTAAACCAAACTTAAAATTGTTTTGTATGATTATCACTATTCTCTTTATAGGATAACTAAGTTCTTATATAGTAAAATTATTAACAAGCACTAGAAAATAAATTATGTCAGACTTAAAACTTATTTCATTTCCTAAAAATAGCACTCAATATCTTGCTCCCACCTGGGATCAAATGAATCAGCTCGCTTTTGAAATGTGTCAAAAAATAGATGCTGATCGCAATAAATTCAATCGAGTGGTTACTTTGGCCAAGGGTGGTTGGCCTATGACTAGATCACTGGTTGATTTTTTACAAGTAGATGAGGTGGCTAGTATTGGTGTTAAATTTTATAAAGGTGAAAACGATCGCTATGATCATCCTCAAATTTATCAAGATATTCCAACCTCAATTCAAGGAGAAACTATTTTATTATTTGATGATGTAGCCGACACTGGCGAATCGCTTAAATTCACAATTGACTACCTAAAAATTAGAGGAGTAAAAGAGGTCAAAACAGCTACACTCTATTACAAGCCTCATTCTGCAATTAAACCTGATTACTACGGAGCTAAAACTTCAGCTTGGATTGTTTTCCCTTATGAGGCTAGAGAAATGATTGTTTCTACTAGCAAAAAATGGCTAGAAGCTGGATTAGACAAAAAAGAAATTTTAAATCGTTTTAACAAACTTAATTTTAATTCTGAGTGGACTGAGTATTTTTTAAATCGCATTGATAAATAAGTTGCTTATTAATTACTAAGAGCTAATGATTGTAAAAAAAATTACTGACCATATTCATTATCTAGGAGCCAACGACACTGAAATTGATTAATGAAGAAGTTAAGACTGTTGTTTTAATAGTATTGAAGACAAGTTTAAAAAAATCCATTGCAATTACCACTTTCTCGCAATAAAAATCTTAGACAAATCATTAGATCAAACATATACTAAGATAGATGACTTTAAAAAAATTTGTTAGAAAAAACCGTTTAATTTTGGCTATTCTCTTTTTTGTTACTGTTGGCATTAGCGCTACTCTCACCTATTTTTATTTCCCTATTGAGAAACAAGTTGTTGAGCCTACTAAACTATCTAATCAAGATAAAACCAAGGAAATTTTTAACCGCGATCTAATTAATGAGCGAATCGAGGATCTAAAAAGCCTAAATATTTTATTGCTAGGTTATGGTGGTGCTGGTCATCAAGGTGGGTATTTAGCCGATGTTATTCAAATTGTTAACATTGACTTTGAAAATGATTTAATTAATTTTATTTCTATACCTAGAGATTTATGGATTACTCTGCCAAATAAAAAACAGGCTAAAATAAATCAGGCTTTAACTTTAGGAAACGATCAAAGTCAGCTAATTTTAAGTGGAGGCAAAGTGGCGAAACAAATGGCCGAAATAGTAAGTGGCATAGACGTTGATTATTTTATCGCTATTGATTTTGTCGGGTTTAAAAGAACTATTGGAGAAACTTTAGAAGGAATTACTGTTGATGTACCAGAAACTCTAAATGATCCTTGGTATCCAATTACAGGCGAAGAGCTCAACCCCTGTGGCATGACTCCAGAAGAAGTAGCTGAATTGACTAACAATTACTCTGGTTTTGAACTGGAGAGACAATTTGAATGCCGCTATGAGCATCTTCAATATAAAAAAGGCCTAGTTGAGATGGAGGGTGGCGACGCTCTTAAATATGTTCGTTCTCGTCATGGTTCTACTGCTGGTGATTTTTCCCGTAGTCAAAGACAAAAAACAGTTTTGCTAGCAATAAAAAATAAATTATTTGATCTTGAAAGTTTAGGAAAAATACCAGAATTTTTTAAACTAGCTACAAATAATGTTTGCACTGATTTTGATTTAGAAATACTTCAATACTTAGCCCCGGCTCTTCATCAAACTAGCAATTATCAAAACCAATCAATCATTCTTAGCACTGAAAATACTTTAAAGTCATCAAAATCTAATGGCGGACAATTTATCCTGATTCCAAAAGCAGGTTTGGATCAGTGGCAAGATACTTACCAATTTATTGAGAGGGAGAAACAGAGAAAAACAGAGTAGTCCTTGGAAAATTTTTATTGAGGTTTAATTTTCTTTTCTACTTCTTTTGCCCAATCCGAAACATAAGGTAATTTCATTTTTTGGTTATTGTAGGCCTTAACCATTAATACAATCCATAAAACTAAAGATAAGGGCCAAAGAAAAAACGCTACTAGTGGACCCAAGAAAGGAATGAAAAAAATCAACATCAAGCCTCCAAAAACCACCACACTCTGAGCTGCATTAAAACGGATAAATTTGTCTTTTTTCTCAGTGAGCAAAAAAAACTAAGCCAGTGATCCAACCAGCTAAATACGTTAGAGCTGCGGTCAAATTTTGCTTTTTAGTACTATTTTTTTCTTTTTTTGAGTTTGAGGATTTTTTTTCTGTCATAATTTAATTTTACCAAAAGAAATTCTCCCTTGTCAATCAAGCTTTTTATACTGTC
This sequence comes from Patescibacteria group bacterium, assembly GCA_034660615.1. Lineage (GTDB taxonomy): Bacteria > Patescibacteriota > Microgenomatia > UBA1400 > PJMF01 > JAYEJP01. Next base: position 3,103 of record JAYEJP010000033.1, read on the forward strand.
TTAATGATAAAAATCACGCTAATCATCTGGAGATGAGTGAGAGCCACCAGCAATTAATTCGAAAGCTAATATTTGCAAAGCCTGACTACCTCCGCCAGCCATAGTGGCATTATTGGAAGAAAGACTTAAATGAGTGATACTTTTTTGTAATCTTACTAAAGCATCAACCGTGGCTCTATCTCCAGTCATTAGATTAACTAAAGGTGAAACAATGATCGGAAAATCAAGTTCGGTATAATCTGAGACAATTTTAGAAAACCAAGTATTAAAAATAGTATATCTGCCGTCCAAATGTAATACCCATTCATTATTTGAATCTTGGCTAAGATGATACACTTTATCAAAAATAGCTTGCGGATTCTTGCCAATTCCAGCGTGTACAGTTATTTTTCTTCCAGAGCATGCTTTTTCAACTTTCTGGATTGCTGATATCATATTTTCAGCATTAGGAATTCCAGCCAAACTCAATTCAAATTCAGTAGAAATATCAGCAAAATTAACTTTATCAACATCGCCATGGTCAACCCTAAGAGCTAAAGAGACATTTTTAATTTCATCAGATTCAAAACCACTTTCCATATACTCAGTCAATTTCGTCATAAAGTTAGGACTAGTTGCAGGATCAAGCTCTTCGATTGCTGCCAAATTCCTTAACTCCTCGTCATTAAAATTTTCTTGATATGCCAAAGGCGATAGATACATATCAACCGTCATTCCTTCCCTATTCGCTTTATACTCAATTTGCTCAAAGAATTTTTTGATGAGTTCTCCCTTCTGAGTTTCTTCTGTCTTTAGCCAAAGAGCCCTAATTAGGTCTGTTGCCAAAGCATGAAAATTAGCGGCATCTGGATGAGAAAAAGCTTCTCGATATGCTTTTGAGTATTTTACTGCTGCCAACTGAACTATTGAGTCTCTTTCCAAATGTAAATCTTTTATTATGACAAAATAAGTTCTAGGAGTTAGCCCTCCTTCCAATCTAAGCAATGGATCATGAGGCTTTTCCGCTTTTATTTCTTCTAACTTTAATGAATTTTCTTTTATTTTTTTCAATGCTGCAAGAGCAACATCTTGTGGGTAATAATCATGATAATAACGATAAATCAATGTTTTAAATGCCGGACCAAGAAATTTTATATAATCATCTTTCAATTTTTCATTTTCTAGCAACACCCCATCTCTAACAAAAAGCTCCTCTTTTTCTACCAGCAAAGCAATTACCTCGATAATATCGGCTGGCTCAAAAAAATAAGAAGCATAATCAGATGCATTTAACATTCGCACTGACTCTAACAGCAAATCTTTACTCCAATTAAAATCATCAATCAGCTCATCTCTTGCCATTTTAGCTAGCTCAACTTCCGCCCCTGCTTGTTCTTTAGCATCTTCATCGACTTCTTCACCTCTAATTAATTTAGTGGTATTAAGATCATCTAAATTTTCCCCAACCCAACTAATTTCTAATGATTGACTGGTAGTTGCAATCATTAGTTTAACCAAAGACTTCAACTCATTAGAATCAAACTCTTCAGGTAATTCCATGTTGTCAATAAATTCGGCAGCCCCCCTGGCACTATCAGCCTCCCTGTGCTGCGATTCGGTAAAAACTTCTCCCTTTTTAGGCGCATCTGCACGATCATGTTCAATAGCTGCTATTGCTAAAGCAAGAACTATAAATTTCTTTTTCTCTTCCAGAAACTTTTTTTTACGACGGTCCCAAATATCCATTGCCCAATGTACAACTTTGGCCATATGATATTCGTCATGAGTCGGCCCAATCATAGTTTCGCGATATAAAAGGGCGTTATTTTCATAACGCTGCGTAAGTTGTTGAACAAGGCCTACGCCTACTCCCAGTTCTTCTAAAAATTCAGTTAATTCAATCTTTGTTTTCTTTGTATAAGCAACCTTTTTTTCTTCTGTCCAATGAAGTGAGTTGACTGGATGTTCTACTTGCAAATCTTCAGCATGCTCCCTAGGCGGAGAGACTTCAATATGATCTGAGACAGGAATTGTTTTCGAAGCTCCATTTTTTCCAGTCATCCTATCATTTTTATCAGAAGCTACTAATTCAGTCATAATTTTACTATAGCAAAAAAATATTAATTTGTGCCAAAATAACGGTCTCCACAATTATTCAAAGCCAGGAACAGTATATTTAACATTATTCAACTTTTCATCTACTGCTTCAGAATTAATAAATCCAGTATATCAAAAAACGCCCCACCGATTTATAAAACTAAACTTAACTGACCAATTGTGCTATGTTATATAGTATGAAGCCATTGTTGCAGGCACAAAACCTAACAAAAAAATTCAATCATCTCACTGCAGTTGACAATTCTTCCTTCGAAATTAATCAAGGAGAAATTTTTGGTCTATTAGGCCCAAATGGAGCT
>JAYEJP010000033.1:5598-20804 GCA_034660615.1 Patescibacteria group bacterium
TAGTATGAAGCCATTGTTGCAGGCACAAAACCTAACAAAAAAATTCAATCATCTCACTGCAGTTGACAATTCTTCCTTCGAAATTAATCAAGGAGAAATTTTTGGTCTATTAGGCCCAAATGGAGCTGGTAAAACCACGCTGATCAGAATGTTGACAGGTATTTTAAAACCTAATTTAGGACAATCTTTTCTTAAACAGATCAATATTCAAACTAACCCCACCCAAGCCCAACAACTAATGGGTATTGTGCCAGAAATGGCTAATGCTTACATCGACATTTCTGCTCTTAATAACTTGCTGCTGATGGGCGAACTATATGGGTTACCAAAGAAACAAAGAGTTGATAAGGCGCTACAGCTTTTGGAGATGTTTGAATTAAGTCATCGCCAGCACAACAAAGTAAAAACTTTTTCTAAAGGCATGAAACAAAGAGTGATCATTGCTATGGCTTTAATGAACGATGCAGAGATTTTGTTTTTAGATGAACCTACAAGCGGCTTGGATGTAAAAAGCACGCGTCTTATTAGAAAACTAATCAGAAATCTAAATCAAAAGGGTCAAACAATCCTTCTCACCACTCATGATTTAAATGAAGCTAATATGTTGTGTGACCGTGTGGCCATCATCAATCATGGACAAATTATTGCTATTGATCGACCAGAAAAGTTAAAACAAACTATTAAGACCAAACAAGGAATTGAAATCGCTTTTGAAAAAAAGATTCCCGCTAACAAAATTGACTTCAAAGGTGTTAAAAACGTTAAAAAAATTGGTGATAAATATCAAATTTATGCTGAGAGCAAACAAGATTTACTTGAAGATATGATTGCTTTCAGTAAAAAAAGCCAAAACAAAATTTTGTCAATCAAAACACTCGAGCCCAGTTTGGAAGAAGCATTTATAAAAATTACACAAGCAAAAAAATAGTGCAAATTTTAGAACAATTAAAAAGATCGGTCGCTATTGCGAAAAAAGATTTAAGAATCTACTATTTTAGAGGACCAGTAGTTATACAAGGGTTGCTTATCCCAACTTTTATTCTTATTTCATTTTCCTACAATCGTGGTCTAAGTTTTGCCGGACTCGCTCCCATGCTTTTAGTAATGGCACTATTTTTTACAGTCTCAGCTATTACTCCAGTTATTGCTCCTTGGGAAACAAGAATGAGAACTTTTGAAAGACTGGTTTCAGCCCCAATTAGCCTTTGGGCTATTTTATTAGGAGATATTTTGGGGTCAGTTATTTTTGGACTAACAATTTCGACAATTATTATTGGTCTGATCACACTTATTTTAGGAGTAGGAGTCTTAAACTTTGAATTGATCTTGGGGACAATTATTGCTGCTTTTTGTTTTTCAGCTTTAGGCATGCTGATTTCTGCTCCACCAGCTGACAAACCATCAGATATTATGCTCTTCTCAACAATTGTTAAATTTGCTTTTTTGTTTATTAGTGGAATCTTTAAACCAATTTCAACTCTGGGAAACCTAAAATTTCTTGCTTATCTTTCGCCACTCACTTATTACAATGATTTAGTAAAAACAGTTATTGGCAATGTCTCGGAAATCGGAGTAAAAACTGATCTGTTGGTATTGATTGGCTTTAGTTTGGTCTTTTATTTTGTTGCCTATTTTTGGCATAAAAAAAACTTGGATAAAAGATTTTAGAATAAATTGGTCGAAAATCTTCCAGTCTTTTCTCTATATTGGGGGTTAGGCCATTTTTAGGCTCTGACTAATCTAATTAAGGAAATTTTCTAGGACTAACTCAGGACTAATTTCTGACTAATCTAATTTTAGCAAATCAAAAATAAATTTTTTAGCAAATCAAGAATAAACTAGAGTAATTTTCAAAATATCAGTAATTCAATATCATCATGAAGCTTATACAGCGAGCTTTAACTAAGGAGGAGACATTATCCCTTCACCAGACAATTAAAGAATCAAAACACATTATTTCTTTTCCGCCAGAAAAGTGGCTCAGTTTTCAAAATGTTTATATTGCAGAAAATAACCAAGGAAATTTTGTAGGAGCTTGTATTATTAGTAGGACTGGACCTTATTACAAATTAGGCCCTCTAGCAATAATTAAAGAACATCAAGGAAAATCATATGGCAAAAAAATTATTGAGAAAATTATTAAAAAATACCCTCAGCGAAAATATGTGGTTGGCAGCTCTAATCCCAAAGTTGTTTCAATTGTTGATCACTTTGGCTTTAAAAAAGTTAAACACCGACAAATTTTTTTAAGTATCGGTTTATATTTGTTTAAATATTTTTTATCAGTTATGAGCGTTTCTTATTTGATCGAAGCTATTAAAAAAAATTTGCTGCAGAAAAGAGGTAAGTATCGCATCTTTTTGAAAGAAGAAGAAAATAACCATTCAAACCATGAGTTTTATTAATTTCTTGTGCATCTATTCTCTTTCCGTTACTTTATTCATCTTACTAATCTTCTTGGGCAGGATGCTTTCCTTTGCTTTGCCCATGTTACACAGAGCCGTATTTGTCCCTAGCACTGATGATAAGCTGAAAATCATGCTTAAATTAGCTAAACCTAGAAAAAAAGATAAAATCATTGATTTGGGCTGTGGTGACGGCAAGATTATCTTCGCCTTAGCCAAACAGGGCTTCAATGTTGTTGGAGTGGAAATTAATCCATTTTTAGTCAAAAAATGTCAAAAAAAAGCCAAGGAACTAAAGCTAGAAAAGAGCGTCACAATTGTTAATAATAGTTTTTGGAATCTAAATTTATCAAAATATGATCTGGTTTTTCTTTACGGCACTGCTTACATTATGGAACGCCTTGAAAAAAAATTACAGAAAGAGCTTAAACCAGGCTCACGTATTATCTCCAACTATTTTCAATTTCCCCAATGGTCGGTTGAAAAAAAGGAAAACGAGGTAAGGGTTTATGAAGTCACTCCCGCAACCTTACGGTCGGAGATTTAGGGGAGGAGGGTTAAAATTTCTTAATCTGTTGGCTGTAAAAATAGATATTTATATATATTTTTATATAAATTATTAGCTAATAATAATTTGGGCTAATAAGCTAGACAGTTTATAATTAAAATATGACAGACATTTCCCCAACCCAACAAAAACATCACCAAGCCGAGCAGCTGAGAGAAGACAACAAGCCCTATCAAGCTCTTGAACTCTATCAGCAAGTTATAAATGAACTTATGCAAGCTCATCAATTTAAAAAATTGGCCGGACCTTTACAAGGAATGTCTTTAACTTATAAACACCTTTTTTATCGTACTAACAACCAATGTTTCTTAATTATCGCTAATAGCCTAGTCGATGCCAGCTTAAAACTTGCAGATAAATTCAGAGCACAATTTCGTTTAACAGTTGGACATAGTTTAAAAGGCGATATTTACTTAGCTCAGGCAAAACCAAAACTAGCAGTTGAAAGCTTTCAGTTGCTCAATGAATTACACCAATCAAATGACTCTCTTAAAGGCAGATATTTATACCATTTAGGCTCAGCTCAATATCAAGCTGGAGACAAAAATCAGGGTAAAAAAAATATGGTCGATGGCTTAAAACTGATCCAGCAACCACAGGAAAATCAGGATAAATATGATGAAAAAACAACAGATACCTGGTTAAGTGGTGCTTACATGACTTTAGCTAAAAACCTAAAAGACGATAAGCCGAGTTTGGCCAGAGAGTATCTCAATCAAGCTAGAGAAATTATAGATAGATCTCAGTTAGTGGTAAGAAAAGAGCAACTTGACGAGCTTGCTAAATTGTTTGAATGAAATCCTCTAATCAATATTATCCGCTGAGAATCATATCGTTTCTTGTTCTAATCCATACACAACCATATAAGGAATATCGTGTTCTTCATCATATTCGATTTTTTTTCCAACAAAGTCTGCAAAAGGAAAACCCTCTTCTTTTTTCCATCTGAGAGTATGATTTATGCCCTTTTTTCTAAATCTGAGCGAGGGCATGGTTGTTTTTTGAAGATAAGTCAAAAAATCATCTAAATTTTTAAAATCAGAATCGACAAAAGTAAAGTGATTTTGAGTAACACCATCCAACCAGATCATTCCATCCTCTTTTGCCAAATCATGCAACTTGGAACAAAAACGAACTGCATCCTGCATGCCTGTAAAGGGCAGGGCTCTGACTGAAAAGGCAATGTCAGCCTCTCCCTCTATTTGATCAGTGTAGATATTTTTTTGTTCGAAAGTAACATCGCCAATAAATTCAGAAAAAGCAGCTCTTATATTAAGGCCATAATCATATGCAGAAATGCCAAGAACATACGCCTTTTTTCCTTTTTTTAATTGATGATAAGCTATTTGTAAGTCTGCTGCTTGTCCACCACAACCAACATCCACTAAGCGCGGAGTAGTGTCGTTATCTAAACCATCAAGCATACTAGTTAATGTAGCATCATCGCCGACATCTAAATAAAATTCCACCTTGTTTAGAGAAGCAAAAGCAGTCTGATAAACTCCTATCTCTTCAATCAAACTAAAAATTTTCAACCGTTCTGTTAAAGAAGAATTAGTTGGTACATTAAAATCTGACAGTTTTATCTGTTCCATTTTTGTCAAACCAGTCCAACGAGCTAGCAAAGAATACATCTGAAAAAAATAGTGGGCAGCTTTCTCTATTCTAACTATCTCTTTATCAGAAAAATTAGGGTAAAACTCAGTCTTTAGCTGTCCTATTCTTTCAGGACTAATCTCCTGAGCCTCTATTTTAGATCTTATTTCTGGCACACCCGGCATTTGATGAAGGTCTTGTATTTCTGCACCGATTTGAATGTCTTCAGTCATAGTATGATTATAATTAATGGGCCCAACAATCCAAAACATCTTTTAAACCAACCACATCACCAAAATATCTCTCAACATTTTCTAGAGTTTTTTGATGAGCTAACTTATCATCAGAAGCAACACACTCAGTCGGAACCACAACAAAATAACCTTTATGATAAGCAGTTCTAATTGTTGTATCAATACAAGCATTAGTTTTAACTCCGACAACAATTAAAGTTTTGATTGATCTGCCCTGCAAATATGGCTCTAACTCTGTTTGATGGAAACAACAATAATTATGTTTAACTATCACTTCATCCTGCTCAGCCGGACGAATTTCTGAAAACTCACTCCCTTCGCTCCCTTCTAAAACGCAAATATTTTCCTCTATTTTTTCCTTTTTTGAAAAAAGATACCTCCCTACTTCGCTTCTGTACTTGAGTCCATCAATCATTGTTGTAAAAATAACAGGAATCTTCGCCTGGTGAGCAACTCTCACTAATTTTTCAATTGGCTTGATTGTCGCCCTCATGGCAGACAAATCTTGACCAGATTTAGCTAATTTGCCGTCTAGATTTAAAAAGTCTTTTTGCATGTCGACAACTAATAAAGTAGCATGTTTTGGATTAATAATTTTTTTCAAATTATCTTTCATTATTACTTTGTTTAATTGATTCTTATTATACCCCATAGCTTGGTACGGGGAACAAATCAGAATAAAGTGACCCCACGACAAGCTGCGGCGTAACTGTGTAATTTATTGCTCACTAAAAATTGAGTAGTTTTGTTTTCCAAAACAAGTGATATGATGTTTTCGATGGTCAAAAATACATCAAAAAGCCGTTAATGAAAGGCAAAATGAAACAACTCATTAACTTAACCAATCACCTTTTCGTCCAGCACCAACATTCTGATGAATGCTTGGCTTTGAATAACGTTGTCAGTCAGTTAATGCTGGCCTCAAAAATCGTGTCGCGGGAAGTTAATAAAGCAGGTTTGGTTGGAATTTTGGGTCAAACCGATAAAATTAACTGCCAGGGCGAACGAGTTCAGAAATTAGATCAGTATGCAGACAATGTTTTTACTAAGTTACTTTCACAGTCGCCTTATGTTTGTGCCATTGGCAGTGAAGAAAGACCTGAAGTCACTCTAGTCGAAAATGATCAAACTAAAGACAGACAGTTTATTGTTCACCTTGATCCTTTAGATGGTTCGTCAAATGTTGATGTCAATGTCAGTGTTGGAACTAATTTTGTTATTTTTAAGAAAAAAAGCACTGGACCTACAGTGGAAAAAAGCGATTATTTACAACCAGGTCAAGAGGCGGTTTGTGCTGGTTATGTTGTTTACGGTTCAAGCACAATGCTTGTTTACTCTTCGGGCAAAGGGGTTCATGGCTTTACTCTAGATCCATCTTTAGGCGAATTTATTTTGTCTCATCCCGAGATTAAATTCCCAACTCAAGGAAAAATTTACAGCATTAATGAGAGTTATGAGAGCAAGTGGAAGCAAACAATTAAAGATTATATTAAAGAAGTTAAGTCCGAAGATGATGTTAGTGGTAAAGCTAAAACCGCTCGTTACATTGGCTCTTTAGTGGCTGATTTTCATCGTAATTTATTAAAAGGTGGTATTTTCTTGTATCCGGCAGATAAAAAACATCCTAATGGTAAACTGCGCTTATTGTATGAAGGGATTCCTTTTGCCTATCTAGCCGAACAAGCTGGTGGCGAGGCAACTAATGGCCAGCAAGCGGTCTTAAAAATCAAACCTGAAAAATTACATCAAAGGATCCCATTTTTTGTGGGCAGTAAGGCAGACATGCAACGCTTAACAACTTTACTCGAAAGGAGCTCATCATGACGATGAAAGCTAATAAAATTGATCAATTAGTATGGGCAGCAGTTTTTTCTGAAACTGATGAGGATAAAGCAGCAGCACGAGCGAAGCTAGCTCGAGCTGGTCGTGAGGCAGGAATCGTACCGGCCTCAATCAATGATTTTTATTTAGCGCGTGGACGCGAAGAGTTGCCATTGGATTTTACAGTCCCAGCTATTAACATTCGAGGTATGGCTTACAATACTGCCCGTGCTGCCTTTCAAGCCGCGGTCGAGGATGAGGTCGGAGCGGTTATTTTTGAAATTGCCCGTTCAGAAATGGGCTATACCGCCCAACCACCACATGAATACGTAGCCGTTATTACTGCTGCAGCCTTACGTGAAGGTTGGTCAGGACCATTGTTTATCCAGGGGGATCACTTTCAGGCCAAGACCAATGATAAAGGTCAACCAAAAATTAATGAGATCGAAAGCATTAAAACTTTAATTAAAAACTCTTTATCGGCTGGCTTCTATAACATTGACATTGATATGTCGACTCTAGTCGATTTAAAACAAGCAGACATCAACGACCAGCAGAAACCTAATGCTCACTACTCGGCTCAGCTAACTAAGTGGATTCGGGAGCTAGAACCTAAAGGAGTTACCGTTTCAGTTGGCGGTGAAATTGGCCACATCGGTGGTAAAAACAGCACTGTTGAAGACTTTAGGGCTTATATTGATCAATATCAGGCTCAGTTGCCTGCTGGTATGACTGGTATGAGCAAAGTCAGCGTTCAAACTGGCACTCACCATGGCGGAGTTGTTTTGGCCGATGGCTCTTTAGCCGACGTCGATGTTGATTTTTCAATCTTATCGAAAATCTCTCGTGTGGCACGTGATAAGTATAAAATTGGTGGCACTGTTCAACATGGAGCTTCAACTTTACCCGATGAATATTTTGCCCAGTTTGTTCAGTCTGAAGCAATTGAAGTCCACCTGGCTACCGGCTTTCAAAACATCATTATGGATCATGATGTTTTCCCTAAAGACTTGCTAAAGAAAATGCATGCTTGGCTTGATAAAAATAAAGCTGATGAGCGTAAGCCAGATCAAACAGATGAGCAATTTTACTACAAATTACGAAAGAAAGCCTGGGGAGAATTCAAGCGCCAGACTTGGGAAATTGATGATGAAATTCAAGCTCGGTTGCGCGAAACCCTAAGAGAGCGTTTTAGCTTTATGTACCGCGAGTTGAATGTAGTTAAGACACAAAACCTGGTGCAGTCAGTAGTCAAACCGACAGTGGTAAAAAAAGACGAAAAGGAGTTTGTGGCTCAAGCTGAAGCACCGAATGATGTTGAGGGTTTGGCAGATTAATATATATTTAGCTTTAATATATATTTAACTTGAGAAATAATTGATATAACCCTCTTTAAATAAAATAGCGAATTCATGAAAAAAAATGATTAAAAATTAGGGATATATTCTCAACTTCTCAAAACAATCTTTCATCGCCTCCTCCACCACTGCCGCTACCAATTTTCTTCCCACAATCAGTGCAATAATAAACATCGTCTCTTGACATAGTCTCACTTGTTAACAATTTATCATGTGGGGCATCATCTTTCCCTCTGCTTTCAGCACAATCACTGCAATAATATTCTCCATTAACTTTGTAAACATAGATCTCTGCTTTTCTAATTTAACCACTGTTATATCCATTATTTACAAAACTTGCTATACTGATAATTAGTTTAATAAAATATTACTAGCAATAAAGGTAATGATATATGAAAAAAATATTTTTTTTGATAACATTTTTCGTTATTTTGACATTGGGCGCCACTCCTGTCCTAGCAGCTGACACAAAAGCTGGAGGTGGCTCTTTCGATGCAATTGTTACCAGAATTCAAGAGAGTGTTGAATACTTTTTTACTTTTAAAGTTGAAAAAAAGATTGAGTTGTTGGAAAAATACGCTGAAAAAAGATTAACTGCAACAGAAGAGCATGCAAATAAAGGCGAAAACGAACGGGTTCAGGCTACAATAAAAAACTATCTCCAGATAAAAGAAAAACAAAATGACCTATTAAATAAAGACGAAATAGGAGATGTCTTGAGTAAAGTTCAAGAAAGAACAATTGATCAACAAAAAACAATGGAAAAGATTAAAACTACGGTTGATGAAGATACTAGACAAGAAATGATTCAAGTTCAGGAACAAGTTGTAAACCAAGTAGCAAAAAAAGTAGTAGATAAAAATAAAACAGAAGATAGAGATGTTTTTTTAAAAAAAGTTGAGCACGTATGGGCTCCTGGAACAGAACCTGGAGGTGAGACAAAAAACACCTACGCTCCTGGAACTAATGTTGAAGGTGAAAAAGAAACAACTTATGCTCCTGGAACCGGGCCTGGAGGAAATGCTGAAGTGGTTGTTGAGGATGGTTTAATCAAATTTACTCCTGGTACTTCTGGTGGCGGTGAATCAGGGGTGAAATATGAAGGTCGTGCTGGACAACAGTTTGCGCCAGGTACATCAGAAGGCAGCAGATCAGAAGGCGGAAATAGTAATTCTGAAATCAAAAATCTCAAAGTAATAGATGATTAATTTATTTAGTAGGCACTAAAAAAATTTACTCAACAGTAAAAGGAATATCTGCCAAAGCTTGATGGTTTAACATAAATTTATAGTGGTAATTTCCTTGACTCAAATTGAGCATACCTGACTCAGTACCAAAATCCTGACAATTAATATTAGATTAGGCTTAGACCATACATTAAAAATGATATTTTTGTGGGAAGGAATATCCTATAAGTTTGCTAACTGAATCAAATCCTGCTATAATCATTAATTCTGAAATAAAACAGCCAATTGGTTTAAGTTTTGCTAGGTATTTGACTCTCCGCAGTCTTCAATCTCTAATTTCTACTTACTGCTCATTGTCTTTCACTTTTTCAAGGTATTAGAAAATAAAGAAATAAGGAAATTATTTATGTCGAGAAGAAGACGCTATCATCACCATTATCGAATTAAGACTTTTAATCCGACTAATTTGGTCAATCAAACCACTCACCAAAAGACTAAGTCAAAATATCAGTCTAAACATCAGTTTACTGATTTTGCTATTCCCGATCAATTGAAAAGAAATATTCTCAATCGAGGTTTTAAAAATCCTACTCCAATTCAAGATCAAGCAATTAAGCCAATTCTAAGAGGCAAAGACTTAGTTGGATCAGCTCATACCGGCACTGGTAAGACAGCTGCTTTTTTAATACCGCTAGTTACTAACCTGTCTCAGGATCGATCAAAAAATGTTTTAATCATGACCCCTACTAGAGAGTTAGCTATTCAGATTAGAAAAGAGGTTAAAATTTTTAGCCAAGGAATGAACTTACATTCAACTTTGTGCATTGGCGGCACTTCAATCAAACGCCAGATTTCTTCTTTAAAAAGACAACCAGATTTTATCATTGGCACTCCTGGAAGATTAATTGATCTAACTAAACGTCGAAAGCTAAAATTGCACAAGTTCCCTGTGGTGGTTTTGGACGAGGTTGATCGCATGTTGGACATGGGTTTTATCAATGATATGAAATATATGATTGGTCGCTTGCCTAAGAACAGGCAATCCTTGTTTTTTTCAGCTACATTACCTCATAAATTAAATGACATTATTCACCGCTTTGTTAGGAACCCAATCAGAATTGAAATTAAGTCTCAGCAACAAGCTCCTGATGTTAATCAAGACATTGTTAAACTAAAAGGAAGATCTAAAACAGCAGTTCTGCATAGTCTTCTTAATCAATCTGGTTTTGATAAAGTCTTAGTTTTTGGCCGCACCAAACATGGCTTAAATAAGTTGCAGAAAAGACTAGATAAAAAAGGGCATCGGACTGAAATCATCCATGGTAATAAATCCCAAAACCAAAGAAAAAGAGCTCTGAGAAAATTTAAACGAAATCAAGTAAGCATCCTACTAGCAACTGATGTAGCCTCAAGAGGCTTAGATATTGATGATATCACTCATGTGATCAATTACGATCTCCCAGAAAGTAAGGAAGTCTACATCCATAGGATTGGCAGAACTGGCCGAGCTAATAAAACAGGCACTGCGCTAAGTTTTGTGGCGTAGAGTTAAAAAAAACTATCCTTTTATTAACTCAAGGCCTGCTTCCCTGTGACTAGGGAACTCAAAATCACATGAAGGGAGATACCTCCTTTGGCTTCCACCTTGCTTTTTTCTAAAGGGTAGTAATACCCTGAGGGTACCCCCATTCTGATTTGTTCCCCTCAAGTAAGCTCACGGGGTATAAACCACTATTAAAAGGTAGAGGGTAAACTGCAATATAATATCTAGATTAATCTCTAAATTCATTGCTTTATTAGCCTAAACAAATTATGATAAGTATATGACAAAAACAAACTCAAAACTCAAAAAACTAAGAGGCAATCATAAATTTCGCTTAATTTTAATCTTGATTCTGATGGCAATTGTTGCCATCCTCTTTTTTGTGTGGGAAAAAGCTCGGATCGTACTAGTGGTAGCCTTTATCACTCTCACAGCAGCCCTTGGCCTTGAAATCACACAAAACGATTGGGACTTGGGTCAATTGTGGAAGACAGGTTCATTTCAGGAAGCAAAAGTTCAACGAGATGAATCAGGCAATGTCCTATACGATGTTTTTGGTAATGTCACTACCAATAGCAGTGTTGGCAAAAGCGCTGATGAATATAATTGTTCAGACTTTGAGACTCAAGCTCAGGCTCAAACTTTCTTTGACAAACTTGGTGGAACCAACAATGATGTCAACCGCCTGGATGGAGACAAAGACGGCGAGGCTTGCGAAAGCTTACCTGTAGGGCAATAAGTAACAAAAGAACTTTAGGCTTAATTTAAGTTAAGCCTAAATCTACATTTCAGGTCAAAAGTGCTAAGACAGCGATCGCTAGCCAATAGGTATTAAATGTGTGGATTCCTAAAAACCAATATAAAAAAATCAAGCAAAAATCTTAGTCAAAAATAGATATAAACTCAATCTCTACAGGGGTTAAAATGATAAAAAACTATTCCTCAGAGACAAATTTTTTTAGTTGTGCTAATAAATTGTCTTCAACCTCAATTTCTTTTGATTGAATGATCTCTTTTCTGATTCTGTCACCTCTTTCTCCAGGAACCAATACCTCTTCTACACCCTCAAGCTTTTTTGATGCCTTCATAGCTGTCTTTATCTTTTCAACCTCATTAACAAATTGACTCATGCCAATTAAATAATCAGGGTTGATGGCAATAACCATATTGCCGTCATTATCACTATTATTATTGAAATCAGCTCCCACCAGAGCACCGCCGATTATTTGAACCATTAAAGCCAAACCTGCTCCCTTATATCCTTTATCAAAAGGTTTAGTTGCACCCTTCATAATTTCAGCAGGATCATTAGTCTCATCACCATCTTTATCAAAACCCAGCTTTTCTTCTAATTTTACTCCAGCTGTTTTAGCTTCAAGCAAGCCATAGTTGGCCATGGCTGCCGTAGCCATATCAAGAACTATCGGTTGCTCTTTTGTTGGAACTCCCCAAGCAATTGGATTGGTGCAAAATAAAGGCTGATAAGATCCATAAGGCGGAATACTAGCAAAAGGATAGCTAGACATAGTAATGCCAATCAGCCCCTCTTTAGCTATCATCCTAGACCAATAGCCTATTGCCCCAGAGGAGCCCATGCCATTATGAGTCCCAACTATAGCTATGCCTTGTTTTTTAGCTTTTTCAACAACCATTGAAACAGCTTCCATCATGACTAAAGCTTCCATAGTTGAATTACAGTTAATTAAAGCCGTTGACTCTGTTTCTTTTTCTATGCTTGGCTTTTTAGCCTGATCGCTTTTAGGGATACCTTCACCAATCAACTTAATAATGCCCTGATTATTCCCTCTTAACTGAGCGTACATCAACATATCTAAAATAACCTCTGTTTCTGATTGGGTGTAACCATATTTAACAATGGCTTTTTTTGAAAGTTTTTTGAGTTCTTCTAGACTGATTTTCATAAATTTTTTTAAAATTATTACTAAAGTAAATAAATTTCCCGGCAGCAAGCTGACGGGGTATTAATGGGTAATTGTTAATTAATCAAAGAGTAATTTTCATAATATATTTTGACACTCTTTGATGATAGCACGGCTACGCCGCGTTATCATGACTCCAACCGCAGCAAGCTGCGGGGAAATCTACTTGATTATAGCAAAACTAGAGCATTCAGTCAGGCTCGCTTGTTTTATGGAATTGTTGCTTAAGGAGAATTTTGTGGCTTCCCTGATTGGACTCACTGCAAAATAAATATAAAAAAAGGCTTTTAACTATTTCCATGTTTGAAGTGAAAGAATTTACCAAACAATTTTTTAAGAAAAAAAATTACTAAGGTAAAACTAAAGTTTCTACTTTAGATCACATAGAAATTTAGTAGGCTTTTGTCGCACCGTTTTTTAGTGCTTCTTCAGCATCGTCTTTAGACATCATTGCACAAACAGTTGTTCCACACTTCTCGTGCTTCCCTTTGGCCATAAAACCACCTTTTTTAGTTTTATGAATCTCTGGTGCTGACAATTCAACCCCTTTTTCCTTACATTTAACGCAGTATCCTGTAATCATGTTTGCCTTCCCTTAATTATTTATATCTGCATTCATTATAATGCCTTTTTAGAATTCTCCATACCCTAAAGGCAAAAGTATGAGCATAAGTAGGAATATAAATTGATATATGGATCAAAAATGGAATGCTCCCTATTCATCGGCTTACTTGGAAAAAATTTGTGGAAAAACTATCCCAGATGAATTCTGGCTGAACATTTTTTAAAACCGTCGCTTTTTTTGCCGTTTTAATATTAACCAAAACTTAACACAACAATTAGCTTCTTAAAATTTGAAAAGGTTTTTTGACTGATCTATGGCATGCTTAATCGCCTGTTGAGCTAAAACCTGACTATCATATGTTCCACGATTTTGTACCAACCATTGAGCAACATTAGTAGCTACACCGTAAGAAAAACTTGTATCTTTGAGATCAACAGCCTGAGTTGTGCGATCATAGTCCCTTTGTGCTTCCGTGAGATCATTTGTTAACATCCATTTCTAAAGAATGGCTTCAATTACAGATAAATTTTCATGATTTTTACAATGAATTACTAAGCTATCATTTAAACTCAAAAACTGAGCATAATTTCCAGGTACTTTGACCTCAATAAAATCATCTGTGTCTAAAGAGAGTTGACGCAATTCAGCTACCAAACTTGGCAGAAACTGCACGTAGTCAGACTGCTCAGGAGGAATGGTAGCATACCTCTTCGCACTTATCCCCTCTCTTTTAGGCTTTTCAGCTCTAGCGACAATATGAAGCCAAGCTCCAACTTCAAAATCAATTCTCTTTTCTTCTGGACCGTTAAACTGAGCTTCCAAATCACGTCTAATTCTAGCTAAATCAGATTTATAATCTAAAGCGTTTGAGGTTTTTATTACCTCAGCTGGAGTTCCGCCGGCCTCTTGCAATAATCTATCTTTATCTATTCTAGATGTCAGCAATTTGTAAATAATTGTGGACAAGGTTTTTTCATCTGCATTAACATCTAAGTTCAGCCTTATCTTCTCAATCGCCTCAGCCACTTGTGGAGAAAGAGTTGCATCGTTAACAATTTCCACTGATTGTTCACTAGCTTCCGCTTCTCTTTGATAAGCCCCAGCTGGTTCTTCTATTGAATGAGCTTCCTTTTTTTTTGGTTTAGTTTTTGAGGAATCTGTTTGCAAAAGAGTAACTATCCGATCAATCTTAGCTTGAACCTTTTTACGCAAAGCAATTTTCTCTATTTCTGACAAACTTTCATTTGTAGCAGCACGGTCAGCCTGAGCTCTGATAGTATCTTGTAATTGAGCCTTATCCACACCTTTACCAATAGCCTCTTGAATAACCGCAGCTAAAGATGCGGCTGATAATTCCAGAGGGTTTTCAAGATAAATACCAACTTGTTCTCTAATCTCAGTCAAGTAAGCTAAGTTGTTTAAAGATTCCTTTGGCCTTTGCTCTATTAATCCGGGCTCATGTTTATGAACTAAGCCAGACTTTTGTGGGGAATGAATTGGTGACTGATCTTTTCTTATTGCCCACCTTTGCGGATTAGTTCCCGCATCAGTCAAATCAGGCTGTTTTGTTCTTCGCTTTGGTTGGAAAATTTGCTTTTCTGAAGGCATAATTTTGAGTAATGATTTTTAATATATATTTTTTAAGTGTATCACGCTAAGCAAAGCGACCTGTTAAGCACAATTTGCTTAAATTTCAGCCGAATCCAGTCGAATATCTTAAATAAACAAAAATAGATAAGTGAAAATTAGCATCTTATAACATATGGCTCCCCATGCTGGACTGTGTTAGAACTAGTTTTGCTTTTATCACTTAAATTGCCAAACTAAACAAGATTAGAATCCAATTAAATTCCGAGGGTTAAAATCCTCGGATAGCTGTTAAGGCATCATATTTATTCTAATTTCGCCAGCGCAACAAAAATAGAGTTATAATCGACCCCAAAAGAATCCCAGCAATATTCAACATGAC
>JAYEJP010000034.1:0-8499 GCA_034660615.1 Patescibacteria group bacterium
TGGGGTAATACAAACAAACCGAGCTGAAATATAGCACCAAATACAAATAAGTAATAACTTAAATATGTGTCACCTAATAAGGCAAGTAACAAAAACCAAATAGAGAAAATAAGAATCAACAGCTTTTGCATTTATTAATTTATTATAATTAAGTAAACTGCATTATTAAAAAGAGAAATCGAAAAAGCCTACCTAATAAGTTGTTTAATTAGAGCTGTTAGTCATTCTATTAATATATGAAAAAGAAAAAACTAAACAAAATTTGTTTAATAAGCTCCTCAGGTGGTCATCTCACTCAAACATATGCTCTATCTGATTGGTGGACAGAATATGAACGAGTTTGGATTACAAGAAACGACAACCTTAGTCAAAATTTACTTAAAAATGAAATTGTCTATTACGCCCATTTTCCTGAGCAAAGGAATATTGCTAACTTTTTAAAAAACCTGTTTACAGCCTATCAAATATTAAAAAAGGAAAAGCCCGACCTCATTTTTTCCACTGGAGCTGGAGTTGCTTTGCCTTTTTTCATAGTAGCTAGAATCTTAAAAATCAGAACAATTTTTATGGAAACATTCATTTTTATTGATCAGCCAACCTTAACAGGAAGATTAATCGATATTTTTAGATTGGCAGATCTTTTTTTAGTACAGAATAAAAACTTGTTGAAACAATATCCTCAAGCTAAATATATAGGAAGCATTACATGATTTTAGTATCAACTGGAACAATTGACAAACCCTTTAGCCGCCTGACCGAGGCCTGCTTAGACATATTTAACGAGAAAAATATTAATGAAAGGGTAATTATTCAAACTAGATTTTTCTCATCAGGCGTCAGATTACCCAATAATTTAATTATCAAAAAAATAATCCCTCATCAAGAAATGATTAGCATTTATAAAAAAGCCAATCTAATTATCTCTGCTGCAGGACAAGGTTCTGCCATAGATATTCTACGGAACTCCAAATACAAGCCTATTTTTTTTCCAAGACTAAAACAATATCGTGAGCACGTGAACAACCAGCAGTTGCAAATTGCTAGAAAAATGAGTGAACAAGGCTATGCTTTTACGGCTACTAATAGAAATGAATTATCTGCATTACTAAACTACAAAAAGCAGTCTCTTCTTTCGCCTTTTGATCAAAATAATTCGTTAAAAAAGCTAACTAATAACTTGATAAAAAACACTAATTCTTTGATCAATAAAGTTTGACTCTGGCATTAAATCAGAAATTTTCTTTTTAAATTTTCATCATCTCATTCTTATAAAAAACTGGTGCATCACGGTCAATTAAGTTGTCGTATTTACTAAGCCATTCTTCTAAATCTTCAATGGATAGGGAATAGGGTATGTCTGTAGGTTGAAAAATAAAAAAGTCAGAGAAACCATAAAAAAATCTGTCAAATTTATCGACTACAACCCCAACTTTAGTTTGAGGCTGTTGATGCAGCAATAAATAATAATGATAATACATATAAATTTGGTTTGTTGAAAAAACTAAATCAGGCAAAGAATTAATAAGAATAAAATACTCAGATTGGTCGTTTTGAGCATAATCTCTTAAACACTGACTAAATTCTTGATGACTATTGGAGTCCAAACTGTTTTTTTCAGTAAGCTTAATGCCAATAACTGCTGAGTTCTTCTGATCAAACAACTCTTTGCAGTTGGAAACAAGGTTTTGCTCATAATAATAAACGTCATCACTCATAGAAGTACTTTTCTCATAGCTTGGATAGGTAAGCATGTAGCCCTCTGCTAGATCTTTTAAAAACCCTCTATCGTTATAGAGCTGCTTCCATCTTTCATATTTGAGTTGATCGAGCTCAACCTGATTATCAGACAAAGAAGTGTCGCAGGAATAACCGCTTATCACCTCAATTGCAACTTCATCTTTCAACAAAACATTGTTATTCCAAGTTCCAGTCGGAAATGAAGCCTGCAAAGTATATTCTCCTTGACTTAAACAAATTTGTTTAACTATCCCGTTTTCTCCACTTCGCTGAAATGATTTTTCAGACCAAAAATCAAAAGTAGCAATTTGTTTTTCTTTGCTTAGTACCACCACCTTTGGCCTAATACTTTTATTCCAAATCTGATGAGTTTGCCATAAAATAAAAACTCTTTTTGTCCATTTTTTACCAAATTTGATTGAAAGATTACAATTACAAACCCAACAAACATCAAAATAATAAACAAGCTGATGATTTTAATCTGGATTTTTTTACAATTTATCTTCATTCGATGTAGACATTTCAGAAAAAGTATGAATTATACTATATACTAATTAAATGATATTTAATAAATACACCAAAAGAAATTTTTTGCTATTTCTACTAACAGTTGGACTGCTTGTAACTACTTCTTTACTCGCTTATTTCTATCTTAATTCGCCAAAATATTTAGCTTACCACCGCCTTAAGCCAAATCAATTTACACAAATTGAAAATAAAGAATATAAAGACGAGGTGACTGACATTTTAAACAATGAAATTGGCATTAACAAAGATACTCCCGACTTAACCAAACTAGAAAAAATAAGTGGATATGCTATTAGCAAAGTCTGGTCTCAAAGAGGAAGCCCTATTAGGCCAAAATTTTATGAAACCCCTTATGAGGGTTGGGTAAAAACCACTAATGGAGAAACTGAAATTTATTGCAGTCATTTTTGTGATTTTGTTTCAATGTTTGCTAAAGAAGCTGGATTGTTGGTTCGCAAGGTCCATACTCGCCACATAAAAAAGTACACAGAGGATAACACTAATTATTATCGACATGTAGTTTTGGAGGTTTTTATTGATGGGCAGTGGGTTATGTCTGATCCTTACTTTCGAGTGATTTATATTAAAAAAGGCGATCAATTTTTAAACGCTCACCAATTCTTAAACACCAAGAATAAAGATCTTCTTGAATATCATTTTGCCATCAGAGAATCTTCTTTAGTTAATTCAATGGAGTTTTCAGAAATGATTACATCTTATAAAAATCGTTTTTTTAATTCAGATATAAACAAATTAGTTTTTCCCAACATCGTTGATTCAGAAGAAGTTATTGAAATTTATTCCTTTAGCCCTACCTCTTTTTTAACTAAATATAATAACTAAGCTATGTGTGGAATTATCGGATTTAGCGGTAAAAAAAATACCAAAAAACTCAATCAGGGTCTGGAGATTATTGAACATCGCGGCCGCGATGAAAGAGTCGCCCTTCATGTAGACTCTTTTAATCTGGGAATGAATCGGCTTTCGATTCAAGATTTAACTAAAGGATACTACCCTTTTAAATTTAAGAGCAAATACTTGGTATTTAATGGCGAAATCTACAACTATCCACAACTTAAAAAACAACTTGTGAGACAAGGCGTAAACCTAAAGACCAATTGTGATGCAGAAATCATTTTGCCTTTATACGAACACTATGGGACACAAGGAGGTAAATTTTTACACAATCTTTGCTAGCAATTAATCTTAGAACCAATCAATTACTTCACCTTGATTAACCTGCACAACAGACCATTGTTTCTTCGAAATGAAAATACAACTAATCCAGCATTTCCCAAGCTTACATAGAATTTACTCTAAAATTAAACAAAGATTTTATCTTTTTGTACAAACAAACAAAAAACTAACCAATAAAATTTTTATTATTAGTATCCTCGTCGTTTTTGTCTGGGGCTTACTATTAAGAAAAACTAGAGTACTTTATTTCACTACATGGTCTAGCGATGTATCCAGGGATTTATTGATCGCAAAGCATATAAGTGAGTTTAAAGAGTTTACAAATGCTGCCCCATTTAATGGCAGCTCTTTTAAAGCTTTAAAAAATTCTCCACTCTATTTTTATACGGTGGCACTGCTCTGGACTCTAGGAAAATCACATTTGGGTGCGACAATATTGCATGCAACTCTTTCAGCAATTAATGTGGTAGTTATTGCGCTAATAACTCAAAAACTTCTGAAAAATAAAGTTTGGGCTTTTTTAGCATCAGTGATTGCAGCTAAGTCAGAAGCTCTTACTTATTATTCTACGGCCATCTTCCAGCCACATTTATTACCTTTGGCCAGCAATCTAGCAATTTTATTTTGGATTATTGCTTATCAAAACAAATCTTTAAAATACTTATATTTTTCACTGTTTTTTCTTCTCTTAGGTTTAAACATTCACTACTCTCAAATTTTATTATTACCAGGTTTTGGGTTACTTACATTTATTACTCTTAAGTCTATACACAAGCACAAAAAATCGCTGGCTGCAATTATTCTGTTTCTTTTCTCTCAAGTAGTTCTTTTTTCTACATGGCTTTACTTTATTTTAGACGATTATTTTAGGCAAAAACTAGCCTCATTTTTCAAATTAAATACTCAATCAACGAGAATCAGTGCCTTTAAAATAATGACTCATCTAAATAAAGCTTTATTCCATCTAGTACCAAATCATTCAGAGCTCATCGTTTTTTATACACTTTTAGTACTAACGATAGCAAGCTTAATTGTTTTTCAGAGATACAAAAAAATAAACAAATCCTCAAAATATCTACTACTTACATTTGGTCTAGGCTTTATTATTGTTTTTTTCTATCGAGGAAATATAGAACGTTATTACGTAACTCCTTTATATTCCTTGTTCATCATTTGTTTAATAATTCTTTGGAGCAAATCTAATAAAATCATAATCATACTAAGTCTAGCGCTAATCCTTTTTAATAAGCCCGTTTTTTATAAAACAACCTTAAAACAAATACTTAATCCCGTTTATCAAGAGAACCCGAGAAAAACAGCTACTCGGAAATTGTCAAAAAAAATTTTACAAGACTATAAAACTCATAATAGAAATAAAAATACAACATTTGATATATGCCATAACTGGTTAATAAATTACTCAATTAATAAGACTAGTATTTGGTTCTTTCTTGAAAAATTTGTCGACAAACAATTGATTAAAATACAAACATCTCCCCATTATAACTGGTACTCTCTTATTCCCCAGAATCAAAATATTGATACAGTCTATCTTTTGTGCATCCAGCCTGCCTCTAAAAAAACAGATTGTCTTCATATGCAAGATATCAGCAACTATAAAAGCCCAATCATTGATTCAAAGAAATTAAGAACAAGTAAAAAAAAGAAGATCTTTCTAACTTCGGATGTAACTCTTACTTACTCAATTTATCGCTGCACAATTCCACCGAAAGAGTCTTAAAAACTTATTTTTGATTAACCTTCGAATTATGGTTATTAATATTTTACATCCCCCTCAATTTGTCTAATAAGAGAACTTACCTTTATAATTGACAAAGTATGTGTGGCATTATTGGCTTTAGCGGGCCTCAAGATCAAACCAAACTAACCCAAGGATTAGATTTAATCGAACATCGCGGCCGCGATGAAAGAATTGCCCTTCATGTAGACTCTTTTAATCTGGGAATGAATCGGCTTTCAATTCAAGATTTAACTAAAGGATACTACCCTTTTAAATTTAAGAGCAAATACTTGATATTTAATGGCGAAATCTACAACTATCCCCAGCTTAAAAAACAACTTGTGAGACAAGGCGTAAACCTAAAGACCAATTGTGATGCAGAAGTCATTTTGCCTTTATATGAACAATGTGGAACGAAAGCGTTTAACATGATAGAGGGTATGTTTGCCATAGCTATTCTAGATACAAAAAACAATCAATTGGTTTTGGCAAGGGATAGGGCTGGTCAAAAACCACTTTACTATTTTTTTGAAAACAATCAATTCTATTTTTCATCAGAAATTAAGGTCTTGCTAAAATATGCAAGAAGTAAAAAAGTCAATCATGACGCACTTCCCACCCACCTAAAATACGGACAAATTCCGTCAGCACAGACCTTAGTTTCAAAAATTAAAAAAGTTCTTCCTGCTCATTATCTTGTTTATAATTCTGAAAATAAAACTATTGAAACTAAAAAATACTGGCAAGTAAAAATCAAAAAAGATGTAAAGTCAGCTGGTTTGGTACAAAAACTTGACGATTTGCTCAGAGCAGCTGTTGAAAAAAGGCTATTATCTGATTGTCCAGTGGGAGGATTTTTAAGCGGGGGTGTTGATTCAAGTCTAATAACACACTATGCAGCGTGCAAAATAAAAA
The DNA here is from genome assembly GCA_034660615.1 of Patescibacteria group bacterium. GTDB lineage: Bacteria > Patescibacteriota > Microgenomatia > UBA1400 > PJMF01 > JAYEJP01. The sequence continues at coordinate 6,119 of JAYEJP010000034.1, forward strand.
ATTTTAAGACTTTTAGTATTTCTTTTCCCAATGCAGGTTATAAAAATGAAAGCTCTTTTGCGCAGCTAGCAACCAACCATTTGGGGACTAATCACACCGAGATTACTTGCACGGCAGATAAAGTCAAACCGCTGATTGAAGACATTGCCCAACGAGCAGACACTCCTATTGCTGATCCAGCTATTTTACCCACCCTGCTCTTAGCCAAAGAAGCCAGAAAGTCGGTTAAAGTGGTTTTAACCGGAGAAGGTGCAGATGAGTTGTTTGGCGGCTATCATCGCTATCAAAAATATATACTGCACGAACAGTTAAAATTCCTATTTAGAAAAAATATTGTAAAAAAAATAAGTTCAAAGCTTCCTCTGATTAAAAAAGTTAGCCAAGCTCACGATTGGAAAACTTATTCTCCACTCAATCTTTTTAATGAAAAAGAGATTGATTACATCTTAATCAACAAACATAACCCTCCGGCTCTACTTGACGTTGATTATAATTTGTCAACAACTAATCCGCTCCTATTCATGCAACTAGCTGACTTTAAGAGTTATCTGCCGGAACAACTGTTAATGAAGGTTGACAAATTAACTATGGCAGAAAACCTTGAGGCTAGGGCTCCTTTTCTTGATTCTCAAGTTATCCAATTTGCCTTAAACTTACCTCAAAAACAAAAAATAAGATTTTTTCAATCAAAATTTCTGCTAAGAAAAGTGGCTTCTCAATACTTACCCCCAACTATTAGTTGGAGAGTTAAGCATGGTTTTTCTGTACCTTTGGGAAGCTGGTTTAGAAATGAATTGCAGGATCATGTCTATAACAGCTTGGATATATTAAAAACCTATAAGACTATCTTTAACATTGATTATCTAGAAAAATTGATTGAAGTACATATGTCTGGACAAAAAAATTATCGTGACAAAATCTGGGGAGTGGTAATGTTGGGGCGCTGGCTGAATTATCACCAGCTAGAAATCTAGTCTAATCTAAAAGAATATTGATAAATTTCTGCTGTTGTTCGTGGGAGAAATTTTTTTGTACATATGTCTGCATTGCTTTTCCAAACTGATTTCTTTTTTTATCATTTTCTAACAATAGTTTGAGATATCGGTTCATTTCTTTTTTGTTTTTAGCAATAAAACCATTTTTCTTATGTTTTATCACTTCAGAAGCACCTACAAAATTATTAACCACACTGGGGATGCCACACATTCCTGCCTCAATAACTACATTTGGTAATCCTTCATTTTTACTATTGAGTACGAGCACTTTAGATAGAGAATAATAATCTTGGATATTCTTTTTAGCACGTTTCACTTCCACCACACTTTTCAGATCTAGCTGTTTGATTTTTAACCTCATTTTTTGCTCCAAACTACCCTGACCAAGAAATAGCATCTTTAAATTTGGAATATCTTTTGTCAGGTGAGCTACAATTTCTATCAATTCCAACGGCTGCTTTTCTTTTTCAAATCTTCCAGCAAAGATTAGATCATATTTTTTCTTTTTAATAGAACAGGGTTTGAATAAAGTCCAATTAGGAACAATGACAATTTTATTACCATCTAGCAGATAATTATCTACAAATTCTTTTTTTATTACTTGAGTCGGAACAATTATTTTATTGGCCTTACTATAAAAGAAATTAAGAGTTTTGCTAGCTAATTCCGGACACAAACTATGGATTTTCAAATAGTCCGAAGTAAAAACTCCCTCATTAATAATAAGTCGAGAACTCCAAAAAAAAGTTAATTTATTGATTATCACCATTATTGCGGAAAGTCGATTCATAAATGATAAAATAGTATGGGGCAATATTATTAAATACTTAAACCACACCCATAATATGAAAAAAAATTGGCCAATAAAAGCTAAACGTCCTTGCTTTCTGGATCCCTTGATTGGAGCATAATAAACACTTACATTTTTTAAGCCCTCAATTTCTTTATTGTAAAAATTAGGCTCTTTGAATTTAACTAAAATATAGATTTTTACATCGATATGCTCAAGCGAAACCTGCTTTAAGATATCCTTGACCCTTTTCTGAACCCCTCCCACTCCTAAATTCCATATAAAAATTAGTATTCTTTTCTTGCCTGCATTCCCTCTTTCTTTCTTTTTTAAAAACATTCCTCAAGATCTCCACAACTTACTTGTTAAACGACACCAGACATATTTTTTAAAATCTTTGGCCAAGGCATAGTTAACGTTGCAACCGCTGTTGCAGCTCCTGCAGACTGTCTTTGCTCTTTGCTTTCTAATCTTGAGATTCTTGGGGTCATAGTAAATCTGACCAACCGAGCTTTCTTCCTTGAAAACATTACCTACAGCTGGTTCAGACAAACAATAAAAAACATCGCCACGGCAGTCGATCACAAATTGGTCTT
>JAYEJP010000034.1:8599-20697 GCA_034660615.1 Patescibacteria group bacterium
ATCTTGAGATTCTTGGGGTCATAGTAAATCTGACCAACCGAGCTTTCTTCCTTGAAAACATTACCTACAGCTGGTTCAGACAAACAATAAAAAACATCGCCACGGCAGTCGATCACAAATTGGTCTTTCGAAAATGGACAGGGCGTAGTGCGGTCTGTTCCGTTTTTGTAAAACGAGTGCATGTCAGCCCAATAATAAGCATTAAAATCAAACAAAGATCTTGGTTTGGATTTCTGCTTGAGAAAGTCTAAAAACTGATCCATTCCCTGTCTTTTTTCAAAATCTAACTCCTCTTTTCTCTCTAAATTGTTGACAAAAGTATCATGAAAACCGACTATCTGAAAATTTAAGTTAATGTCGTGCTTCCTTGCCCAGCTTTCAAACTCCACTGCTTTGTCTATAGTCTGCTTCATCAAGACTGCACCAGATCCCATCTGGAAATCACAATCTCGCTGTAGCTGTTGAAGTTTCTTAATTGTGCCATAAGTTTTCTCAAAGGCGTTGGGAATCCGTCTGATCTCTTCGTGAGTCTGACCCACTCCATCCAAAGAAATTGACACACTGAGCTTAATTCCTTTTTGCTGGCAAAAATTAAGTAAAAACTTTACTTTTTCCAAAACTAAATTTTGAGCAAAACCATTAGTAATCAAGTTGAGTTTAGTTAAGTTAGGCATAGCTGCCACAATTACTTTAACTTTATCTTCAAACTCTTTAGTCAGGACCGGCTCTCCTCCGGATAAAGTCAAAACTTTAATCTCTTGAAAAATCTCATCATCCATGACCTGTTCCCACTTTTTCAGACTCATCTCGCCCGAGCTATCATTCTGCCAGATGTTGCACATAATACACTTGGCGTTACACAAATACGTTAAATTTATAATCATTTCTTTTGGGCTCAAAGGAGTGAAAAGGGATTGAAAATTGTACTGGAAAACACCTTTTACAAAATAAATATAGCGCTGATACTTTTTTCTAAGTTTAGTAAGAATCATATATTATTCCAAGAAAGTTAAATTTAATTCTTCTATCGAAGAATCGGGAAGGAAAACATCGCCCGCATCAGCATAAAAAAGGGCACCTACAGTCAAAGGTACTTGATATCTATAAAAGCAGATTGCTTCTTTACACAAAACGTTCTCTAATCTCAATACTAATTCAACGTCTTTATTAATTGGGTGCACCGCTTCGACCAACCTTCCATCTGCAGTTTCTATTACTTCGACAGCACTTTTCACTTCAGAGCTGAGTGTCTCTATGGGATAATCTTTTGAGTCAATTGTAAAAGTACGCAAATTCTGGGCCAACCAAGGCTCAACACCTTCGGCCGTTAACTTAATGATGGCATCAGCCAGACGCCAGCCATCAAATCTGTCTTCAATAGATTTGTAAATGTTAACAATTTTTCCTTTAAATTTAGATTCTCCGAAATTCAACTCAAGATCATTTCCGATCAACAAAGGGCTTCCCTGAAAAACATAGTTCTTTGAAGAATTATTAAAAATAACATCCATTTTCACAACCAACCTAACATAATTCCTACGACCATTTCTCCAATAAGATTGTTCCAAGCTAACCACATCTACAACTTCTCTGCCAAAGCTGTCAAAACCAACATCTCCTTCTTTTATCTTCATTATTTTCCAATATTCGGGGGGAACATTATCAGTAACATAGCCTTCTCTTTCATACATTAAATCAACATAAATAACCTCTGCCTTTCTTGAAAATTTGTAGATAAAAAAACCCAAAACTAAAATTAAAAACAGCAAAAAATAGTAGTCAACAACTTTTAGCTCTTTAATCTTTTTCTTGACTGTTTTTAGCATCTAACTTTCCTACAGAATGCAAAATTGCTAATGATAAATAAAAAAAGTAAAAAATTGGCTTCTTGATCAACCAAGGATGAAGCTGAGCCACAAACAAATACATTATAACCGATGAAAAACTACCTAATACTAACAAAATATTATTACTTTCACGATATTTGCCTATTAAACTAAATCCTTTGCTAATAATTCTATAAAAGAATGCCAACCAAACGATTAACCCCATAAATCCAAAAGATGCTCCTATTTGAGCCAAAATATTATGAGGTGGTGTTAAATCATTTAAATAATAATCGCTCGGATAATCAAATCCCAATCTATATCTAAAATTATCCAAACCCAAACCAAACGGCATATGAGTCATGTAATTATATGCTATTTGAATGTGTCTAAGCCTATAAACCCAACCTCCCTCGCTTGAAACAAATGTTGTTTTCAGTGTGCTAAGACGCAAGAATCCAATAGGTAATAAAATTGCACAGACGGCGAGAAGCACACGTTTAGATTTAAATAAGATTTCAGGAATATCAATAGCAATATCGTTCTTATGAATAAATATGACTATAAACAAAATTGTAAAAAACAAGCCAATCCAGACTGCACGAGCCATAGTAAAAAACACAGCGATAATTGATAAAAAAGCGACCATCATCATGAACCCATTGTTAAAAAAAACTTTCTTTTTTTTAACAAGAGACATGCAGATAAAAAAAGGAGAAAACATTGCCAAAACAGTAGCCATCTCATTGGGACTAGTTGTCATCCCCCCGGGTCGATATAAATTAAAGACCTCATCAGTGTAATCTCCAAATTGTTTAAATCCAAACACGCCCTCAACTGGGAGTCCTAAAGGACCACCTTTAAAAGCCTGCATTAAAATCAAAATTGAGTTAAAAGTAACAAAAAGACCTATTATTTCTATTAACGACTTTAAATAATTAGCATCCTTATTAATCAGCTCCTTAAAAATCACAAACATAAAAAATGCTTTTAACAGCTGGTAGAGAATGAAAAACGAATAAATTGGATAGCTTGCAAAGTAAGAACTAATTGCCCCTAGTAGTACAACAATCGTTAAAAGAATCCAGTTTAGATCTGGCTTAAATGATTTGAACAATTTTCTTTTTCTAGAAATAAGTAAATAATTAAATAATAGAAAAACTCCATCGGCAAAAGATGCAAAAAATGTTAGATCAATCTTTTCATCAAAGGCTGAGGTTGATTGAAGACCCGATCTGAATGAAAAAAATTTATATCCTGGAAAAAAAGTGGTCATAAGAAAAATCCAAGCTGTGGCTTCAATTAGATTTTTGCTCAGTAGAATAATTACAACTGAATATACTAATAATAAAACCAGATAAATTTTGAAGGCCTGATCTATTTGCGCATACACTAGAATGAAAACCAAACTAACCCAAGCTTTAGAGCTTAAAAGATTGTATAATTTAATTCCAATTGTTTTTAATCTATGAATCATAAAACTAAAGGTATTCGCCAATATATTAAAAAACTGTTGCAGTTTGTAGGATTATACCAATTTTTAAAATTTCTTATTGATTACGGATTATTTGAACGAAAAAAATACTGTAGTACTTTATTTCGAGCTGATACCTCTAGTTTCTTTATTAGAAGATATCACGGCTATCAGGGACATAAAGCAGATAGCAAAACCGGCAATTTGGGTTATGGAGCTATTCATTATTCATTAATCAATATTACTAATCCAGAAAGAGTGTTATGTGTTGGGTCATACAAGGGATTTATTCCAGCCATTTGTACCCTCGCTTGCAGAGATAATAATAGAGGAATGGTTGATTTTGTCGACGCTGGCTATGATAGCGAAGATGAAAATGATTGGGGCGGTGAGGGCGTCTGGAGAGAATGCAATCCTGTCGAATATTTTAAACCATTTCATCTTGATAAATATCTTAAACTGCATGTTATGAAATCTGACGAATTTGCTAAAAAATTTCCTGAAAAAAAATTTGAATACATATATATTGATGGAGATCACAGTTACGAAGGAGTTAAAGCCGATTTTGAAGCTTTTTGGCCCAAATTAACCGAAGGAGGCCTAATACTTTTCCACGATATTGCTATGAAAGGATTGCATCACGGGAAAGAATTCGGTGTTTGGAAATTATGGCAAGAGCTGAGTGACAAGAATCAATTCTCGTTTATTAATGGATATGAAAGCTTGGGGATCATTCAAAAAAATTAACGATCCTTTTAAGATATCCTTTGTTAAAAAGTATTTTCCTGAGAAAAGCTGGCATCATTTTTTTTAAAACATCTCTCAAATCATAAATTCTATAAATTTTGCTCTGAACTATTTCTACTTTCACTTTTTTCTTAACCATTTCCTGTAGTTGTTTTAGCTCCTGTTTTGAAGTAGCCTTCGCCTGATAGTACAATAAGGGCTCAAAAATTTCCCCATATTTTTTAATCAACTTACCCACCGGAACAGATGAAAATAATAAAAGATTCTTGTCTCTTGAGAAAATATTTAAACCCTTGACCGATTTAACTTTTCCTTCATGGCTTAATGGGATAGATTCCTGAAGCACATATTTTTTAATCGAGTATTTATTGGTAGGAAGCTTCTTTCCCATCAAGCAATCAAGGTACAAATCAGCTAAATCTATATCGTAAGCTTGTTTGTAGGCTTCTAGCATCTGCCCCCCCGGCAACCTAGCAGCAAACTCAATCAAAAAAACTTCTCCTTTAAAAACCTTAAACTCACAGTGAAAACCAACTGTATCAACTCCTAGAGTCTTGATTATTTTCTCGGCTTCTTTTTTAATTGATTTCTTACTATCATTACTTAAATGAGACGGAATGTATGTCTCAATTTGTAAAAATAAAGGGGGTTGACTAATCTTAAAATCGGTTACGCTGGAAAAATGAATTTTATTGTTAACAACTAAACCGTCTACACTGACCATTTCGCCTGAAACAAACTCTTCAATTAGAAAATATTGGGAAAACCGATTATATTTCATCCATTCATCAAAATTGGAATTAAGCTGCTGGTGAGCAAATTTAAGTTTCTGTTTGAAACTAGCCTCATATCTTTTTTTTCCTTTTCCTGAAATTTTGAGAACCCCATAACTATGACCACTAACTACTGGCTTAATTACTACTGACCGAGTGTAATTCTTGCTTAGTTTTGACATAACCTCTAACCCCTCTTTTTCGCTTCTAAAAAGAGCGTAGTTTGGTTGGACAATTTTATTTCTACGACAAAAATTTCTCATCAGATACTTGTTGGCTGAAGTTCTCATTACAACCTCAGACTCTAAGAAACTTAGGTTTAAATATCTGGCTAACCGAGCAGTCTGCAACATATTCATTTCAAAAAAAGTAGCAATATGGTCGAACTTAACTTGGTGCTCAGTCATGAAATTAACCACATCTACAACTAATTTGTCGCTCTCATAGGTGTTGGTATAAATCAATCTCTCTTTGGGGATATAATCCAAAACCCAGCTAGGGTGATCTTTACTTGTAGCCAGAAAAATATTTAGCTTCTTTTTCTCAAGGGTCTTAAAAGTGTACTGTTTGTCTTTAGTACCCCAGTTCACTAAAAGAAAATTGCTCATAAAAACCTACTTCCTTCAATTCAAACTAGTTCCTCCATCAAGCACCAAAGTATGGCCAGTAATATAGTCAGCCTGGGAGGAAGCTAAAAAAGCTACTGCTTTAACCACATCTTCAACCTCCCCAATTCGCTCAAGGGGTGTTTCTCGCTCAACCATTTTAAAAAAATCTTGTCCTTTAGAACTATGCCAGCTAGTATTAATCCAACCAGGGGCAACACAATTAACATTAACTGCAGGCGCTAATTCTTTAGCAAAAGCTTTGGTTAGGTTAATAACACCTGCCTTAGCTGCTGTATAAGCAGGTGCTTGAGCCCCGCCCATATAGCCAGCAATAGAACTAATATTGACAATTTTCCCACCTCCAGATTTTTTCATCTTGGGGACTATTTCCCGAATGCAGTTGAAGCTAGCTGTTAAATTTAACTTGAGTGTTTCATTAAAATCGACCTCAGAAACTTGTTGCCAATCAGCAGGTTTACGAACTCCGCCTACATTGTTGACTAAAATATTAATTTGACCAAACTTTGCTTGACCCTTCTCTACCATAGCCCTAACCTCAGCCCTCTTAGTAACATCAGCCCGAACCAATAAACCCTCTCCCGAGAGAGATTTAACTTCCTCTAAAACTAATTCTGCTTCTTCCTGAGACTGATTAAAGTTAATCAAAACTCTGGCTCCCTGGTCTGCAAAAAATATCGCCAAACCTTTTCCAATTCCTGAACTGGCACCAGTAATAAGGACTACTTTGTTTTCGAATTTCATATTTTCTTTTAATTTGCTATTCATTCTTATTTGAGTTTGTTTTTTCCTTAATCTAGTTAGAAATACTTTTTCGATTAAGTCAAGCATGTTCCTTTATCACCTCTAGTTTTATTAAGTTGTTTGATAAGTTGCTTTAAATCTTGATCTTCCCTGAGTTTCATCCTTATTTCTTTATAAAAAGGAAAGCAAGGAAAAACAGACAAATCAACTGCAATATCAAAACTACTCCATTTGCCAGCGCAGCCCCATCCCTTCATTAAAGCGTTGGTTGCTAGGTATTGATATTCCTCTTTTGTAAACATTTCTTTTTTAAGACCGCACTCCAAATAGATGCGCTTAACCCCTTTTTTCTTAATTTGTTGAATTGTTTCAACAATTTTTTTTCCAAGAAAGGAGTAGTCTTCACGAGCAAAGATCGGCTTAGTTCCATAAATTGATTTAGCATAACTAAATGCAACTCCTAAATTATCTAAAGCCTCAGGAGCAAAGTCTTCTAAAAGTTTAGTATAGTTTTGTTCTAGATCAAAAATCGTGAAAGCGATGCTCGACTTAGTCACTCTAGCCAAATTGCTTATTGTCTCAACTAGAGACTTTCGCTTCTGTTTGTCGCTAAAAACAGGCGTACCAATATTAAAATTAAATTCTAGTTTATCAATATGTTTTAAAATTGCTTGATGACTGTTTTCGGGAATAAGTCCATTACTGAAAATTAAAACTCGCTTGAAATTATTAACTCCTAATTCAAGCATCTCTGGAAACTTAGAATGGATGGTGGGCTCCCCGCCCATTAATCTTAAATCTGTAATTCCATTCTCTTGAAAAACTAAGATCAATCTTTTAAAATCATTAAGAGACATTTCCTTCTTATTGGTCGTTTTCATCTCTTTTTGTGCAAAACAATAAGAACAATGCTGATTGCAATGATTTGTTAATAAAACATTGGGAATTATTGGTTTTATGTTTTTCTTCGAAAGGAATGGCATATTACAATTCTTTTTAACCAATTATTGATCTAACTTCTTTTAAGCTAAATTCTAGTTTATCATCATTTATTTGTCCCAAGCCAAGCCGATAATACTCTACCTCTCCTCCGGGTTCGTAGTCAAAAATTTTACTATGAGGAAGCAGTTGTGCCAATTGCTTCCTCTGATTTATATCTAAATTAACCATCTTAAGCCAAATAAAATATCCTCCGGCTGGTTGTCCAACAACCTCAGAATTAGAACAGTTAGCAAAAAAGGCAGTGGTTCTAGCCATACGCCGTTGATATAAGCCAATATGCTTAGCAAGCAATTGTTGTCTATTTAGTAAAACTAGGGCCATATCTAAAAGCAAGTTTGAGTGGCTAAGATTTCTTACTTCTTGAAAAAAATCAATTTTTTTAATTAAATCTGGATTAGCAGTTATCCAACCAATCCTCAAGGCTGGATAAAAAATCTTCGAAAGTGACCCAACAGTAATAGTGTTGACCGGCGCAAGTTCATACAACGATGGTAACAAGTCTTGTTTTAAAGTCAGGTAGCGATAGGCCTGATCTTCAATAATCTTAAATTTATATTTGTCTGAAAGCTCTGCTAATTTCTTGCGTTGAGATAGGTTTAAACTCATCCCAGTTGGGTTGGCGTTGTCCGGTTGCAAGTAGAATAAACCTGGCTGATGCTCTTTAATTAAATTTTCTATCTGACTGGGTTTTAGTTGATACAAATTTGGGACAACTACATAGTCAATATTGAAAACCTCAAATAAATGAAATAAGCCTACATAGTTATATCTTTCAATTAAGAACGGCTGTCGAGCTTGCATCAAGAAAAAAAGATTGAACAATGCAGATTGACCGCCTTGAACAATCAACATCTCATTCAAGCTTACTCTCTCTTTTAATAGAGTTTGATTTATTCTTTTTTTTAAAGAATTGGTTAGTTGAGATTGTTGATAAGAAAAAAGTCTGGTCTGCTTTTTAAAAAAACTGCTAATTGCCACTATCAATGCTACTCTCTTGTAGCTACTGTCAATCGTCGGCAAACTCGAACCCAAGACACCACGGCTATTGACCTGAAACCTGCGCCAGAGCTTTAAATTTGAATCACTCTTCATAAATTTTGTTATTAGTTAGATTGTTGTTATTGGCTCAACAAACTTATTTGAGTCATTTTTCTAGAAACTCTTCTGAATAATCTTGTTCTATTGGACAATCCCGACAAATTGTGACTAAATTTCGATTATTAATTACCTTGCGCCTAAATTCAGTAAACTTAGCCCCCGCCCAAACTTGAGATACGGTTTGTTGATTTAGGTCTCCAAGAGTATTCTTTCCATAGTAATCAAAAATGCACGGATTAACCAAGCCATCCCAATTAATAACCATCCCATTCCAAGCAACGCAAGCTGAGTTAATTTTCTTTTTTTTAAGACGGTACTTACCCCTCTCCTTTTGGTAGATTGTAAGAGCGTCCTTATCAGGCAACCAGTCCTCTGGATCACTCGCATTAACCATTTCTAAACTTAAAAATTTGGGTCTAAAATTCATGTCTAGCTCTTTTGCTAAATCTCTGGCTGCAGCTAGTTGACCTTGATTATGTCTCATCACAATGAATTGAAAATCCACCTTAGGGCAAGATAGGTTTTCATCCTGCTTAATTTTTTTCAAATACCTTAATCCGGCAATAATATCCTTTAGCTTCAAATTTTTTCTATACCTGGCATAAGTATCCTGATCCATGCCATCAATCCCAACAATCAGACGATCCAACTTAGAATCAACCAACTCCCTGACCTGGCTTAGCGATCGCAAAGCATAACCATTAGTACTAGACATTGTAAAAATTCCTTGTTTTTTTGCATAGCGAATTAATTCAAAAATGTGAGGGTGTAAAAAAGGCTCTCCCATATTCCATAAATAAAGTGTTTGACATCGAAATACAACCTCATCAATAATTTTTTTGTAAAGAGCTCTACTAATGAAGCCCCTAGCTCTTTTAAGCTGGCCTGATCCGGTCGGACATAGAGGACAGGCTGCATTGCAATTGTTAGTTGGTTCTATAAAAATATCCTTCGGAAAACCAATGGATTGCCCTTTTTTTAATCTGACTGGAATTAACAACATCAGCTCATTACTTTTCTTCATCAGACGAACGAACATTGGTTTAAACTTAGATTTAGTCCTTTCAGCTAATAAACCTGCTAACCAGGCCAACCTACCCAGCAGAGCAGGTGCCCATAATTTTGCGGGTAGCTGAAAAACTTGACCAATCTCTTTGACTGCATGACGCTTAAGCCCCCAGCTATACTTATTATAGAAATAATGATTGGCCCTCCCATAAAAATACCACTGCTTCAAAAACTCTTTTAAAGTCGCTCTATTGTCGTGTGTAACCTCTATCGCTGGGTCATAGAAGCTAGATAGTCCGAAACTCTTAGCAGTATTACAGAAATCAACATCTTCGATCCCAATCAGGTTTTCATCAAAAAAAACATCTTTTAATTTGTTTTTTTTTAACGATAGATTGCTGGTTAAGAGAAATTCTTCCCGATGAAATTTATTTGGGTCTTGATTGTAGAAAGTTAAAATTGAACTAGTCGTCTCTCCCCAAATATTCATAGCATCATGATTTTTTACCTTGCCGCCAACAATGGCTGCTCTAGGATGATTTTGGTGTGCTTTGGCCATTGTTTTCAGCCAATCCCGGCTAGGATGGCAATCATCATCAATAAAAGCAACAAGATTTTCGCTCGCTCGTTTTAATCCATAATTTCTTGAATAAGGAATTGAGACATCTAAGATCAGCTCGTGCTTTAGCTCATAACTTAACTCCAATCCTGCTGTTTCTAAATCTATCTTTTTTAGCTCACTTGAATCAACAACCACCACTTCAGTTGGTAAAAAAGATTGTTGATTAATTTCCTGCAAACATTGTTGCAGTTGTTTTGGTCTATCTTTGGTGATAACAATAACACTAATATTCATAATCGAGTAAAACTAAAATTACATATACTTATTATTGTAAACTTTTAATTGAAAGAGAAAAGGTAAATCGCCCTGTCAACAATAATCCTTCAAATAATTTGTTATTGGATCATATACAATGAGGCCAAAATTCATTTCCTGCCCTACCATAAGTATATAGTAAAATTATATTGATTCTGCCCCCCATAGAAATAACTAATTATAGTAGTGAAAACTAAACGAATTATACTCTTCTATCTCTTCCTAATTCTTGCTGCTATTTCTTTTTGGCTACAGGGACAGTCAGCGCTCCTACACGATGATGAATATATTTTTGTTGGCAGATCCAAATTCTTCGACTATTATATTGCTGCAGATTTTAACAATCCCTTATGGCAATCGTTTGAATCTTATGATGTACCTAAACTTGGTGAATATTTTTATGCTGGTTATCTAAAACTATTTGCTGGAAATCAATCAGTTGACCATTACCTGGAAGAGACGGGCTTCTATCAAAGCTTAAATAGCCCTGTATTCATTCGCTATCTTGAAAATCTTGGACATCAACTAGAAAAAGCTCCCGGCCAATATAATCAATCATTCATGAATTTAGATTGGGCTCAACTTTTATCACTACTTCGCAAGAAATCTATTAAGCTTTATGAGCTTCCAGCAAAAACTTTAGAACAAACCCAAGCTATTTTAATTGCTCGACAAGCAGCTTTTATCTTAGCTATTTTCAATTTAGTTTTAATTTTCATTGTTGCTGATGAACTAGATCAACCGCCGCTTGGGCTGATTGTCGTCACCCTACTTACAATTAATACTAATTTTAGAGAAATTGCTGTTAGAGCAATGGGTGATACTCCCCTACTTACAATGACATTATTCAGTTTCTTATTGTCTCAGGTGGTAGCCGATAAACTCGCCCAGGATAAAAAGGTTAGTTTGGCTCCGCTAGCTGCTGCCGGTTTTGTAATCGGCTTGGGTATTTCAATTAAACTCAATCTGGTTTTAAGTCTTATTCATTTTTTGACATTTTTAATTTACTCTTCAGCAACAAAACAAAAAGCACTCAATATTTTTAAAAACTGCTCAATCGTGACCGGAATAGCTTGGTTAAGCTTCGCTCTGCTAAACCCATTCATTTGGAGCGCCCCTCTTAAAAAGAGTCTGTTTATGTTTCAACATCGTCTCAACATTTTTAAACACCAGCAAGCTTATGCTCCAGATTTAGCCCTAAACTCAATCCAAGAGCGAATTTTAGCCGTCTTCAATGGAGTTTTTGGTTGCGATTTCATAGGCTTAGTCTTTGCCGGATTAACTATAATAGGAATTCTGGTCATACTAGCAAAAGTTGTTCAGCGAACCAGAAATCAGCCATTTTTTGATAAAACAGCTCCACCTCTGTTTCTCAACTTTCTGTTATTTATTACGATTGTTGGACTCCCTACAATTATTTTTGTTCCACTTGATTGGCCTCGCTATTACTTCTTGCTCACAGTTTCCAGCTCAATCTTAGCTGGGCAAGGCTTATTAAAAATTATTTTCTTCCTTAAAAATTTGTTCGAAAGGGAGTAATATGATAAAAATTATGACAAATCTTCTGCTTGTTTCTTTACTTTTAAACCTTGTGCTAATCATCTATCTTTACTTTTTAAACAATTTCAATCTTACTGATAAAAAATTTCTTAATAAGCTTAACCCCCAAGCTACTTACACCAAATTTAAAACTAAAAATCTCTCACTGAAATACAAAGTTTTTTTTGAGAGTAAGAAGGTTGGTATTTATCAAATCAAATTAAATCGAATCAAACCTCATTTTCATCCTCAAATTAGCTCTCTTCTTTTTATAATTGGCGGTAGTGCTAGCGGGTATATCGGAAACAAAAAATATAATGCTAAAAAAGGAGATTTTATCTTCGTCCCCAATAACACCCCGCATCATTGGAAGATGAACGAGCC
>JAYEJP010000035.1:0-2689 GCA_034660615.1 Patescibacteria group bacterium
ACTAGGGGATTTAGACAGACAAGCCAGGCATATTTTTCATTAAAATCAACTTTTATATAGAGTTTTGCCAACCATTTCCATAAATAGATTAGCAACATTAAAGAAACTAAGCTGAAAATTTTAAAAACCAACCAAGTCAAAGAAAATTTCCCTAATCCAAGACTAAAAGGTAAAAGCGATAATGCAGTCCAGCCATATCCATATGGAGCAGGAGTGTGAATGTTGTGCATGAACCGCATCCAAGGGTCAAAAGCAAAATTAAGGGCTGTTTGAATATGTGGATTGGCTTGATATTTAACCACCATTTTAGCGTTAAAAATATAATTAAAAACATCAAGAGAAAGCGCATTATAAGCAAACAATAAGGGCAGTGCTAGTAATACTAAGATTAGGTTTAATTTAAGTTTCTTTTGAGATTTAAAATTTATATTTTTTGCCAATAAAAGATAGATACCAAATAGCATCAAAAATAAAACACAAAAAATTAAAGTAGTTGTATTTCGATTGTGGTAAAAAGTTTGCCACATCAAATTTTGAAATTTAACAAAAAAAGGGATCTTAATAAGAGTTAGATTTGGAGCAGTAATTGCGTAGGTAAAAAAACTGTAGCCAACTAAAAGCAAAAAATATATGAGAAGAATTATTCTGCTTTTTTTCACGATTAGCAAATAGTTTTAGCAAATAGTTAATATTGTCCTCTTAAGGCAGCTATCCTAATACGCACAATATCCTTAAACATTCGCCAACTGTCTTTAATGGGATCGACTCGGTCAGTATGATAATGACGCCATAAAATTGGAACTTCTTTAATTTTAAAGCCATTTTTTCTGGCCAAAAATAAAAGCTCAACATCAAAAGCGCCAGTAAAGGCATCGGTTCTTGTTTGCTCTTGTCCGTAAATTTTAAGTAGAGGGAAAAGTTTTTTTGTTGCTTTTGCTGAAAAAAGTTTAAAACCACATTGAGTGTCTTCAATGTTTGCTACAGCTAATAATTGTACTACTAAATTAAACCCTCTACCCATTAAGTGACGGTAGAATGGCTCTTTATCTCGAAGAGCGCCCTCTATTTCTCTTGAACCGATTACCACATCAAATTCTTCAGTTTCCTCTAAAAGTAGACCAACCTCTGGAAGGGGAGTTGATTGATCAAAATCAGTAAAAAGTCGCCACTGCCCTGTCGCGGCCAACATTCCACTGCTGACGGTAGGTCCTTTACCACGATGAGGATTAGTTACAACTCTTGTGTTTGTATGTTTTTGAGCAAATTTTTTTAATTGCTCAGTAGTTCCATCAGTTGATCCGTCATCTGTTAAAAGAATTTCCCAATCATATTTTTGTTTGCTTAAATAGCGGTGCACTTTATCCAAAATTCCTCTTTTGAGATTACTTTTTTCATTATAAGAAGGAATTACTACTGACAAATAAGGTTCTTTTTCAGCCATGTTCACATCTTACATAATGATTAATAAAAAGTTAACTAGAGGAGATTAATTAATGGGATTGATTAAGGAGATTGACTATAATTGTTAGGAGATTGATTAATTATTACTATTGTCAATTCTTAAATAATACAAATTTGGTCCATTGGACACCTCAATTTGTTGGTCAATATTTTTTTCCGGAAAGACAACTAAATCATAGATGTTTGTTTTTATTGCTTGATTGGGTTTTTTAAATTCGTCAATAACCACCAAAGTTTCTATTTGATCGTAGTCTCCAATTGCCAATGGTGGTTGGTCACTGGTTTGTAAAAAATAACGATAAGCTTGGCCATAGTGATCTTTAGATTCTGATAGTAAAACAATATTGTATTTTTCATCGTCCTGAAGATTACTTACTAGCACTTTAGCTGTTTGCTCAACTCTCTTCATTAAATAGTCAGGTTTGAGTGGGAGCAAGGGAATATTATAGGAAACAAACCAAGCTAGAAAAATACCTGCTAGTAAAATACCAATTTTATTAAATTTTGATTTGATTATCCTACTTAAAGCAATTGCATAAACAAGCGAAGTTATAGGAAATAAATAAGCTATATAGTGATTAAAAATTGTGTGCTGATAAGTGGCTGTTCCCAAAATTCCGGTTGCTAGGTAAACAAAGATAACAAGATGTGAATTTTTAACCTTTTGTTTTTTAGCAGCGAACCAGCTTAAGGCAAATGTAACGAGAGATAGTCCGACTAAGGCTCGGTTTAGCTGTCGATTTTGACCCAGATTGTATTCTAACAATATATGCATTGCCCGTCCCTCAGTTTCCTGGAAAATATCTGTGATTTTTTTAAAGATATTGTTAGCTTCATGTTGAGAGAAATTTTGATCACTGCCAAGTAAGCTAGAAAATGCTTTTAAGTTAAGCTGATCATGTTTTAGATCAAATAATAATAAAGGTATGAGAGAAATGATAAAGATGGTTAGACCGATTAATGCTGGTTTTAATAAAGGCCAAATATTTTCGCAAACTTTTTTAAGTGATTTATTTTTTACTAAAATTTTATGGTCTAATGCCCCGCGGCTTGTCTTGGAATATTCAGTCCAGGGCTTGCCCTGGGGTTCAATACCTTTTCTTTTTTTCTTTTTAAAAATTCTGATTAGTTGGATTAGCCACAAAACACCAGCTGCAGCCCCTGACAAAAGAGTTAAATAATGCAATTGAATTAAAATTGCAAAGCTAGCTATCACTCCGATCCAATA
>JAYEJP010000035.1:2789-4116 GCA_034660615.1 Patescibacteria group bacterium
TTTTTTTCTTTTTAAAAATTCTGATTAGTTGGATTAGCCACAAAACACCAGCTGCAGCCCCTGACAAAAGAGTTAAATAATGCAATTGAATTAAAATTGCAAAGCTAGCTATCACTCCGATCCAATACTTAGGTTTTTTCAATGCCTTCCAGTTGCAATAAATCATGATAATCGCAAATAAAGGCGCTAGATTGGGATTCCAGCTAAAGCGTGAATAGGTCGCAGCTGTAGCTGATAAAGCTAGCGTCAAACTAGCAACTAATCCAATCATAGGATTAAACATTTTCTTTCCCACCCAATAAAGCAAGCCAACAGTGAAAACACTGAGCAAAGCTACTGCGTAAACTGGGCCCATGGGGCTAGGATAGCTTAGCCACAAAAAGGGGAGCATAAAATAATAGTAAAATGGTCCAAGATACATGTTGCCAACGCTGGTAACCGGCCCAATAAAGACAGGATCTTTCTCCTTGAAAATTTTAGAAACGATTAGAGCATCCCTACCCTGGTCGCCTAAAAACATTACATTATTGGGAAGATTGTAAAATCTAACAAAAGCGGCAATTAAAACAATCGCTGCCGCTAAACACCAGTGCCAAGAACGTGTTTTAAGCCAGGTTTTGAGGTTAACTAGCATATTTGAGGTTAACTAGCATAAGATAAATACTTTTTATTTCTTTTTTTTCCAAATAAAGAAACTGTAAGCAAAGAAATTCCAGAACATCCCTACTAGAATACCTACCACACTAAAAATAATGCCAGTGTCGATCACCATTCCAATTATTGGCAAAGTAAATAATTCTTTGAGGCCAATAAAAGTTTCACCTAAAAAGGCAATCATTGCTTGAATAAGAATTGATCCGCCTGATGCTAGATTGAACTGAATAAATTTAGTTGGTATCTGCTTAGCTTTGAGCTTACGATCGGCAAATGTCCACACATTGCTTAAAATAAAATTAGCTGCCACAGCACATTCGATGGCTAAAATGTTGGCTAATTGAAAGGGGAATAATGTTCGCCACAATTGCAGCGACACTAGCTGGGTAAGCGCTCCGATCGACCCGACCATTACAAATTTAAAGATTCTGTTAGTTAAAATTTCTTTGATTCTCACTCTGAGTAAATAGATCATATTATTGAAAATAAACTCTGGGCCGATTTTGCTTTGACCAACAGTCCGGTCTTTGAAGTGAAACGGTATCTCTACAATTTTAAAACCTTTTTTTAGGCTTTTATGCAATAAACCAACTTGAAAAGTATAACCACTAAAACGCTCACCTCTCATTTCTGCTTCAACCGCTTTGTAAACTGATTTTTTAATAGCTCGATA
>JAYEJP010000036.1:0-3957 GCA_034660615.1 Patescibacteria group bacterium
GCGCAGCGAGCAGTAGATTCCCACCCAGCGTACATTATCTTTAATATTATGGTGGTAGTAGCTCAGTTGGTTAGAGCGCCGCTCTGTGGAAGCGGAGGTCGGGGGTTCGAGTCTCCTCTACCACCCAAAGTGTTAATATATCAATCTTTTTGAGACATAATATTATACGCTTTGTGCTAATTAATTAGGTCAAGTATAACAAATTTTGAAACAAAAAAAGAACGGTGTTAGGCTAATAGATATTAACAAATATTTCACCTGCCTATGAACATAGACAAAAACACCGTTCTAACAATAATTTTTACTCTAGTTGACGATATAATGAAAGACCCAAAAATAGTGAACCATTTAAAAAGGCCTGGCGTCAGTCCAAATTTAAGTGACTCTGAAATTGTAACTTTGAGTTTGTATCAGGAATTGATTGGAGAAAACAGAGAGGATCATTTTTACAGATTACATCAAAAAGATCTCAAATCATACTTTCCTCGTCTCAATGAGCGCAGTCGGTATAACAGAAGAAAAAGAGATCTCTATCGAGTGTTTTTAGCAGTAAGGTTAAGTTTGGGATCAGTTTTGAATTTAGAGGGAATGAAAACAGTTTCCATAGATTCAGCACCAATTCCAATCATGGGCTACAAAAGAGATAAAAAGCATTCTGATTTTACTGATGCTCAGTATGGATACTGCTCAAGCAAAGCACTCAAATATTTTGGTTATAAATTACACACCTTAGTAGGTTTGTGTGGAAGTATAGTTGATTTTTGTTTAACAGGGGCAGCTTCATTTGACGATCAGGTAGTTGAGGAATTTGTTGATAGAAACAAGCAAACTATCAATGAAATATTTGGTGATAAAGCCTATGTCAGCGAAAAGCTAAAAAAACTTCTCAGAGAACAAATAGGAGTCATGCTTTACTCTCCCAAAAAAAGAAATGCAAAAAACACGACTCAGCACCTTAGTAAAAAACAGGGACAAATTAGACTAATGGTTGAAACTGTAAACGCTCAGTTGCAAGAACAGTTCAAACTCTCCAAAAGCTATGCCAAATCAAGATGGGGATTTTTTACCAGAGTAGCGGCAAAAATGACTGCTCATACCATTGGTCAAGTTATTAATTTAATTTTAGGAAAACCAAAGCTAGCACTAGCCGATTTGGCAGTGTAATTAATTAGCACAAAGCGTATTATATTAAATGTTCGCTATAATAAAAGTGAAAAGGAGAAATGTATAATCAACCAGAGACATCATCTGCTAAGGAAATTCACAAAAAGGTACAAAAGCTGGCGACTGAAATTGAACAAATAATTTGTCAAATATATAGTGTTGATCAAACCAACTTAACTATGGTGGCTGATTATATATGGGATGATAGTGAAGAACGATTGAAGCAATTAACTGGACTTAAGGCACTAAATTATCCAGGCACAACATGTACAATTGTTATCGATGAGATGAGGAAAGCCAGAGTTATTTTTCTTTTTCAAGATATTAAGCAAGCACTAGCGCACGCAACACGCAACTCTCTCATTCGGGGCAATGACAGCACTCATTTAGCAACTTTAGTTGAAGAAACAAGTCATTTTATCTATCAACAAGTTTATGAAGGTAAGCATGGAGAGGACCCAAACTCAGCTTTAACTGAATTAATCGCTGTGCTTGACAGATACAACATCGCTCAATACCTATCAATAGAGTACACAGATCGAAATTTATCACAAACGGAGCATGCTAGTGCTTTAGAAGAAAATGCAGTTAGGAATGAATCAGTGAAGGGCTTAAGGGAAGGAAAATATATTATAGGTCATGAATTGGGAGAACAGTACATTGGCTATCTTAATCAACTGGTTAATGGTGGGACTGATCCTAGTGAAGAATTACATGAGTTTTATTCACTTTCAAACAGAGAACAACTATTGTATTTACTGGGTACTAGGGAATTTAAAATTAGAACTTATAAATTTAAGGAAGAGAAAGAAGTAAGGAGTATATTTCAACAATTAGAAATACCAGAGCAATACTGGAATATTGAACAAATTACAGTTGGTTAGTAAGTTTGCATCAGGCTATTTATACAGGCGATTGATGCAATAATCTTTATTCCATAATTTAGTTGTTAGGGTTTCGCCAAATTTTTCTTTAGTATTTGCAGTATCAACACCTACGCCTGTACATCCAACACTCATGTTAGGCAGTAATTGTTTAGTTTGAAGAACGTAAAAATCAGATGGGCGCTATTGATAATCGGGTGGCAGAAGACTCTTATATCAACATTTAATGATTCTAGTTTATAACTAAAAAGTTTATTACCTCGCTCTTTGATATACCCTACTGTTTTTTTGTCAGACATCATGAATTCCGAGGTATTCTAAGATTCTCGAATAACTTTTTGTAAAATTATTGATAAAAGTCTTTCCACTAAGTGTCCGATGAGATAAATTTGATTATCACTCTCCGCAAAATATTCTTTATTTAATTCAATTATGGTTGATTCGCCTTGAGTATTCGGGACAATAGCTACTAATTTATTATTCAGGGATTTGACAACTGTTTCCCTAAATTTATACTTAGGATTTTGATTACTTATAGCTAATGCCTCGTTAAGTACAACTGATTCAGATTTTTTTACTGTAAGTTCTAAAGCAACTGTTATTGCTAACGATATGTCCAGTCCTGAAAATACAGTACCATTAACGACGATTTTTTAGGAACGATTTGGTAAAGTTCCATGGGGAAATTAATCCCGTACTCGTATGTCTCCTTTCGTAATTATAGTATTTAATTTTGTTTCTAACAAATTTTTCTAGTTTTTCAAAAGTTTCAATTTCAGCTATTTCATCTTTCCAATCATCTTTGAACCTACCAAAGAATGATTCTTGTCCTGGGTTGTGAGTGGGCGTCCCGGGGTTTGAATATGATAACCTGGCAAACTCAAGTCCTGCCTGAACATACTGGTGACTAGTATACTGACTACCTCTATCCTGATGGAGTATTGGTTTATTTTTGAGCTTACCAGTTAGTTTTTTGATTTTAGCAATCGCCATCTTGAGAGATTTCATTACTAAGCTAGTTTCCATACTTAGTCCTAAACTCCAGCCATAAACCATTTGACCAAAAACATCCTTGTGGACGCAGAAGTAGGCTTTCCCTCCTAGATAGTGAAGTTTTGTAATATCACTAGTTAAAGCATGCATTGGCTTAGTTAATTTAGTTCTAATTAGTAGATTAGCTCTACTTGCTAATGCTAGTAAAATCTTTTGGATCATATTTGGTTTCTTTGTTTTAATCTTTCTTTTTAAACTCAAGCCCCATAAATTGAGCAGCTTACCTAGAGTATCTCTGCCAACTTGGATATGATATTTTTCCTCAAGTTCAGCCTTAATTCTTCTAATTCCATAGCCAGGATTATCTTTGATTACTTTTCTGACAAAACTTTTGATGTTAATGTACTTTTTTTCAAACCTTTCAATTGGGTTAGTGGCACTGTAGTAGGTAGTTTTACTAATCCCTACTAGCTTACAGATCCTGTTTACTCCAAACAAACCTTGAATAACCTGCTGCCGGGAAAATCTTACTACATCCCATTTTGGGATTGATAAAAATCTGAAAAATTTTTTATCAGATTTAGTTCAACCTCCTTCTTTCCAATGATTTGCTCTAGCTTCTCAATTCTTTTTCTCAGTCTTTCTATGTCTCGATCTGGTTTTTTATCAAAATATTGATGAGCACCTTTTAGAAAATCTGACCTCCACTTACTAAGCAAATTTACCCCAAACCCATAGCTTCTAGCTATCTCACTTACATTTCCTTTTTTAATTGATTCAATGACTCTGTCAAACTTGAATTTTGATGTATATTTTCTTCTTCCCATTTTTAGATACTCCTTTTTTTTATTTATTATTTTAGAGTACCAAATCTTCCTTAGCTAGTGGTTCATTATATTCAGGACTAATCACATAT
>JAYEJP010000037.1:0-3901 GCA_034660615.1 Patescibacteria group bacterium
CTTGGCAAGGAAACGCTCTACCAACTGAGCTACTCCCGCAATAATGACCAAATGTGCCAAGCCTTGGAGTCGAACCAAGATCCCATGTTTTTCAGACACGTGCCGTGACCACCTTGGCTAGCTTGGCGTAAAATATTTCAGCTAAATTCTTTAAGGTGCCATTAATTTCAAGATTTTTATCTTATCATTATTTTGCTTCAAAGTCAGCCTGTTCTAATTTATTGCACATCATGCAAAACAGAATTATTGTGACTGCTATAGGATTCGAACCTATGACCTCTTCGATGTAAGCGAAGCGCTCTAACCAACTGAGCTAAGCAGTCATTTATTATTAAAACTTTATGGTCTAATACCCCGAGGCTTGCCTCGGAAATATTGAGTCCAGGGCTTGCCCTGGGGTTTAATACCTTTTATTCCTTCAAAGAAAATCTATTATAACATTAATAGATTAGAATTTTAGCTAGGTGCTAGGTTTTTTTAAATGATTATTTTAAAGCTAAGGAGTTTCTGAAGACGCTATGCATAGAACTTTTTTTGTTTCTAGTTGACTCGAATAAAGGCTCATTGCCTTCCTTTTAAAAGAGAGGGGTAAAAGAAAAAGTAGAAAAGACCATAGTCAGGTGGGACTCCACGACTCACCAGCAATTTGTATATAAATATTAGTGGCTCGCATGCATTACTCGGGTTTAACTTGGCTTTTAGCCAAGTAAACTCGACGGCAGAACCATTGGCTTCTCTTCAAACACCTAACTACTTACATAAACAAGAAAAGCGCCTGATGGCGCTTTCTGGTTTATGTGGGATAATCGTGGCTACCCAGAACTAAAAGATGTCAAAAATCCCACTCCCCTAGTTATTAATGTTTGGGATTTGGATGAAAAGATTTGTAGGATAGGTAAAAAATAATAAGTTAAATGCTATTTATAAACTTAGATAATAACTAAAATAACAAACCTGAGAAATAAGGTTTTCAAGAATTTGGTTATTTTTTAACTCTTAGGCTTAAGGGTTTAAGCACCCCTCATATTTCCGCCTTGGGGTATTGGGTCATAAGCAATAACCCATTGCCCTTGATCCCGTTCAAACCATACATTGTAAGCATGACCGCTGGTGTATTCTCCAAAAATTGCTTGCAAGTTTTCTACAACTTCTCTGCCCCCCAGATGTGTATATTCTCTAACCTCAATTCTAGCACCATCAAAAGAAGTATTTTTTGTCATTGCTTCTAATACTAGTCTGATTTTTTGATCATTAAGTTGTAAACTTCCTAATCGTTGTGCTGCACCGTTTAAAAGTTCTTTAGCTTCAAGAATAGTTTCTCTAGGCACTTCCTCTTCTTGTCCAAAATCTTCTGTTTGTAAAAGTTTGTCAAGACTTTCCAATCCTCCTTGAGCTCCAGAAGGTTCAGGTTTGCGAGTATGCTCTTTCATTTTATTGATGTAATAATTTATATTGAAACTTTATTAAAAACAATTGAATCTTAATTTTACAATAAAGGGATTTTTTTGACTAGTACAATAAAATAATAATAATAATAATCCTACTTTCGAAATTACGGTGAGTGTCATTCTTGATCTAGTATCAGCATCTGTTAATTTTTGATTCTGACAAATCTGACAATGGTTTTGCTTACTTTTTTCAGCCTATTATCGTAATAACACCTATTCTTTAATTCCTTTTTACCCTAAAATATAACTATAACTTCTTAATGTGAGTCAGGTGGGACTCGAACCCACGACATCCTGCTTAAGAGGCAGGCGCTCTAACCAACTGAGCTACTGACCCAATTTAACCTTCCTCCCTTAAATCTCCGAACCTAAGGTCGTTTGGGGATGGAGGACCCCACTAAATTTTTTTGTAAGAAAAAAATTTAGTGCAAACGCTGTTGAGCGTTTGAGAAGCCGAAGCCCCGATCGTAAGGTCGCGGGAGTGGCTTCATATTTTATCATCTATCAGAAAGGTGTGCCCAGGAGAGGATTTGAACCTCCACGGAATAATCCACAGCCCCCTCAAGACTGCGCGTCTACCAATTTCGCCACCTGGGCCAATTAAACCTGACAGGTACTCAAGATTTTAATCTATTTATTGAGAAAATACAAAATCTATTTAACCCTCCTTTCTTAAATCCCCAACCGTAAGGTCGCAGGAGTGGCTTCATCAAAAATTGCTGCTTACCAGTTAGGCTTTAGTTTTTTTTGATACTTTATCCAATAGGAATAAACTGTTCTAAGAACAATGTAAATTGGAATCGAAAGTAAACCCCCGATTACACCATAAAGCTTAAAGCCAACCAAAATGCTCATCATAGTAACCAGTGGGTTAACATCTGCATTTTTACTTAATACCCTTGGAACGAGTAAATTATTTTCAAAAAGCTGAATTACATAATAAGAAGCTCCAACTATTAAAGCAGTAGTTAAATCATAATTAAGCAAAGCTATTCCTACAGCAGGAATAGCAGAAAGGGTTGGTCCGATATTTGGCAACAACTCAAGTATGCCAGCAATGAGGGCCAATGGCAAAACATATGGCAAACCGATTATTGTTAAAGCAAGATAAGTCATCACACCAATAATAGTCATTAAAATGATCTCACCCCTCACCCATCCTCCTAACTGGGTTTTGATATCATCTAAAAATTTCCTGGCTAGTTTAATATGTTTTTTGTCTTTTGTTAGCCAGCTGATTTTTAAATGTAATTTTGGTTCATCAACCATTAAGTAAAAAGAGATCACAAAAAATGTTAATGTGGTGAATAAACTCGTTAAGGTTGACATTACTAGATCAAATACAGCGCCAATCGAACTGCCGTATTCACCTGCAAAACCGTTGAGTTCTTGAGCAGAAAATTTTAAGTTAGCAATCTCTTCTTGAAGGTAGGGGAAATTTAGTATCTTTAGCGACTGTAATAATTGACTGGCTAAAGGTGGTAATAAAAATGCTAGTAAACTAGTTAATACCAAAACAACTAAGATATAAACAATAATAATTCCAGCAAGCCTTGAATGTAGTTTTTTTTCCACTTTATCAACAGCTGGACTCAAAGCGACCATAATAATAAATCCAATAAAGAAAATTGCCAGAATATCAAGAATCTGGTAGAGAAAATACAAGCCTAGTAAGAAAAAAATAGTAAAAACCACAATTGATGGTGAAATTTGGATATAAGTTTTTTTGCGGCGAAATATATTGAGCATATACATTCAGTATATGGTTTTTAGACTTACTTTTCTAGAGTTTTAGTTCTGTAATGATTTTTTGATAAACTAGTTGTTGAAAATTATCTTCTACGGAATTAAACCAATCGATTTTTTTCCTCTTTTTCCACCCAGTAATTTGTCTTTTTGCATATTGCATTTCGGTTTGTGTCCAAGCCTGAATAGTTGTGCTAGAGCTAGCCTCATTATTTAGATAATTGATTAATTTGGTAACTCCGGTAGCTGTCATTGCTGCTGAATTGTTGTCTAATTTTAGAGTTAATAGATTTTTCAATTCAGGAATTGCTCCGTGAGTAAAGCGTTCCATTACTCTTTTTTTGATATTTTTTTCCAGAGCATCGAGCGGAAGCTTCAGTCCTAAAACAGAATAATATTTAGGTGCTTTAAATTTAGGTCTATTTTTAATTCGATCATTTAATTTTTTGCAAGCTTTAGTAACCTCTATTGCCCTCACTAAACGACGCGGATTATTCTGATCAGATTGATTCATTTTGTTAAACTTATTCGAGTTCTCTTTTTTTAACCAATTTTGCAATTGCTCAACATCTAGTTTTTCAGCTTTTTTTCTAATCTCAGAATTAGGCTTAACATAAGGATCAGGATTGTTGTTAAATAATTGAAGATGATAAAAGCCAGCTCCGCCTACAATTATTGGAAGAAAATTATTTTTCCAAGCTTGGTTT
>JAYEJP010000038.1:0-19602 GCA_034660615.1 Patescibacteria group bacterium
CTGCTAAATGAGCGTTGGCCTGATTGAATTTCTCAGGAAAAGTTTTATTAATAGCTTTATCAATTTTTTTGCCAAATTTTTCTTCAACTGAATAGCTTTTTATTTTTTGTTCTTTAGCATTTAGTTTTTCTTTAAGTTCATAAAAAGATTGATCGTTTTGGTTGAGGAAAACCATAGAAGCTTTTTTTAATAACAATAGTTTAGCTTCCAAATAATTTTGGTAAGTTAAATGATAGTCAAGATGTTCATGAGTGATGTTGGTGAGGCCGGCAATATGAGGCTTAATTCCCCAATCTCGGAATTGATAGGCACCGTGTGAGGTAAATTCTAAAACTAAGTACTCAAATTTTTTATCAACCATTTTTTTAATAAAGTTTTGAAGTTTTTCTGGACCAGGTGCAGTCACATGCAAACCTGTGTCAACTTTTTTGTTGCCGATATAAGCACCAACAGTTGAAATTAAACCAGTCTTTTTTTTGGTTTGATTAAGAAGGTGATAAAGTAGGTTGCTAGTGGTGGTTTTGCCATCAGTGCCAGTGATCAATAAAACCTTAATTTTTTTTGCAGGAAAGCCATATTTAAGTTGGGCCCTGAACCCTTTTAGTAAACCAGTTTTGACAAAATGATATGGCCTTTTCAAACGATAGATCAATTCTTGCATGATCTTATTATATATGAGTTTTATTAAAACTTTGTGGTCTAATACCCCGAGGCTTGCCTCGGGAATATTGGGTCCAGGGCTTGCCCTGGGGTTTAATACCTTTTACCTAGTTATTAAAATTAGTTCGCAAATTTATACTAACTAATCAGAATTAATTAATCACATCAAATTAAAACAAATTTTTAGGGTTGAAAAATATTGGTACATTTAGATAATTTGTGATCGCTTTAGGTTAATAAATGACCCCTTGTTAGTCAAAACAAATGGTTTTACTATTAATGTAGAGGCTAGTAAATGAGTCAATTGAAGCCGAAAGTACTAATGATAGGTTGGGAGTATCCCCCACATAACAGTGGTGGGTTAGGTGTGGCGTGTCAGGGAATAACACAAGCTTTGGCTGAACAAAATGCAGAGATTTATTTTACACTTCCTTATCAACTCAAACAAAGTTTGGGTCATATGAAAGTGATTAATTGTTATGATAAAAGCTGGGGAAATGAAAATAGCTCGCTTCCCCCATTTGGCGCCTATTCACAATCAGTTCATCAGTCTAATGATAAAAACCTAGATTCTCATCAATTGCGAGCACTTCCTCAGTCGGACATTGAGCAGAAAGTTGAGGAATATGCTCAGTTAGTAGAAGAAAAAGTGGCAGATCATGAAAATGAGTTTGATTTAATTCATGCTCATGATTGGATGTCTTTTCCAGCAGCAACCAAACTAAAAAAGAAGACAAACAAACCTTTTATTGCCCACGTTCATTCAACAGAAAAAGATAGAATTCCCAATGGCTACGGCAGTAATTACATTGAAAAGACTGAAAAAGAAGGAATGGAAATTGCTGATCAAATAGTGGCAGTAAGTTATTACACTAAGCGTTTGCTAATTGATTATTACCAGATTGATCCTGCCAAAATTCAGGTAATCCATAATGGGGTATTCCCTACTAAGTATCATAAAAACAAATCTGATAGTTTTGCCGCTAAAAGGCCAATTGTTACATTCATGGGAAGATTAACCAACCAAAAAGGGGTTAAATATTTTATAAAAGTGGGTCGAAAGGTTTTAAGAAAGATTCCTAAGGCTTTATTTATAGTGGCTGGTAGCGGTCATCTTTATCACGAACTTCTTTTACAAACAGCTAACCAGCAACTAACAGCTCATGTTTTATTTAGCGGCTTTGTCAGAGGGGTGCAGAAAGATAAATTATTAGACAGATCTGATGTCTTCATTATGCCTTCTTTGTCTGAACCCTTTGGACTAGTTGCTTTGGAAGCTGCACAACGCCAGACTCCAGTGATTTTGTCAAAGACATCGGGTGTGAGTGAAATTATGACTAGCGCAGTTAAAGTTGATTTCTGGGATGAAGACAAAATGGCAGTGGAAGTGATTAAATTTCTCCAAGATAAAGGCTATAGTCAACAGGTTGTAGCAAGACAAAGCCAGGAGTTAAGTCAGGCTACATGGAGCAAATCAGCACAAAAACTGAAAAAGATTTATTCTCAGGCCTTCTTCTAGAAATAAGATACTATGCCTCAAATTTGTTTATATTTTCAGCTTCATCAACCTTATCGTTTAGATGAGTTTAATGTTTTTGATTTGGGAAAAAAACAAGCATATTTTTCAAGAGCAAATAAACAAAACCAAGCAGGCAATATTCAGGTTTTTCAAAAAGTTGCCCAGAAGTCTTATTTGCCCATGCTACGCTTATTGAATGAAGTTGCTGATGAATTTGATCAATTTGTTTTTGCCCTATCAGCCTCAGGTATTTTTTTAGAACAAGCAGAAAAACTTGAGCCGGAAATTATTGAATTGATTAAACGATTGCTTGATAAGGGTAGTTTAGAATTACTTAGTGAAACATACTATCACTCTCTATCATTTTTAAAATCAGAAAGAGAATTTATAGATCAAATTAGATTTCATAGCCAAAAAATTGAAAAAATTTTTAATGTCAAACCAGCAGTTTTTCGCAATACCGAACTCATTC
Source organism: Patescibacteria group bacterium (assembly GCA_034660615.1). GTDB lineage: Bacteria > Patescibacteriota > Microgenomatia > UBA1400 > PJMF01 > JAYEJP01. The sequence goes on from JAYEJP010000038.1 coordinate 2,652, forward strand.
ACTCCAATGATTTAGTTGAGTTACTATTAGACTCAAAGTTGGAGTTTAAGGGTATATTAACAGAAGCTGTCGACCGTTATTTAGATGGACAAAAAAGAACTCAGCTTTTTAGGACTCCAGAGAAAAATCATCAAACAGTACCTCTTTTGTTAAAACATGCTCAATTATCAGATGATATTGCTTTTCGTTTTAGCAATCCAAGCTGGCAATGGCACCCCCTTACTGTTGATCGTTATTTAGATTGGGTGGAAATTTATCCTGAGAATGAAATAGTTAATCTTTTTATGGATTTTGAAACTTTTGGAGAACATCAATGGGAGGATACAGGTATTTTTGACTTTTTTCATCACTTTGTTAAACAGTTTTTGACTAAGGATTGGAATAAATTTGTTATGCCTAGCCAAATTTTTGATGAAGTTGCTACGAGTTCTGAAGAAGAAAAAAAGACTGCAACTAAATTAGAAAAATTACCTGTTTATGATGTGCCTGATTATATTTCTTGGGCAGACATAGATCGAGATTTGACAGCCTGGGTGGGTAATCAGCTACAAGCAGATGCCTTGAGAAAACTTTTTGATTTAGAGGAAAAGGTGCTAGCTTCTAAAGATCAGCAAATTATCGAAGATTGGCGCAAGTTACAAACAAGCGACCATTTTTATTATATGTGCACCAAGTGGTCGGCTGACGGTGATGTTCATGCTTACTTTAGTCCTTATGACTCTCCGCTGGAGGCATATCGCCGTTACTCGATTGTTCTTGCTGATTTAGAGGAAAGGTTGCTATAGTAATAATAGTTAGAAAATAATTTAAAATATGGCAAGAGCTCTTATCTTAGGTAATGGACAATCACTAGTTTCACTTGATGAATTTGGTTTTATTCGAGACTTTCACTATCCTTTTGTGGGTTTAGAAAACCATGTGAGCGGCAACAAACACCGCATTGGTATTAGAATTAATGGTCAATTTAGTTGGCTGGATGACAATAGCTGGAATATTAACATTGGGTATAAACCAGAAACAATGGTTGGTCACTTGGTTTGCAAAAATGAAAAGCTAGGAGTTAGTTTGGTGATGGAAGATATTGTTTATAACGAAGATAATATTTTTATCCGTCAAGTCGATATTTATAATCAAGGTGATGAAACCATAAAAGCAGAGTTATATTTTAATCAGGTTTTCATGATTGGTGAAAATAAGAAGAGAAATACTGCTTTTTATGATCCGACTCATAATTCAGTTGTTCATTATAAAGGTAGAAGGGTTTTTGTTGTTAATGGTCTCACTGAAGATGGTGGGGGAATTGATGATTATACAGTAGGAGCTTTTGAATATCAGGGTTTACAAGGGACTTATAAAGATGCTGAAGATGGTAAACTTTCAAAAAATGCAGTTGAACATGGGAGTGTTGATAGCACTATTGCTTTTTCTGTTAGCTGTGAGCCGCGCAGTAAGGTCAGAGTGTATTATTGGATTTGTGTCGCCAAAACTCTCAAAGAAGCTTTTGCGTTAAATGATTTAGTTTATGAAAAAGGCCCTGATGGCATGATTCATTCAACTGAAAATTTTTGGTATGCCTGGTTAAAAAAAAGTTCTTTACAAGCTCAATCTTTAGCTGAAGATCGTAAAAAACTTTTTGATAATTCTTTATTGATTTTGCGGGCGCATACAGATAATCGTGGTAGCATTATTGCTGCAGCTGATAGTGAAATGATTGAATATGGCAAGGATGATTACTCCTATATGTGGCCGAGAGATGCTGCTTTTATTTCCACTAGTTTAGATAAGGCTGGTTTTACTGAGGTAACAAAGCCTTTTTTTGAATTTTGCAAGGATGTTTTGCACGAAGACGGTTATTTGCATCATCGTTTTAATTCAGACCGTAGCTTAGGCTCAACTTGGCATTCTAGTGTTGCTCAAAAATATTGGTTGAAGGACAAGCTTTTGCAGCTACCAATTCAGGAGGATGAGAGCGCAGGTGTTCTTTTTGCTCTGTGGAAGCATTATAAAGTTAGTGAGGATTTAGAGTTTATCGAAAATCTTTTTGCTCCATTGATTGAAAAAATAGCTGATTTTTTAGTAAGCTTTCGAGATAAAGAAACAGGACTGCCTCTGCCCTCTTATGATCTATGGGAGGAAAAAATTGGAGTTTCAACCTACACCTGTAGCGCTATCTATGGTGGTCTAATTGCAGCAGCTAACTTTAGCGAATTGTTGGGTAAAAGAAATCATATGCGCAAATATAAGAATACTGCTGAAGCAGTGAAAACTGCTATGACAGAGTTTTTATATAGTTCTGAAAGGAAATCTTTTATCCGTATTGCTGAATATGAGGGAAATAAATTGGTAAGAGATGAGACAATTGATGCCAGCTCATTGTTTGGTTTGTGGTACTTTGGAGTTTTGAAACAACATGAACAAAAATTCACGAACACACATCAGGCAGTAATGCGCCATCTTTCCAATCCTACTGGTATTGGTGGAATTATTCGCTATGAAGACGATCGTTATTTTAGGTCAGGTGATAAATCCAACCCTTGGTTTATTACCACTATGTGGGAAGCTCTAAGAATTCTTCATAAAGAAAGAGTTAGTCTGGCTGATTTGGAAGATGTTCAGCAAATTATTTCGTGGGTGATAGAGCATCAATATAAATCTGGGGTGTTGGCAGAGCAAGTTGATCCAGCGACAGGCCGATCATTATCAGCGACTCCTTTAGTTTGGAGCCATGCAGTCTATGTTGACTTGGTGGTTGAATTTTTAAAGAAGCGTGACAAAGTTCTTAAAGAGATGATAGTTTTTAAGGAATTATGAATTACTATTTAGGCATAGATGGTGGTGGCACAAAGACAGAGTTAGTCTTAGCTAATCAAGTTAAAAAAGTGGTTGCTAAAATTCAAACAGGTCCGACTAGTTTGGTAGCGGTTGGTGAGGATCAAGCTAAGAAAAATTTGATTCAAGGGATATCAGATTTGTTTACCCAAGCAAAACAAGAAGAAGATGTTGAAATCAAGACGGCAGTCATGGGTTTGGCTAGTATTGATTCTAATGAGGAAGAGCGGCAAGCTGGTCTAATTTTTCAGCCTGTTTTTTCTAAATTTGAGATTGATCAATTTACAGTCATGAGTGATGCTGTTATTGCCTTGGTTAATGGGACTGACCGTGAGGACGCGATTGTGTTAATTGCAGGAACTGGCAGCAATTGTTATGGGGAAAATAGAGTTGGCGAAACGGCTAAGGCTAGTGGCTTGGACTATTTATTAGCTGATCAGGGTTCTGCTTATGATGTTGGCTGCAAGGTGTTGCGCTCTGCAGCCAAAAGTTTTGATGGGCGTGGCCCAAAAACTGTATTAGAAAAAAAAGCTTGTCAATATTTTCAGGTTGAAAAAGTTTATCAAATAAAAGAAAAAATTTATCGACCTAGTTTAAACAAAACTCAAATAGCTAAGTTGGCGCAAATTTGTCTAGAGGCATTGGAGCAGAATGATCAAGTGGCTCAAGCAATCTTTGAGTGGGAGGCTAAAGAATTGTGGACAATGGTTGAAACCGTAGCAGCTGAACTTAATTTTTCAAACATCAGATTTGATTTAATTTTAGAGGGTAGTATGGCCCAATCAGCTCAAATGGTTAAATTTTTAAGCCAACAGCTTCATGATTATAATCAAGAAGCTGAAATTATTCTCCCGCACCAATCTTCAGTTTATGGTGCTCTTAAATTAGCCTACCAGCACTAACATTTTAGTAAAACGTTTCCAGATGGTAAAATAAGATTAGTTGGGTTTTGAGGGTATGACTATTAATTAGAAAACACAATACAAATCATATGATAGCAATTCAGAGAGCTCTAATTTCAGCTGTAGTTTATGCTGTTAAAAATGAAAAATTTACCAATAGTCGAACAGTTTCAATTAGATCTTTGCAGGTTTCTTCTTTAAGAATGGCTTTTAGTGGTAAGTGGACTGAAGAAAAAATAGATGTTTATGAGCGCAAATATTATTATAATTTTGAATCAACTTCTTTGAGTAAAAGTCCCTACAAAATCATGATTAAATGTGGAAGCCCGTTAGATGATCGGATTGAATTAGAAATACCAACTAATTCCAGTAGGTTTACTGGTCGATCAAGTCAAAGTGGTTACTTCGAGGGTGATTATACTAGACCAGGCACTAAAGTAAGAATTAGGGACAGTGGTTCAAAAAAATATAATTATGCTTATGAAGTTAATTGGTAATTAACTCAGGGTTAGCTTTTAAATAGTTAATATCTTTTTTTGTGGCGATTGATAAATCTAAATGATTAACTTCCTCAAGGTTAAACCAATCAATTTTTTCACATTTTTTTGGTTCTAATATTTGTGGAGTTCCTGTTTTAATACGACAAATAAAAGTTGGAGAAACCCAATGTTGTTTTTCTTGAGGGATAATGTGATTGACTACGTGTAGCAAACGAATAATCTCAATTTTAATACCCAACTCTTCTTTAATCTCTCTTTTTAATGCTTGTTGTAAGGTTTCATTAAACTCCACTTGTCCGCCAGGAATTTCCCATTTGCCTACTTCATTTTTTGCAGCCGATCCTCTTTTTGTTAGTAAGAGTTGTGATTGTGAGTTGAAAATAAGAGCACCTACTCCTACTCCAATATAGTCAACACCTGCTTGATACTTAGAATCATTTTTCATATTGTCAGTTTAGTATAAAAACAGCTTGCTGTCAGTTAGATATTTTATTGTTTTCAAGATGATCACAAAAATTTCATCAGCAGGTTTAATGGGAATTAAACCATTCTTAGTCCAAGTAGAAGCTAAGGCAATTAGAGGTGTGCCTAGGGTTATTATTACTGGTTTGGGAGATCAGGCAGTTTCCGAGTCTAAACACCGTATTATTACTGCTTTAAAGAATATTGAAGTGAAATTTAAAGCTTGCCGGGTGGTGGTTAATTTGGCTCCGGCAAATATTAGGAAAAAAGGCTCACATTTTGATTTAGCTATCACTGTCGCTATTTTGTCAGAATTTGGTTACTTCTCAGCTCCAACTAGCAAGACAATGTTTTTGGGAGAAATTGGATTAAATGGCGAACTTAGGCCTGTCAGAGGTCTTTTAAATATGGCTTTACTGGCTCGTCAACTAAAATTTAATTCACTGATTGTTCCTTTATCTCAGAAAAAAGAGGTGCGTTTGATTGATGGGATAGATATTTTTGCTTTTTCGGATTTAAAAAAATTACTTAGTTGGAATAAAGGCAACTACCATCCAGCTAAAGTTGTTTTTTCTAAAAATTTGCCACAGCGCAATTATGCTCGAGCCAAATATTGGCATTTTATTAGTCAATTTCCAAGAATTGAACGCATTTTACAGATTGCAGGTGCAGGAAAACATAATTTGCTTCTGGTTGGAGCTAACAGTTTTAGCATGCAAAAAATATCACGTTGTCTATTAGACTTATTTCTTCCTCCCACCAATCAAGAGTTGTTAGAAATTAACCAAATTTATTCTTTGTTTAAAAATAATACCTTTCATATTAAGCAGAGACGACCCTATCGATCAATTGATACAAATATCACTAAAACAGAGTTGGTTGGAAGTAGCCGTAAATTTAAACCAGGCGAGTTTTCTTTAGCTCATAAAGGGATTTTATTTGTAAATAATCTTGATGACTTTTCTCTTAAAAAACTAAACCTTTTCAGACAGCCTTTAGCTGAAAAAAGAATCAATCTATCTTTGGGTGATGGTTTAACAACTTTGTTTGCTGATTTTTTATCAATAGCTTGTTTTAAACCCTGTCCTTGTGGAAACTATGGCTCGCAGTCAAGAAAATGCTTGTGTAATCCTGCTGCGAGAAAGAAGCATCTTGCCTCAATTCCTCTTTTTCTCCTCAAAAGCTTTGATCTGTTTATATACTTAACTGATCTACAAGAAAAAAAGACAGTAGACTTATTTTCTAAACCTGACAACAATTTAAAATTTGATGAAAATAAAAAACAAATAAGAGAAGCAAGAACGAGGCAAATTGCTCGTTATAAGCAAAAAAACTGCATTTTAAATTCAGGAATTACTCAAGAGTTACTTAGTGATCTAATAAAAATTACCTCAAAAGCAAAAGCTGAGTTGGCTAGAGCTCAAGAAGAATTTAAACTACCACTTTACTCTTGTCTGAGCATAATCAAAGTTGCTCAGACAATTGCTGATTTAGATCAAAAGGATGAAATTAAACAAATTCACATCAGAGAGGCATTGCAATATCGTTGGCTTACTAACACCTAAAAGACTTGTTTGAGGATGACAAAAGAACCAAGGAATAAACAATACCAGGCAAAGAAAACATACTTTTTGCTTTTAATAACTTTTTCTAGAATTTTTAAACTAGCAACTCCGGTTACAAAAGCTGCAATTATCCCAATTATAAAATAAGGTTCAACTAAGTTGTTTAAAGATGAACTTTCAGCTGTAATTAATTGGTAAAAATTTGCTGCCAAGATAGCAGGTATTGATAGCAAAAAACTAAATTCAAATGCTTTCTTTTTTCTCTGTTTGATTAAAGCAGCCCCTGTCAAAGTTGACCCAGAGCGAGAAATTCCAGGAATTAAGGCAACCGTTTGCCAAAGTCCAATAATTAAGGCATCTTTAGAAGACATTTTTTTCTGCTCACTTTTTATATTTTTGGCAAATTTATTAGCAGCAATGAAGTTAAAAATACTTGTCACTAGCAGCCCCACTCCAGCTGCTAACTCTAAGGCAAACAAATCGCTAATCTTATCCTCAAATAAATAACCAATGACAAAAATTGGAATACTCCCAATCCCTAATTTAATTATTTCATCTTTGTTTAGATTTAGAATGCGCTTTCTAAAAAAATAGATTACAGCTAAAGAGGTGCTAAAGTGAAGAATAATATCAAATAAAAAAGGAACTGGGTATATTTGGAGCCAATTTTGCAATAGAACTAGGTGCCCAGAACTTGAAATGGGCAGGAATTCAGCAATTCCTTGTATTACGCCTAGTAAAAACGCTTGTGTTATCTTCATTTTTTAGTGTTGGCAACCTATAAGCCGGATTCTGTTGTCGAAAGTGATTTATCTACGCCTGGTCATTATTACCTCGTTCTTAAAGAACTATAGGGAACAAATCCAATTAGGTAAAGATCGCCAGTTGCAGCTGGGAGGATTGCCTAACCAACCAAAATTGGTTAACCCTGTCGCTTGGTCGTTTCACCCGGCGCCACCCGGCTCGTCACTGTTGCTCTAACTGTCTTCAGAAATCTGAAGCCCCTGTTTTCACAGAGCACCATTTATTCTGCTGTCCGGACTTTCCTCTCCCGAAAGGGAGCCACTTTCCGGTTGCCAACCTTATTTTATCAACTATTGGGCTTAAATTGCAGAGGAAAGAGATTTTTTTAAATATTAGTCGCTTGATGAAAAAAGAGAAAGTTGATATAAAGCAGAAAGAAATACAAAATAAATTAAAGGAGAATATGGCAGACGACAAGCAAAAATTACCCGCAGGCAAAAAGACAAAAAAAATTAAAGGTGCTGACGAACTAGCAATAGAAGCAATGTCCCAAGCTAGTCAAAGCGCAAGTGCAGGTGACAATAAGCTCAGTACAGAAGAAGAAACCGCTAAATCGGATGACTTTGCTGAAACAATGCACGCTCTTGAAAAATTAATTGAATCCAAGGCAAGAAAGCTAATGCTGGTAAAAAATAAAATGAAAAAGAAAAGAGAAATGATTAAAAGCGTTTTTGAAAATGATGTTCAATTAAGCGAAGCAGAACAACAAAAAGAAGAAATAAGAAAGACATGGAAAGAAAGAAAAACTAAATTGAAAGAGACTCCAGAAGTTCAGGAGTTGAAGCAAGCAATTGGCGAGATGCGCGATGATCAAAAAGACTTAGAAGAAAGTTTAAGTAATCATTTAATTAGTTATCATCAATTAACCAACTCAACTAGTTTTGATACCTCTGAGGGAGATCAATGGGAGTTCAAAATCAAAGCTAAGGTTAAAAATAGGAAAATATAAAAAATTGATTCTTAAACCTTAAACCTTAAGCCTAGTGTTTTTTTAAGAAGACAAAACTAAGACAAAACGCTGAGGGCTTTACCTCAGAAATGAATTCATTTTTAATCTGATATATATTTGCGAATTTATTTAAGCTGTTTAAGCCTAATTAAAATTAAAGCTCACCAATTCTTTGTTTAAGATGTTGGATTGAGCGAGGAGAAGCGTTTTTCATTTTCTTTACAGTCTTCAATCTTTTTTTAAGATGTCTTTTGGTTGATTTTCTTTCAGCACGAAGAGTCGCTGGTTTTTTATAATAGCGACGATCTCTAGTTTTTTGAACAATGTCTTCAGATTTTACAGCCTTTTTAAAACGACGTATAAGACTACTTGTAGAATCATCTTTTTTTGCTTTGACAACAACTGCCATTGATACTTACCTCCAATAATTGTATTTACTGTGTTTTTAATATTTTTTTTACTGTTAACCTAACAGACTGGTATTATATCCTAAGATTGGGTTAAATGTGAAGTGATATTTATTTTTGTTTCCCCCAGCTCTTCCTTATTTGCCTCATGGCGAGGAAAAACGAAATTGAGACCATCATCTTTATATCTTGGAACCAAGTGAAAATGCAGATGTGGCACTTCTTGTTGGGCCTGGGTGCCGTGATTTGATTTTAGATTGAATCCAACTGCTCCCAATGATTGTTGATAGCTCTTAGCTAATTTTTTTGAAAGCAAGATCAATCTTTCTAGATCAGCAGGGTCAGCATCTCTAATATCTTGTTGGTGTTTTTTAGGAATGATTAAAGTATGCCCTTTTGCAGCAGGATAAATATCTAAAAAAGCTAAACAATGCTTATCTTCATATACTTTGTAGGCAGGTATTTCTCCTGATACAATTTTACAAAATAAGCAATTATTTTTTTCCATAAGTTTTTTTAATTAATGCCATTATTTCTTTTAATGAAAGAGGGCTTGGTATTTGGTTGTGATGACTTTTTGAACCATTGAGCAACATTTTTCCACCTGGGTGAAAAAACCAAGTTCCTGTTTGATCAATTTTTTTAATTTGATTGTAAAGTGATTTAAGGTTAAGGTCAGAATCTGGTCTCACCTTGATCCGGATATTCCCTTGCTTGTCATCTTTTCTGACTACTAAAGCATATCCCATTTTTTGGGCTTCTTTAATGGTGATGCCATTGCAGGTTTCAAGTCCGAGACAAGGCTTTTGCCCAAGAGTAAAATTAATACCGTCTTCTTTAATAATAGTTTGTGCTTGCAGAGTGTGTTTCATTACATTGTAAGCATAATCTAAACACTTTAGACCGAAATGCATTTGTGAATCATCATTATGAGGCTGTGTTAGTTCGTGGCCTTGAATCAATTGATGAATCATCATCACATAACGAGTTGAATCAGCCTGCGGCCAATGAATCTCTTGAAAATGATCGATTTCATTAACAAAATCAACTAATTTTTTTAAAGCTTGGTCCTTTTTTAATTCTGGATGCAGCTCGTTCACATATTCGTAAGTCAAGCTAACAGCGCAAATCATTTTTGAAGCTCGCTCAGGTTGATGGTGGTCAAACTTTCCTTTACCAGTGTCAACATGGGTAGCTTGATCTATATCAATGCCAAAGTTTTGTAACTTTTGTTCTGTAATCCTTTCACCGGGATTAACAAAAGCGATTTTGGCGTCAGCATAGTGTTGACTATCAAATTTTTTTAAAATCCATACTGCTCCAATAGCGTCTAAATCAGGAGAGTGATGGGTAACAAGTATTTTTCTGTCTGTCATATATTACGATTATATACGAAAAAAATTCACTGCTAATAATAGCAGTGAATTTAAGGTTCCTCACCGGGATACGTTTAACTATATTATTTATTAATATATATAAAAATTATACAAATGACTACATAGAGAATCTATTGATATATCAGTTTATAATTAATTATCAGATTACAGAAAAAAACAATATAGGACTAATTATTTTTTGAAGTTTTTGCAAATAAGTAACAAGTATGCTTAATATTCACATTTAATCTGCCGGCAATTTCTTCTTACCAAAGACTGCTTCAACTATTTGTTTTAATAGATAAAAAAGAATTCTAAAAGGTAGTGATAATAATTGCCAAATAAGAGGAATTTTATCTTCCTCGCCTCTCACCCAATTAGAAATGATGAGCCACTTGTTATCTTGGCTAAGATAGGTTGCAATTACTTGATACCGACGCTGATCAATAATTTTAATAAATTTAAATTTTTCATCATCTATTTTTTTCTTTTTATCTGCTTCATGGACAGTGCGATAGACATCTTCTTTAACTAATGACCGATCCTTCAAACGTATCTGTGCGTGGTTGGTGAAAATTAAGTCCCGGTATTCAACGGCCATAAAAATCAGTTGCTAATTTAATAACTTCTTCTGCTGTAATCAGTTCTACTTTACTTTGCTCTCGATATTTGAGCTCCACCTTATCTTCAGTTTTTGGGCTAATCACAAGTCTAATTGGTATGCCTAATAAATCAGCATCTTTGAATTTAACTCCAGCGCTTTCATCTCTGTCATCCCACAAAACAGATAATCCGGCTTTTTCGAGTTGCTGATGTAATTTGGCTGCCTGGCTATTTCTCCCGATATTGATTAAATGAAGATTATAAGGAGCCAAATTTATTGGCCAGATGATACCCCTATCATCATGATATTTTTCAACGATTGTAGCCATAGTACGGCCAATGCCAATGCCGTAGCAGCCCATATAGAAGGGAATCTGCTCACCTTGCTTGTTAATAAACTCAGCACCTTTCATTTTTTTTGAGTAGTGTGTTCCTAACTGGAAAATATTTCCGACTTCAATGCCATTTTTTTCCTCTAGCTTACTCAGCCCATTTGGAGCTAAACAGCCTGCTTTCGCCATAGCAATATCAGCTAATTGCTCACATTCAAAATCGCGACCATAGTTAACATTTGTGCTGTCTGTGGTTTCAGTTTTTTGTCCACCAATAAAGTTGTGGACTGTAGTTAGAGATAAATCGCCAATATAATAGGCTTCCTCATGCCCCCAGGAATGGACATAGCCAGGTTTGGTACCTAGTTTAGCCAAATCTTGCTCGTTGGCCTCTTCTAATTGACCCACAGCATCTAGTATTTGCTCAAGCTTAATTTTATTAACATCCAGATCACCTCTAATTACGGCTATGATTAATTGACCAGATGTGTTGTTGCGGTAGACAACATTTTTCAAAAATCTTGATTCAGGCAGCTGATAATGCTTAACATTATCGTCCATAGAATGAACCCATTCTGGTTGATCAATAATCTCCATCTCCTTCAACTCCTCATCGGGATTTATTGGCTCGCGCTTAAATTGAGCAATATCCTCATGCGCCACATATTCATCATTCACAAAGAATTTTCCTTCTCCACTGGGATGTTCAACTTGGAATTCGTGGCTATAATCTCCGCCTATATAACCATTGTCTGCTGGTACAATTGTTGTTTTTAGACCTAGTCTTTCAAATATTTTGCTATAAGTTTGCTTCATTTCCTCATAAAATTTATCAAAGTCTTCTCTATTAGCATGAAAGGAATATGCATCTTTCATCACAAATTCTCTGACTCTGAGCAAGCCTCCTCTGGCTCTCATTTCATCCCTAAATTTCGAAGAAAATTGGTAGAGAATGAAAGGTAAATCTTTATAGCTAATGTTGTATTTGCGTACCAAATCAACAAACATTTCTTCAGCTGTGCCTCCAAGCGCAAACCTTCGTCCCCTTCTGTCTTCTGTTGACATTAATTCAAAGCCAACACTGTTGGTCCTGTTAGTCTCTTGCCAAAGTTCAATTGGATGAAGTACAGGCACAATCATTTCTTGTCCGCCAATCGCATCCATCTCTTCTTTAATTATGTCAATAATTCTTTGATGAACTTTCCAGCCTAAAGGTAAAAGATAGTATCGTCCAGCTACAGACTCAGCAATAAACCCGCCTTTTAAAAGCAGTTTGTGACTCTCCTGTTCAATTTGTTTACTAATGTTGTATCTGGTTTTGCCAAATAATTTTGAATATCTCATGTTTAGTTTTAGTTAATTAATAAAAAAATCTCGGCTCTGCAAATCAATAATTTGACTTGCAAGGACGAGAGTTCCATCGTGGTGCCACCTTGCTTTTTTGGATTGTTGCCAACCCAAACTCTGCTTGATCATTGTTTGACCAAAAACGTTTGATAACGGGTGTTTGCCGGATGAGTTAGTTGCAGTCCTCATCAGTTTTTTTGGCAGTTGATTAGGGGTCAACTGATCTCTTTGTCAGATAACTTTTAAAACCATAAAAATTATACAGGATTTTATTGTTGATAACAATGTTTTCTACAATTGGACGATGACCTTATCAAGAGCTTGTCAGCTGTTATTAAAGCCATCTTTCTAAAGCTTGGCTAAAAATTCCTGAAACGTCTAACACTTTAAATTTATCTGATAAATCAGGATTATCAATGGAATTAGTGACTACAGTTAGATCTGTTTCGCTGTCAGCGATTTTTTGCTTGGCTTGGTTGGTAAAAAGGCCATGAGTTGAGAGGAAAATAACTTTTTTAGCCCCTTTTTCTTTAACCAAAGCAGACCCTTCAACCACTGTTCCTCCGGAAAGAATCACATCATCAAATAAGAACACTGTTTTTTGACTAACATCACCATGTAGATCAATAGCATTTACTTTTCCTGTTTTTATATCTCTAGTTTTGTCAATATTAACCAGATCTAAATCTAAAGCTTTGGCGAATTTACGCGCTCTTTTCAAACCTCCAAAATCTGGACTGGCAACTACAGCTGTATCTAAATCATATTTTTCCTTAACATATTTTTCAAAAAGAGGCATGGCAGATAAGTAATTGGTTGGGGTTGAGAAAAAAGCTTGAATGCTGTTGTTATGTAGGTCCATTAGCATCACTCTTTTAACATATGAGTTTGAAATTAAATCAGCTACAACCTTAGCAGAGATCGGTTCACCATTTCTGAAAATTTTGTCTTGAAGGGAGTAGCCCATCCAAGGAAGAACCAAAATCAAGTCATTAACCCCCATTCTTTCTAGCGCATCAGCAATTAACAGAGTTTCCATTAAGGTTTTGTCAGTGGGATCGGTGATTGATTGCACCAGGCAAACATTGTTTCCATGAAGCTTGTCTTTAATCCATACTCTTTTTTCACCATTGCTAAATTGAGTTATTTCTCGATTAATAAGTGGAACATTAAGTTTTTTAGCAATATTTTCTGCTAATTGGGGGTTTGAGCTACCAGAAATAATTTTCATGTATAAAAATAATTAATGATTATTGTATTCGTGTGCCGAAGAGAGGAATCGAACCTCCATGGGCAAAAGCCCACACGAACCTGAATCGTGCGCGTCTACCAGTTCCGCCACTTCGGCTGATTTTAAAGTCAATTTAATCTTACAAAGTGACTGCTGAGGTTCAATTATACTCCAAAATTGGTATAATTTGAGGAGCTAACTCGATTATTAGGGGGTTAGTTATCTCTTAATAGTGTGAATATTACTGAGCCCCGGTAGCTCAGTGGACTAGAGCGCAGGTTTTCGGAACCTGGCGTCGGGGGTTCGAATCCCTCCCGGGGTACAATAAATTAAAGCATGACTTAAGTCATGCTTTAATTTTTATTATCTTACTTTGGGAGATTGATGAGAGTCGCAGTTCTGCTGTCGAGTTTACCCGGCTGAAAGCCAAGTTAAACCCGAGTAATGCATGCGAGCCACTATACGTTAATATAAATAGCTGGCGAGTCGTGGAATCCCTGCTACTTCTTTTTTTGATTCTTTAGTAAGCCCTTGGCTGCTAATATTCCAGTCGCTGCTGCGCCAACAATATTACCGGAAGCTCCGGGCCCGTCTCCAGCTACATATAAATTTTTAATCTGAGTTTGCATTCTTTTGTTCATTTTAATGCGGCTGCCTCTCAATTTAATTTCTGGAGCATAAATTAAAGTGGAGCCTGAATTTAGACCTGGTAAAACACGGTCAAGCATGGTTAACCCCTCAATAATATTAGTTACAATTCGGTGAGGCATAGCTAGCGAGATATCACCTGGTGTAGCTCCTTTCAAAGTTGGTGTGACATAGCTACGCTTAATTCGTTTCCATGTGCTACGACGACCTTTCCTAAAATCTGTCAGGCGTTGAATAATTGGTTTACCTTGTCCTAATAAAGATGTGGTTTTAGCAACTAAAATAGCGTAATCTGTGGTATTTTCTGCCGGGTCTGTTAATCTAACCTCGGTACATAAATTAAAATTAGAATTTGGTGAGGTGCTATCAGCATTAGAATAGCCATTGACGGCAATATACTCGCCATATTTTTCTACAGCCACTCTTCCTCGAGGACAAGGGCAAAAAGTGCGGGCTATATCGTCATAGGTTGGGGTTCTAACAGAATAAATATTTTCATGCAAAATCTGTGAATGTTCATCCATAATTCCAGCAGGAAATTCTACTCTAACCCCAATCTCTACTTTTTGATAAGTGTAATCTAAACCAATTTTCTCAGCTTGTTTTTGCAACCACCTTGCCCCCACTCTGCCAGGACATAAGATAAACTGATCAGCTTTGTAAGACTTTTTTTTGTTTTTTAATTCAACTACTTTATTTTTTTTGGTAATAACTTCAGCAATCTTACTTTGGTAAACAAATTTTACTCCCTGCTTTTTGAGAGTTTCAGCCATGTTCTCAATTACGCTTGGTAAATGGTCGCTACCTACATGCTGACAACGGCGAATATATAGTTTAACTCCTTTTTTTTGACAAAATTCAACTAAAGCTTCAGCTTCCTCAATGTGCTCTGGAGTATACGGAGCATCAACTCCGAATTTTTTGAATAGCTTTTCAACGTAATTTACTTCTTTGACATATTCGTGTTTGGGAACAATGTCTAAAATTTTTTCATGAGATAAAACAGGAGTGTAATGTAATTTTCCATCTGAAAATGTCCCTGCTCCCCCTACTCCACACATTGCATCTTGTTTTTTTCTTTTTTTAATAGAAGCGCCTCTTTCTATAACAATAACCTTTTTTCTTTTTTTTGGATTTTTAGTCAGTTCATAGGCAGCAAATAAACCGGCAGGGCCGGCTCCAACAATAGCGACATCATATTTCATAAGATTGCTATAATTATTAAAACTTGTGTCAGTTAAGCTTATCAATCTTCATTACCTGAAGCAAATAAGTCGTTGATAATTATCAAAGGATATAGTTTGAAATACTTTTATAGTTTGATTGATGTGATGGCTTATCTTAAGAATCAGCAATATTGGTAATAATAGTTATTAATTGCCTGTTGAGAGCAGCTATTTCTCTAACGGCAAATTCCAATTGTCCTTGCCTATCTAAATTATATTGTTGGTTGTAATGTTTCCGCTGACATTTTAATTTATTGATAACAGAAATAATTCTACGTATTATACACTAAAAACAAGAAGCGGTTTACACGCAAGCGTCAATCAAACAACAATTGAGACATTTTTGGTTTGATGAGTAACAGAAGATGGATATCTAATTTTTTCTTATCAAAGCCTTAGCTTTTCTTTTTTGATGATTTTGATATTCAAATACCAAACTCAAAGCTGAAGGAATTACGAAAATCAATGTCATTACTCCTAGACCCACATAGATATATCTAGTGCTTAAGCTATCTTGGATTGGTCCGCTGATACTAACAATGATGATATAGAAAATACTAACTAACATATTTAAAGCTGAAATAGCTGTTGCTCGATATTTTGAAACAAATTCTTTATTAGTGTAATGATCTAATAGGGCAAAACGAGCACTGCCAGTCAGTTGATTGCCAAATAAAACTAAAATAGCTAAAGCTGACTTTACCCACAATCCAGGCAAAAGTGATAAAAGCATGATAATGGGGAAGCCTAAATAAACTCGATTACGGTTTAATAATTTCTTACTTTTAGTAAGGAATAAAAGAGTTAGAGAGATCATTAAATAGATGCCGCCAAAGATCCAGCTCTGTTCAATCTCATTAAAACCAACGTCAGTAGCAAAAGGTTGATTAAAATAATAAATTAATGACCAAGTAATTCCTCCGACTAAAGTATAAAAAATAGTTAGTTTGATCATGTAGGGAGATTTGAAAAGTTGCTTAAATCCAAGCTTAGTTTGTTTGACGTAAGACTTAAAACTGAATTTTTCACTATCTATTTTTGGCTCAATCATTAAAAAAACTAATATTGTCGCTAGTAAGCCCATTATCCCTTGCATAAGATAAGGCAACCAAATTGTGTATTGATATAAATAACCTCCGGTAAAAGAGCCTACAGCTAGAGCGACTCGATGAAGCAATCCAGCTTTAGCCATATACTGAGGAAAACTATCTTCTTTACCCAGCTCTTTTAAGGAGTCAAACATGAGGGCAGAGTCAGCGCCAGAAACGAGGGCTGAACCAATAGCAATAATTAACTCCACGATAAAAAAATCAAATACAGAATCAGCAAAGCCCAAGTATATGGTAGCAGCGCTAATTATTATCCAGCCAAGAATAACAGTCTTTCTCCTGCCAATTAAATCAGCCAAGGCTCCTGTTGGTAATTCCAGAAAAGTAGTGGCACCATAGCCAATCGCTGAAAATAGAGCTATTTGACTAAATGATAGGATTCTAGTTGTAAAAGAGACCCAAATCGGAATGGTAAAAGCTAATCCTGTTAAGAAATAAAACAAGTAAGACAGTCGGATATTACGATTTAATTGCTGTTTGTAGTTCATATTGGGAACTTGAGCGGGAGACGGGGCTCGAACCCGCGACCTTTTCCTTGGCAAGGAAACGCTCTACCAACTGAGCTACTCCCGCAATAATGACCAAATGTGCCAAGCCTTGGAGTCGAACCAAGATCCCATGTTTTTCAGACACGTGCCGTGACCACCTTGGCTAGCTTGGC
>JAYEJP010000039.1:0-3855 GCA_034660615.1 Patescibacteria group bacterium
GTTAGATGATATGATTGAAGAGATTAATAATCGACCAAGAAAATGCTTGGGTTATCGCACCCCTCAAGAAGCGTTTGATGAAGAATTAAAAAGTATTAGTGCGCGGATTCCAGGTTGAATTCAGGAGCCTGCAGGCTCTATTGCAAACAGTGGGGTAAAAAAACTGTTAGTGGCAAACAGGAAAGCGCCATTTTTCGAATGTAAACCTCCTTGTCTTTAAACCCATAGCCAAGCCGCTTTGAGAAGCTTGATAGTTTGGGGTGGACGGTATTCATGAGTAGAGCTGCTTCTTTTGCCACAGTTGGTGCAGTCTCCTGTTTTCCTTCTTGGTTTGACGTGAATTAGGATCTTGTGTGGTGACTCAAGACACTTCATGATGCTAAATCTTGATAAGCCTAAAATGGTTGAGAGAGTAGTTTTGTGCATGAATCAATCATACAAAAAACCCTACAGACGACTTTTACCCCTCAAGTTACCAGAGAGAGCATTTCCCCACTGTTTGCAATAGAGCCCAGCCTGCATTTCAATTCCACATTGGTTCGATTAAAAGCCGCCTTAACCCCATTTTTTCGATGTTTTTACTCAATTTCAATTCCACATTGGTTCGATTAAAAGTATTCGAATGATGCAGGAGGATGCAGCGCTTCAAGGATTTCAATTCCACATTGGTTCGATTAAAAGGAGGCCAGGCAGGCTAAAATACAAGCAATGAAAAAATTTCAATTCCACATTGGTTCGATTAAAAGTATCAATGGAATGTGCCAGCAAATGATTTTGTTCACATTTCAATTCCACATTGGTTCGATTAAAAGTAACCCAGAATGGCCAGATGGATTAGAGCCACACTCATTTCAATTCCACATTGGTTCGATTAAAAGCTGCAATGGTGAGACACTTTCACACCGCAGGAAACATTTCAATTCCACATTGGTTCGATTAAAAGTAAATACAGAATATTGCGAATGCACCTTTGAATATAATTTCAATTCCACATTGGTTCGATTAAAAGGACTAATTTTTCGCCTGGTAGCGTTGCTTAAAGGATATTTCAATTCCACATTGGTTCGATTAAAAGGAGAATTAGACGCTAGTATGTTTACTGCAAACCAATATTTCAATTCCACATTGGTTCGATTAAAAGTTGTCAATGTGTTTTTGATTATATGGTTGATAACTAATTTCAATTCCACATTGGTTCGATTAAAAGAATAAAGACGAAGCCAAAAAACACGCCTTAAAATAATTTCAATTCCACATTGGTTCGATTAAAAGATTACCTAGTCCACCAGTTGCAAAGTCATCAGCCTTATTTCAATTCCACATTGGTTCGATTAAAAGAATATGTGGAGATGGTCCAGACCCAGATATTAGGATTTCAATTCCACATTGGTTCGATTAAAAGTCCTTCTCGTATTTCTGAACACCCGGTGTTAGTTTCATTTCAATTCCACATTGGTTCGATTAAAAGACTAAATACAAGTGTTTTTGGGATTAGTCCAGTAGAATTTCAATTCCACATTGGTTCGATTAAAAGCAGCACGCCTAACACGGCCTAGCGTGTCCAAGTATATTTCAATTCCACATTGGTTCGATTAAAAGAAAATAAAAAGTCAAGGCCTGGCCAAGCCTCTAAACATTTCAATTCCACATTGGTTCGATTAAAAGTAAGCTTTCGCCAGCAACTAAACTCATCACGTTCTTATTTCAATTCCACATTGGTTCGATTAAAAGTCCATTCACTTGCGCCAAGCCCTGCTTCATAGGCTAATTTCAATTCCACATTGGTTCGATTAAAAGCTTAATTGCTTTTAGCGTAAGATTAAACATAAACATATTTCAATTCCACATTGGTTCGATTAAAAGGAGAATTAGACGCTAGTATGTTTACTGCAAACCAATATTTCAATTCCACATTGGTTCGATTAAAAGGATTGAACAGAAAACAGCACAACATCTATATAATCAATTTCAATTCCACATTGGTTCGATTAAAAGGACGCAAATACAGTATTAATTAATGATGCAAGTGACATTTCAATTCCACATTGGTTCGATTAAAAGTCGAAAAATACCAATAACCCAATTAAATAAGATAATATTTCAATTCCACATTGGTTCGATTAAAAGTGTGCAGAAATAAATAGCTATGTTATACTGGATATAATTTCAATTCCACATTGGTTCGATTAAAAGTGCGTCGCCTTGCTGATAGACAATAGCTGTTAAACTATTTCAATTCCACATTGGTTCGATTAAAAGGCAGTTTTTTTGAATCTATCTTTACTCAAAAAGATTAATTGTTAAAGAGCTTATTGTAGTTTATTTTATCGTCAACATGTACTAACGCAATTATATCAGGAGAGTGACGACATTTAAATAAAGTTGTCAGTAGAGCTAACTTCCTTACCTAAAATCTCCTTTTCCATATATTTTTTATCTCTTGTAATGAAAAAATATATGGAATCTTCATTTTGTTTAATTATGTTGTTAAGGCCTGCTTTTATTTCTCTCAATTGTGCTTTTGTGACGACACCTTCAAAAACAGAATTCTGAATCCAATGCATGTGACGACGCATAAACTTTAAAACTTTTGCTACCCTATCAGTATTAACATCATAAACTACGAGGCAATACATCTTTACCACCAAGCCCTAAAACCTTGATACTTTTTATCTTCTGATATATGCTTCACTAGCTTATAGGCTTCTAAACGTATTAGTCGACGATAAGAAACACTCCTACCTAATTTCCTGTGTTTAATGGTTGTTTTGAGTCGATCCTCATACAATTTTAGATAGGTTTTTCTTCCCTTTTTAGTAAGATAGCAATAGTTGAGATTTTTATCAAAATCTTTTTTAGTGATCATTTTTTGATTGATTAATCTAAAAATTACTTTATCCACCAGTAAAGGTTTAAAGACTTCGCTTAGATCGAGGCTTAAAGAATATCTTCTTTCACCTGGTTCATGCAAAAAACTGATAGTAGGATTCAAAGTCGTCCTATAAATTTCACTTAACGCTGACGTATACAATAAACTATTACCCCAAGAAATAAGACAATTCATCATATTGTTGGGGGGTCTCCTAACTCGTTTACCCATCGTATGATTCCAGATAGTGATATCATTAAAGCAATCGTAATACACCATGCGTGCACGACCTTCATGAGCCATTAATTCATAAATAGAAGTAGTTTGAGGAATAGCATTTTTTTCGGACTCGATTTTTTTAATAGCAGTTTCAAAGTTAGCTTTTCGAGAATTGTAATATTTTAAATTGCGTAAAATATTATCAATAGCTGTATTAACAAACTCTTTTGCTAGTTCAAAACGTTTTTTCTTGTTAGTGTAATGTTGAACCTGCTTAACAAGGGTACTTCCAGAAAGCAAAAACTCTCTGGGATAGTAGCTGCCAGAATAGAAACCATAATAGTTAAACACGTGCAAGCAGATATTTTTTTGGGCTAAAAAAACTAAAAGTTTGGTGTTAATATTCATCTCCCCAAAAAGATAAATTGTATCAATATCCTCAATAGGAATATGCTTCTTAGGTTTTTTGTTTTCTGCAGGGATAAATTGCAATGAATAATCTTTACGTTTAAGTCGCCCACTTCGAAAAATATAGTAATTACGTTTCATAATCAACTATAACAGTACTCGTAATAACTACACTTTTTACAAATAGACTGACGTATTGGAGGTAAGGGTTGATCTGCTAAAATAATTGCTTTAATTTGTTTGATCCAAGACGTCATTTTTTTACGATTTTGTTCTGTTAACTTAATTTTTTTGCTTGTTTTGAGCAAAGGGTAATCTAGTTGTCCAACAAAGCTTTGGTTGCCTTTTTGTTCAAGAAC
>JAYEJP010000040.1:0-3822 GCA_034660615.1 Patescibacteria group bacterium
CGGTAGCAAACCCCGCTGCATACGACGGGCTGGAAAATACTTTGTCTTCTATCAGTACATAATGCTGATCTTCGTCTTTTAGCTGTTCAGTATTTATGGCCTTTTTTCGTAATTTAGATAAGCCAGGGTTAATAGAATCAACTTCTTCTTTTCTAATTTTAGAACCCTTGTAAACTACAAAACCCTCATCTGTTAAAGTTCCTTTGGCCTCTGTATTTGGTCCAGTGCAGTAAAATATCTCGTTATCTGGATCTTCTAGTTTTTGCAAAAAAGTTAATCCCAGAGTAGAGAGTATCAGTTCTATGTTATCCAAAAACTCGTCCATCTCTGCTATATCTGGTCGGGGTAATCCTGATGGATTGGGGCTGGTGCTATTTTCAACCTGAACCCGTCCGGCAGCTTGTATTTTTTGGGCAAGAAGTGATTCTAAATATTTAACATGAGCTTTAGTTAGGTTCTCATCTTTTGACACAAAACAAACAGCTAAGTTCCAAAAGTCTTTATTTCGATGGTGATGTGCGATTCTATCTATAAAATTTTCTGCTTCTCCCACATAGACTCTGCGCTCGCCATCTTCAGCTTCACCAATAAGAAAATACACCCCCTGAGATCCTAACTCTTGCTTGGTGTAGTTGTCTGTAATTGCATCTTGCAGTTTATTGCGGGGGATAAAGTAGGCTTTCCCAGTCCAGTTGCTCAGCTCCACAGTTTTTACTCCTGTCGGCTCACCTTCCAGCAAAAATACTCTAAGTGTTTTTGGTTTTTTCATGTCATTTGGCACTATGTGCAAATTTTGCACTTACTTAATTTTAATTACATCGAATTCGATGGATTTTATATTTTTGTTTTAGTAGTTATTATTTTTCACAAAAGTAGGTTTCTTATAATTGCTTATAATTGTCTATAATTTTTTTAGTATTTTTTTCTCTAATCTCCCAGGCTAAAGTGTAAATTGTCCATCATTGCTTATAATGCTTCTAATTCTCCAATATCTCCTCCAACAAACCATCCGTTTCTCTCTCGATCTCCAACAAATCTGCCCTGATCTCCTCTAAATCACGTAACGGCTCGTATTCATAAAAGTATTTGTTAAAGTTAATTTCACAACCAGTTTTAGTTTTGGAGTAGTCAATCCAGGCATCTGGCACATAAGGCAGAACCTCGTCTTCAAAATAATCTTCAATATCTTGCTTTAGCGGCACGTTTTCTTTATCTCTGAGATTTGTATCTGGCTCGTACTCAATAGTGCCATCTTTTTTCTTTTTCTTAACTACTGCTTCGGCCTCCTCATCCTTCCAGCTGACTACATCATAAATGCTAGTCCTTTCAGCCTTGCGAGTGCTGATATCAAGCTCATCCAGCGCCTGCTCTACATCGCTCTTGAACTGATTAAAATCATTATAGATTTTATCTCCTACCACTTTTTTAATTTTAAAAGCTAATTCCATCAACTCTTTTTGTTCTTGCCACTCATTTTTTCTAAACAGCTTTTTAGTGTAACGGCTGGAAATGCCAACATCATTACTTTCTATGTACTTTTCAACCCGTTTCTTAAATTGCTTGGGATTTTTGTAGACCTCATCCCCAAACTTGTCATACATCCATTCCATCACTTCCTCAATATAAGTGACATCAAACCGAATTTTCTCAATCCGCTCATCTGATAACTGGGCATTAAGCCGCAGCGGTCTTTCCACAGTAATTTGCTGATAACCAAAGTCTTTATTATCAAAAATTTTAGAGTTATCAGTTTCCTCAAAATCTTTGTAGATTTGAAAAATCTGGTCAATATGCTTTTGTTTTAGCTCTCGAGATTTATCACCCAGATTTTTGCGCATATCAGCATACATCTTGGTGGCATCAATTAGCTGAATTTTGCCCTGACGATGTTCAGGCTTGCGATTGCTCAGAATAAAAATATAAGTAGCAATGCCGGTATTGTAAAACATTTTCTCCGGCAGAGCGATGATAACTTCTAGATAATCCTTCTCAATAATCCACTTGCGGATCTCGCTTTCACCTTGGCCAGCATTGCCAGTAAACAAAGCAGACCCGTTATGAACTGAGGCAATGCGGCTACCCAGCTTTGAGTCAGATTTCATTTTAGAAACCATGTTAGACAAAAACAACAGCTGACCATCACTGCTTCTGGGTGTGCCATGCACAAAACGGTGATCTTTAATCCTTTTGCCACTAACAATCTCTTTTTTCTCATTTTTCCAACTCTTGCCATAAGGTGGATTAGTCAGCATGAAATCAAACTTTTTACTGGGGAAACCGTCATTCGACAGAGTCGAGCCATAGAAAATATTTTCTGGATCGTCGTCTTTAATCAGCATGTCAGCTGTACAAATGGCATAAGTTTCTGGATTAACCTCCTGGCCAAACAAGTATGTGTTAATGTCATTCTCAAACATTTTTTGAATGTATTTCTGAGATTCTGTCAGCATGCCGCCAGTACCACAGGCCGGATCATAAATTAGATAGGTGGCTCCCTTTTCTAACTCTTCTTGTATCGGTGAAAAAATGACCTCAACCATGAGTTGAATAATATCTCTTGGTGTAAAGTGCTCACCAGCTTCTTCGTTGTTTTCCTCATTAAATTTTCGAACCAGTTCTTCAAAAACATAACCCATGCCCAGGTTACTCAACCCTGGTAATTTTTCGCCGTTAGCTCCCATGATTGACTCCGGGCTAAGATTAATCTTTTTGGAAGTAAATTTTTCAATTAAGTAGTAGGTAATGTTTGCCTCTTCTAAGGTTTGTAGGTTGTTCCTTATTTTAAACTTTGAAATTATCTCTTGTACACCAGGATCAAATCCATCTAAATAAGTTTCTAGATTAGAATCGATGTTATCTGGATCATCGAGCAAATCACGCATAGTGAAAGGCGAAATATTATAAAAAGGATAGCCGGTTTCATTTTCTAAAGCTTCATAATTATCAATGCCCTGCCCTTTCATGAACTCATAGCTTTTAAGGGTCTCTTTTTTTGTAGGTTCTAACAAGGCATCAAGACGGCGAATAACGGTGAAAGGGAGGATGATGTCGCGGTATTTACCGCGCACAAAGACATCGCGCAGAACATCGTCAGCGATCGGCCAAATAAAATTTACAATTTCGTTGTGTTTTTGACCGTTCATGGGAATTATTCCTTTTCTTTAATGCTTGGAAGTGATAAATGCATAGCTAGTTGGCATTATATCATCGGAATTCAAAAGGTTAATTTGACTTGAATTCAACTAGGAAGTGCAACACTTGATACTTTGTAATTCTTTCAGAAATGCTTCTTGAGGTGTCGCAAATTCAAGACATTTTCTTGGTTTGTTGGTGATCTCATCGATCATATCATTGGGCTTTCATTGCTCAAAAGCAGTTGGGGTTCATGGAAACGAAACAGTGATCCGAGATTACGTTAAAAAACAAGGTAAAAAGTATACTTAGTTACACCAAGGTAAATTATTTGAAGGCCTGTTATAAATGCACAATACCCCGCATGATTTGTATAAGGGTTGCTTATTTGAAACGACAATTAAAATTCTAAAAAAGTAAATTGTTTACCAATTCCTATTTTTGATTTTTTAACAAGTTTTTTGTCCTTTGCAACAATCTGTGAAATATTGTGGGAAGAAGCTGTGGCTAGATGAAACGCATCTCTTGGTTTAATATTATTGTGCTTAAGCAAAGCTAGAGCCATGTCGACACCATTTTCAATTGGTCGTTTAATTTGAATTAATTTTATTCGCTTGTATTCTTGTATTATTTTCCAAGATTTTTTTATATCTCCAGATGCTTCACATATGCCTTTTTTAACAGATCTAA
>JAYEJP010000041.1:0-3702 GCA_034660615.1 Patescibacteria group bacterium
GATGAAAAAATTGACCATATTCCAATCTTATTCATTAGTCTAAACATCTGTATCTCTGCAGCATTTCCAAGCTTTCTTGATGTCCGAGCATTACTGTTGAGTGAAATAAATGGCTTTAAACTCAAAGCATTTACCCCTAACCTAAACATCGGTTGCCACTTAGGCTTTACCAAGGGTAGAATTTTACTCTGGATTTTTTCTTGTATTTCGGGCAGTATTTTCATTGGAGGCAGTCCTTTTTTAGTAATTAGTACTGCCTCCTTTTATATCAAACTTACCTCACCCTTTCCAATTACCCGAAATCTGTAGGTGGGTCAGATAATTGGCTAGAAAGAATGAATTCTAGGCCTCAACATTCCGCGCCTTTCTTTGCTTAACCTTTCCCCTTATCTTTTTAATGTCCTTTTTTAGAATTGAATTATATGCCTTCCAATTAAGAGTTTCGTTGGCGCTGTCTGATTTGAACTCTTTCCAAGATTTAAAAAGATAGTCTACAAATTTGTCAGCGTTATCTAGCCTATCATCAATTTTTCGAGAAATATTAATAGATCCTCGAATCTCATCATCGATGATTGGGGTATCAAATAGTATTGCATCTATGTATAAAAATTTCTTAGACAAACCATCTAAATGGTACCCGCCAATCATCGTTAGCCTCATTTTATTTTGATCGAACCCCTCTCCCTCCTTCTTTTTTGCTATGTAATCAATAAGACCATTTGAATACAATGTTCCCACGGCCTTATCAATTTCATCAACTAAAAACCCGTTTCCTTGTAAATATTCATAAACATCCCTTGAAGTAACATAGCCTCCCGTAATTTGGACTGCGCTTTTTCTTTTCTGTAAGAAGTCTAAGGTTAACAATTGAAGAAAGTATGAGTTTCCATTCAATGAAAAAATCTCAAATAGATTTGAAATAAAGGAATCATTTGGATTAAAATAGGTGTTATCTCTATAGACAATTGCACGAACAAACTCATGTAACGGTATTACAAACCTCCCACTTTTGTTATAGATATCAATAATTTTTTTAGTATCTACGTGACCGCTTGAAAAGAAAATTTTAATCAACTGAATAGCTTTCCTTACGTTTCCATTAGAAATATTATGAATAAACTCAACCAGCTCTTTATTTTTTTCAAAAGAATAAACCATTACTTCGAGAAGAGTAGCAAGGGACTTTAAATCTACGGAGCCCTTAACAAGCTCTGTTTTTACTTCTCCCTTTACTATTTTCTTTGCAAAATTTAATCTTTTGATTATGACTTCTTCAATGCTTGGCGGATGGATTGTAAAAGCTCTTGGATAATAGCCACTTAATGAACCATTTTTAAGAGATTTATAAAAAGTATCCGGTCTGATAGTTATAAAAACGGGCACTAAAAGTAATTCGGCTAGCTCTTGAGACACTAAAAAAGCCTGTTGCTGATCATCGTCACTTCTTTGATCACAATTGTCAATAAATATAATGACCTTCTTCTTTCGACCAAAGACTATATGGTGCAAAGATGCTCTTAGATGTGAAAAAGGATCTTTAATTTTTCCTTCAAAAAATTGTGCTTCTTTCTCTAAAGCTAAATTATTAGACTTTTTATTTTCATATAGCTTTCTATAAATACCTTTTTTAAACTTTTGATATTCTTTATGATAAACTCCCTCGATAAATTTTCCCTCATAAATATCAATTTCATATATTTTATCTAGATAATTTGTAATTTCTTCAACTATCGATTTCTTAATATCATTTGTCAAAATAGCTTTAGAGCCCAAATCAACCCGCAATGTTATTGAGTTTTTTAATATCGAGCTTGCATCTACTTTGATCAGATTCTCAATAAAAGTAGTTTTTCCAACTCCAACATCGCCAACTAATAATATTGGCCTTTTATTTAGCCCTCTTTGCTCTTCGCATTTTTCGAGTATCTCAAGAAATTTCTGATCAAGCCCTTTATTAGTTGTTACTGAGCGAATTTCTAAATTACCAAAATCTTTCCCCCTTAACTCTTCATATTTTGTTTTCTGAACGTCTCTATCAATCGAGGAATATTGAGATAAAACACCGCTTCTTGAATAACACTCCCTTAGAAATTGCTCATTCGTCTCATCAGCTGTAAGAACATCTTCTAAGAAGTATTCCGATAAGATTTGTAAATCTATCTGCTCATCATTTCGATGGACTCTTCCTGGATATGCATTGATTCCCTCTGATATTTTACTAGGAATGGGGGGCGCTTTGTCCTCGATTAATTCTCTAATTAAATTGTCCCTCGCGAATGCTTCTTTTGAAAAGATGTTCCAAAAATCTAAAAAATTATTATTTATGTCTTCCAGCGAGTCAAAGGCTACACAATAACCTTCAAAAATCGGAACGCCATCATTTCGGTTTGCAACGAATGCAATAATCTGATGACCATTACAAACAGCTCCAACCTGAATTCCCATTTTGTGACAATAATCAGATACTTGAAAAACAGCGTCTTTGAATTTATCATTTCCTGAAAGTAGTGTTTGGAGCTTGAGAACTCTTTTATGACCTTTTAATTTAGGTAGTTTAAAGTATTCACCTTCTCTTTTT
Organism: Patescibacteria group bacterium; assembly: GCA_034660615.1. GTDB lineage: Bacteria > Patescibacteriota > Microgenomatia > UBA1400 > PJMF01 > JAYEJP01. The sequence continues at coordinate 2,579 of JAYEJP010000041.1, forward strand.
GCTTCTATAACCAGCTTTGGGGTAGGTAGGCTTAAAACATAGTCTGCATATTTTTCTTCAATTCTTTTTTCAACACTTATGTCTCCTCTATTCCACGATAAACACTCTGTTAGAATAACATCGATAAATTTAAACCTTGTTTCTGCTTCATTTAAATCCTCATTATTTTTAGAGGATTGGAAAAAATCTCTAAAAAATTCTTGTGATTTTGAAAAATCATGAGTTTGAAGACTATTCATGCTGTCGGCTTTCAAATAGTAATTTAGTTACAATATAGAATAATATGTCTACTATAATCATTTTATGAAAAAAATAGTTGTTATTTTCATTTGATTTCTTAATTAGTAATGTAACTACTATTATGAAAAGGGTAAGAAGGATTAGATATAAAACTTTTTTCTTTTTCATTTTTTTATCCATTCTTTTAAAATTTCCATTGTTATTTTGTTATCCGCAATATCTTGGTTAAGTCTAAAACCCCCTTTGACCTCTTCTATTAACCCAAATTTTAGAAGTCTTTTAATCGCCTCTTCAATATTTTGGGAAAAAGAATCGGGGTGTTGAACAATCATACAGTTATTTTAATTATAAAGTTGTATTCACCTATTTTCCAATCTAAATCATCAACCAGGGCAAAACAAAAAGGCCCCAATTATTTCAATTGAGACCTTACTGCACTTGTGAACTAAAAGTTTATATTTCAACACGTGTAATTCACTGGCAGCACTATTCGTTAATGCTCCCAGTACTTCTCAGGCTCACGTACTATTTGGAAGCTCTTAAGGGATGTTCGCTTGAAGGTCGGAACAAGGGCTTCTAAACCACGGGGAATCCACGACTCCTTCGCTTCGCTCAGTCGCATGCATTACCCAGGTGCTCGTTCCGCAAGCGGTCCTCGCACTTGGCGGCAGAACTAGCTTCACTTCGTTCAGCTGGATTCTCTTCTAACCATGAGATTAAAGCACAAAAAAAGATCGCTTAATGCGATCTTTTCTTCTGCTGTGACCCCACGGGGAATCGAACCCCGGTTGCCAGGATGAAAACCTGGTGTCCTAACCACTAGACGATGGGGCCTAGTGTTTTTATTTTATTCTAATTTTCTAAAGAGCGAAGCTGACATTTTT
>JAYEJP010000042.1:0-3666 GCA_034660615.1 Patescibacteria group bacterium
CCATCTTTTTCTGTTGGAGTAGGAAAAATTGTGGGGATGGACTATACAGGCCGCTGGCAGACAGACAGTCAGTGGTTTGTGGCAGAAGCAGACGAATATGTGATCGATCCTCAGGCAGTTGCCAACAACCAACCAATTACTCCCAGATTTTCATTTTTAAAGCCCCAGATTTGTGTGTGCACCAATCTCAGTTATGATCATCCCGATGTTTATCAAAATTTAGAACAAACCAAACAAATTTTTGCAGATTTTTACCATCAAATCAATGTTGGAGGGAGTCTGATTTTTAATGCCGACTGTCAAAATATGCAGCAACTGCTGTTAACTGAAAAATTAAGTTTAGAAAAAAAAGAAATCAAAATACTTTCTTATGGAGAAAATGAGGAAACGGACTTACAGCTACTTAACAACAAAGTAGAAAATAAGAATAACTTCGGCGAATTTTTATTTAAACCAACTCAAAAAAAATACCAACTTAAATTATCTGTACCTGGCAAATTTAATCTCTATAATGCTATGGCAGCATTGCTAACAGTACAACAAATGGGAGTTTCTTTTGATGAAGCCATAAAAACTCTAGCTGATTTTCAAAACACAATGCGCCGCTTCGAATACACAGGTGAGAAAAATGGCGTGACCTACTTAGATGACTATGCTCACCATCCTCACGAAATTGAGCAAACAATAAAGGCTTTTACTCAGTGGTTTCCAAACAAAAGAAAAGTAGTAGCCTTCCAACCCCACACTTACAGCCGCACCAAACAATTATTCCCAGGCTTTGTTAAGGCTCTTGGCTCTGCTTCTGAAGTAGTTCTTCTTGATATTTTTCCTTCAGCTAGAGAAAAATATGATTCAAGTGTTTCAAGCGATTTATTAGTGGAGTCAGTCAAAAAAAACCATCCTGATTGTATTATCGCCAACTTAAAGACCATTGAATCTTTGGCTGATTATTGTCGACACCAACTCAAGCAAGGGGATACACTGATAACAATGGGGGCAGGTGATATCTATAAAGTTCACCAACTTTTTTAGTTCTGAAGAAAAAATGCTAAGGGATCTCTCTCAAAAATGAAATCGTATTAGTTAATATGAATTTGCGAATTTCGGATTAATGGAATTTATCAATATCTTTCTTTACCAATAGAAATTTTGTCATTTTCAATTCTGACATAAGTAGCATAGCCAAATTTAATACAACCAGTATTAATATAAAAAGAACAAGGGTCCAAATAAGGACGGTGAGTGTGTCCCAATATATTAATCTTGTTGTCCATCCCTCTCTTAGCTAACTTTTTTATAGCATACTTATTCTCAATTCTTCGATTAATGTTGATTTTGCTAAAACTAGGGCCAATTAACGTAACCCCCAGACCTTCAAAACAATCCATCAGGCCGCCACCGACTGCTGGCAAGATTCTTTTTTCTGGTAAAAAATTTAGTTTATTAAAAGAGGGCACAATTTCGTGACCATGTTCAAAATGGAATCTTTTTTTTCCAATTTTAAGATCTAATTTGCTTGCATGTTCATCGCAAAACAAACTCACTCGCTCATCGCTCTGCTTAGCAGGATCATGATTACCATAAATGTAGTAGGTTTTTCTTTTTTTGAGTAAGGGAAATAATTTAGACCAAGAAGAATTAACAAATCTATTGAAACTATATCTGGGCCACTCCCAGAAATCCCCGTTGATTATTACCTGATCATAATCTTCAATTAGATTTATTAAAAAATCAAGCTTTCTTTTACTAGGAAGCGGACCCAAATGAGTATCAGAAAAAATAAGTGTTTTCATAGCAAATATTTTTTTATTATAATCGAGACTGTAGCTCTAAGCAAAAAATGATATAATCCAATTCATTCAAATCCAAGATTAGGGTCAAATATATGATTTGCCTCGGTGGCGGAACTGGCAGACGCGCGAGACTTAAAATCTCGTTCTCTTACGAGAGTGTGGGTTCGATTCCCGCCCGAGGCACATTATTTGAAGATTAAAATTAATGAAAAAAACGGAGAGTAGCTCAGATGGCTAGAGCGCGCGCTTTGGGAGCGTGAGGCCGCAGGTTCAAGTCCTGTCTCTCCGACAAATGCTAGTTAAGTAAAAGGTATTAAACCCAGGGCAAGCCCTGGACCTAATATTCCCAAGGCAAGCCTCGGGGTATTAGACCATAAAATTTTAATAAAATTTTGGGGTTAAGGGAAATTTTGTGTTGGTTTTTTAGGTAATTTTGCATTTTAGCCAACACCGATTTCATACTGATTGTTCGATGAAAAAAGACTCCTGGATCAATTGAACGTTAGGCGAAATTAAGAATTTGTCCTTAGTAATTTAAAGGGACCCGATTTTTTCCGAAAACTTTATATCAATACATTTTTTATTAATTTATGATGAATATAATCAAAACAAGTGAAGATTTCGCAAAAATAGAATAAGCAAAGCATGATGAAAAACATCAATGGAATCATGTTGAAAATGTTATGAATATTGCTTTGAAGCTAGCCGAGTTTCATCCAGAAGTAGATTTAGAAATTTTAAAACTTGCAGTAATTTTTCATGATATTAATTATGAGCAATACGAAACTCATGTTGAAGAGTCTATAAAAGTTGCGGAAAAATTTCTAAAAAAACATAATTACCCTAAAAATAAAATCAAGAAAATTTCGCAAGTTATGATTTCTCATTCTGGCCCTCATAGAAGAAAACTTGGAGAATCAGAAATGATCGAGGGGAAAATAATCTATGATTCTGATAAATTTAGTCTTGCAAAAACAAGAGAGGGCTTTGAGAAATATTTTGATAGATTTTATCTGGATGAAACTCGTGACTTATTGAAAAAAACGTGCCCTAAATTCTTTGAATAAAGAATAAATTCTCACAATGGTCTTTTTAACCACTGCTGCCTCTAAATAAATCACTGCTAATAAAATTGGTAAATAGTAACGATCCCAATCAAGAGGAATGATTAGAGTTGTAATAACGAGATTTAACAGCAACCATGAACCAAAAACAAACTTTTTTTGACATAATTCTTCAGATTTAATTAGTTGCATAATTTTTTTGATTTTAAACTGTTTGACAATTTTCTTCTCTCCGACTTTTGCAAACAACAAATAGCCAACACCAGCTGACATTAGTATCAGTAAGTCAGGAAATCTTTCAATAAAAACCGCTCTTAATCTTGAAAAAAGATTGGGTAGGGCATCAATTGCAAAAAGAGTTTGTTGCTTCTTAAACAAACTAGTTCTATATAGAGCCATTTCAACTGATCTACGAATTGGATTATCCCAAATTAGTGGATTTAATACTGCAAATAAACCAAAAGAGATAGCCAATAAATAAATAATTCTGGCACTCGTCTCATGGATACTGTAGCCATTAATCTTTCTCAAAAATAAATAAACAATCACCAAATGCAATAAACTAATAACAGCATTTAGTTTTACTGCAATTGCTAACCCAACCAATATGGCAGATAGCGCCAATAGACTGCTCTGTTTTTTATTTTGTTTATTCTTTATAGCTTTCGCTAACAACAAACTTGAAAAAAGATAAGATGTAAGAAAAAAGAGTAGCGGCGGGTCACCAATTGCCTTACTCCCAATATCAATAAATAAAAATCTAGAACCAAGTAAAGCAACGCTCACCACTCCATAAAGCCAGCCATCCA
>JAYEJP010000043.1:0-3639 GCA_034660615.1 Patescibacteria group bacterium
CCTGTAATTCGGTTAGTTATGAAGTTGCTTTGGAGTATTATCACTGTCCTCGATCCTATGATTCTGCTGTAGGTTGTGAAGCAGAGTGTGAGAATATGATTGATGAAGATACTGGCGACCCAATTCCTACAGGGATATGGGGGTCGAGTATAGCCTGTCAAATTCCAGATTAATAATTATTTTTTCATCTTACAATTTAATGACAATCCAAATTCATAAAAAAATAAAAAAGGGTGGGCAAGCAGGTTTCACTTTAATAGAAATTTTATTAGTAATGATTATTATTTCAGTTCTGGTGGGATTGGGCTTGGGTAGTTTTCGGGGTTCTCAAATTAAATCAAGAGATGCTAAAAGAGTGGCTGACTTAGATCAATTAGCCAGGGCTTTGGAAGTTTATTATAGCGATAAAGGACATTATCCAGTCAGTACTGCAGATGGTTTGATCAGGATTTTCTATGATGCAAATGAGGATGGCGAGATAGAAGATGATGAGTATATGGATTTTAATTGGGGAAATAAACTTTACGACCCAGAGCATAGCTCAACAATATACATGGGGAATTTAGCACAAGAAACTGCTGGTGATTTTCGTTATTATTACCAAGCTTATCATCGCGATTTTAATACTGATCTGGGAGATAGTGGTGAATATGAGCTATCTGCTCATGAAGAGACGGAAGAGCCTGACAATGTTGAAGCTGAAGGTTTTGCAATCTATGCTCGTTTGGAAAATGAGGAAAATTCAAAATATAGGGGAGAGCTAGAGGTTAGCTGCGATTCGAACCCAGTAGAGACAACTCCCTGTAGTTATGTTATTTCTAGTTCAAATATTCAATTAACCCCAACACCAGAACCTTAAGGAGGCTATATATGAAAACTAATTTAACTCGAAGAGAGAGCGGTTTTACCTTAATTGAGTTATTGGTGGTAATTTTTATTATAGGAATTTTAAGCTCGGTTATTCTTGTTAATATTGCTGGTGTAAGAAACAGGGCTAAGGATACTAGAAGGAAGGGGGAATTAAATTCACTGAAAAAAGCTTTGCGTTTGTATTACAACGACAATCAAGCTTATCCGGCAGAGGGAGATGGTCACACAATTAATGATACATATGTCACAGGTAATAAGTTTTGGGATTCGACTTCAGAAACAGTTTATATGAAGGCTTTGCCTGAAACTTATCGTTATGATGTTGATAGCTCTGACTATGACTCTTTTAGACTGAGGGTTGATTTGGAAAATATTTCTGACGAGGTGATTGAAGAAAGCCAGGATAGATGTCCTGCCACCATTACTTTTAATGATCTTGAGTATTACGCTACCACCTATGTAGTTTGTGAGGATTGAGTTTAATGTTCGTGGCGGTTCAAGTTAAATATCAATTTTTTGGTTTAATTGAAGCTAAGCTAGTTTTCAGTTAGTTAAGGCAGACTGAAAGCATGGCTCTTTTTTTTGATTTGTTTTGCAAAATTGCAAGTTTTCTAACAAAGCAAAAGATGGGGTTAGTGACTAAAATCGGTCAGACCAGACTAGATACTAGTCAGGTTGAGGCTATTGCTGAAAGTGTTAGAGAGGTTGGTGTAGCAGTTATTGCAGGCATGGTTGTTGCAATTTCTTTAGACAATAACATCAACAACTTTTTTGTTTTGTTGGCATTTATTTTTGGCTTGCTGCTGTGTTATATTAATCTTAAATTAATCAAGTAATCAAGAAGAAATGATGGGTTTTTTTGAATTTGTCAATAATATTAATAGCTATTGCTTTTATTTTGGACTGATGACCGTTGTTGCTTTGTTGGTTTATGCGTTTGTTGTAATTAATCAAGACAATAAGCACAAAAAGTAGTTTTTTTCGGCTTAACTTAAATTAAGCCGTTTTTTAAAGTCGGGCTAGGCTTTCCCTAATTAATGATCCACCAGTTAAACTTGACGTCTTTGTTGGTTTCTTGATCAAAACCGACTATAAACTGTCCCTCTTTTTCAGATGTGAGCGAGTTTTCAGCAGTTTGTGATTTGACGTACAACACTTGGTCGTCAGTAGAGCCAAGAGGGGTGACAAATATCTGGCTGTCTTTAGTAATTTTTTCTGATTTAATTACTAGCTCGGTTTGGCCTTGAGTAATTTTAGCTTTACCAGATGTTTTTTTAGTTTCTACTTCAGCAGAGTCAGTTGCTGTAAGATCTTCTTGATCCACGCCTAGCCCGTCAGAAAAATCAGCTCTACCAGTAGCAGAAATAGTAGCAACTGGAGTACCAGATTCATTAATAATTTCTAGACGAGACTCCTTAATTTCTCCTGAGTCAGTGTTGGCGCCGGCCACTTGGCCTTCGGTTTGAGCAGATCTGGTGGCGAGTTTGATTTGGGTGGGTTGATCAAAGTCGTCGGGTTGGATTAAATTGGTTAGCAAAGTGTCTTTAGTTCTGATGTCACCATCAACATCAAGATTGCCAGCAATGTTCAGGTCGCCATTAATCATCACGCGACCAGTATCATCTAAAACCATGGTGCCAGCCAATAAATTAATTCGTCCCACTCCAGATGGCTGGAGAGCAAGGGTGGTGCTGGCTGGGTCAGACGTTGATAAGTAATTGATGCTGGCTATACCGTTTTTGGCTTGTATCTTGAGTCCATCACCCATAACTAAGTAGTTGTTAACTCCCAAACTATCGCTGATATAACCGCTGCCGTTGACCTGCAGGTAGTCTTTGATATAGGCAGCTTTCGGGGAGATGACAATATCATCTTGAGCTAGTTCTAAGTCAGCTAAACTTTGTTTGAGTTGAGCGCTGCCAGAGGCGTTGTAGCCAGCAGCCTCAACTTCAGCGATGACGTCAGAGGTATCAATGGTATTATCTTGGTCGAGTAGGGTCCCGAGTAAGGATGGTTGGCGGAAAGCATCGGCGACCTTGTCTTCAAAGCCGTCAATGTTGTTGGCATACAAGGTTCCGCTGACAGTAGCGGTTTCAAACTGGCCCTGAACAATCTTGGCGGTGTTGGCGTTAACTTCATCTAGATAGGCGAGTTGTGATTCTAAGTACTCAAGTCTGGAGTTGCCAGCAACTAGTTCTCCAGAAATGGAAACGTTTTGAGCATTGAGGGTTTGAACATCTGCCTGAGCTAGTTGAGCTTGATTGGTATTAAGTTCGTCAATCTGGGCTTGGTTGGCTTCGAACTGGTTGGCTTTGAGTTGGTTGGTAGTAGTGGCGTTTACCTCAAGTTGATCTATTTGACCGGAGTCAGCTACGAGTTGGCCGAGTTTGGTTTCTCCTGCAATGGTGGCATTGCGAGTTACACTTAAGTCTTGAGAGGTTAGGGTGCCACTGACACTAGCTTCTTCTGCCATCAATTGGGCAAGTTTAGTGCTGCCGGTGGCGGTTAGGTCTTTTGTCTCAATCTCATCGCTCATTAATTTAGCCAGGCGGCTAGAGCCTGATGCTTGGGTGGTGTCTGTTGGCGGGTTGGTTTGAGCTGATGGGGTAGAGGTGTTTAGTTCTGAATCAGGAGCAGTAATATTACCAGCTAAGTTGGTATTACCGTTTTCATCAATGGTAGCGACAGTTTGACTATCTTTGTTGCGTATCTGGAGTTTGCCGTCAATCTCGCTTAGTTCAAAGTTGCCGAGTTTGATTTTTTTGGTAG
>JAYEJP010000044.1:0-3512 GCA_034660615.1 Patescibacteria group bacterium
TGAATACTGGACAGATGATGCTGATTATACCGTTAGCTCTGTGCTAAGAATGAGAGACGGTTACAAAGATTATGATTCAAATAATGCTAATTATAAGTTTGAGATTGATAATACTGCTCCAGTAGTGGCGATCACCAATCCAGGGGTAGGCTGGTTGACAGGAATTGTTGACATTAGAGGGTCAGTTGAAGATAAAAATCCGGATCATTATTACTTGGTAATAAAAGACGATAAGGGTAAAGTAGTAGCTGGACCAAAAACAGTTAATCGTGATGATTCTTTTACTGACGAAAGTTTATTTAATTGGGACACAACTCAATTTGCTGATGGAAATTATATTATCTATTTGGCGGCTAGAGATGAGGTAGGTAATCGTGACCCAATGGCAAACACAGGCACAGGAGACTCTGTTGAGGTGATTTGCGTCACTATTGATAACTCCAAACCTGTTTTAGAGATAAGACAACCTGAAGTAGGCAGCCTCCATTCTCAACAAATGACATTGGAAGGATATGCCGAAGATAATCTTAAGTTGAGAAGACTTGAACTAGGTATTGGAGATGCTGGAGGCAATGATCCAAGTGACTGGTGTCAAGTTATCAATGAAACTGACGGCTTTGCTTCACCAGCTACCATCACTTGTGAAAATGTTGACATTTCACAATATACAGATGGCGATTACACTGCAGTTTTAATTGGCCAGGATGTTCCTAGGAATTATAAAAAAGAAATTTTAGGTTTTACCATTGATAACACTCCGCCAATTTCAACAATTACTTCTCCTAATCCAGGAGAATATTTTAATGCAGCTATCGCTGTTGTAGGGAATACTAGTGATGAGCATAATGTAACTTCTGTTACTTTGTCGTACTCAGTTTATGATGATGAGTTAGAGAAGTGCGGAGTTGATTATTCAGACATCATTACTCTCAGTCCAGCAACAGCGACTAATGATTATGATTGGAATTATGATTGGACTCCGGAGGGAGAAGGAAAATATTGTTTAAAAGCTCAAGGACTAGATGAGGTAGGAAATCAGGAAAATACAGCTGTTGTTGAGAATATTATTTACGACAAAACTATCCCAGAAATTGACCTAACAGTCGACCCAGATCCAGCCGATGGAGACAATGGTTGGTACGTTACTAAGCCCACCATCACGCTTACAGCAACTGATCCATCTAACAGTGGTTTAGACTACATTCAATACCAATGGGATGGTCAGGATGGTCCTTGGACAACTGTAGTTGCCAGTACCACTACCACTCAGCCAGATTCGGAAGGAACTCACCGCCTTTATTACCGTGCTGTTGATTTAGCTGGTAATGAAAGTACAGTTGATGAAACCTCAGAAACTGGTGTTAAGACTGTCAATTGGGATGAAACTGAGCTTGATGATACAGATCTTGAAGTTTCAGTTAGCCCCAACCCGACCAGTGGCGACACAGCTACTGTTAGTTGGAAAGATGCAGTCGACAATATTGGCATTGACCGTTACGAGGTTAAATGGGATTTACTCGATGGCGATGCTGACTATGGTAAGACAGTTAGTAGTTCAGTTACAGAAACTGAAATTGACCGTTTGGAAGAAGGAACTTACAAGATTACTTTAGTAGCTTATGATAAAGTTGGTCATAGTCGCAGTGATACTACTGAGTTGGTAGTTGATCGTAGTGCCCCAGCCGCTCCAATTTTGAGCTTGTATGGAACTGGCGAAGGCTCAGTTGATCTCAGTTGGACTGTAGTTGACGATGCTAATAGCTACATCATCTATTATGGAGTTAATCCGGGAGACTATGTTTATGCAGCCAATGTCGGCGACACTACCAGTTATACTGTTGAAGGTTTAACTGCTGGCTCTTATTACTTCGTAGTCAGAGCAGTTGACAGTGTTGATAATCAAAGCCCCAATTCAAATGAAGTTAATGGTAATTTAGCAATAGGTGCAGCCGGAGCAACCGGCGGTGCGGCTGAAGGTTTTGCCCCAGCTGGGGAAGTAGCTGGTACTCAGACTGAAGAGGAAGGGGAGGGAGAGTCAGAATCACAAAAACAAGCTACATCGGGAGAGGTCAAAGGTGTACAAACGAGCTGCAAACAATGGAGAATTTCGATTCTCTGGATTTTACTAGCTCTGCAGGCAGCAGCACTCTTTGCTGTTGAAATTTATTACAGAAAAGATCGTTCAGCAGTAAAACATGTTATCAGCTTAGGCATTGCTTTAACCTCAATTTTGCTTTTCTATTTACTTGGAAAATGCACTTGTTATGCTGATGGTTCATTAGCCTCTAGCGTTTGCAACTGGTACTGGGCTGCCTCATTAGGAATGACTTTTGTAGTTAAGATGATTGGTTATGGCTTTATAGAGATTGTTTCAAAAAAACATTAGTCATTTGAGTTATTACCTAAAATAAAAAATATCCCGCTAAATCAAAGCGGGATATTTTGTTGACTTATTAATACTTTTTAGAAAAGATCTAACTTAACACTAGTTTTGTTTTATAATGGTCTTTATTGGGGTATTCCCCCAGCTTAAAAATAATCATAAACAGGGGTATTCCCCCAGCTTAAAAATAATCATAAACTAACTTAAAATGTGACCAACAAATCGCCTGCCAAGACTATCAAAAATTTGCACATCAAGCCTTATACAAAAGAGCCAAAAAAGCTTTTTAAATTATTAAGCTCTCAGAAAAAAGGCCTTTCTTCTCAACAAGCTTCTTCTCGTTTAGCGCAATTTGGTCCTAATCAAATTAAACATAAAAAAAGTTTTACTATTCTAGGCTTAATTTGGGATCAGTTTAGCGATATCTTAACTCTAATTTTAGTCATTGCTGCCGCCTTCTCTTTTTTTATTGGTGAAAAAATTGATGCCATCGCCATTGCATCAATTCTGCTTATTAATGGCGTGCTTGGTTTTGTTCAAGAGTATAAAGCAGAGCAATCCTTGGAAGATCTCAAGCATATTGAAACTCTGACTACAGTAGTATTGCGCAATAATAAAGAACGTGAAATTTCGGCTAAAGATTTAGTCCCAGGCGATGTTATTTTTCTGTCAGAAGGGGATAGAATTCCGGCTGACGCTAGGTTACTAGAAAGTTATCGTTTGGAAGTTGATGAATCAATGCTGACTGGAGAATCAACCCCAACTCATAAAAACACTGATATTGTTTCCAAAAACACAGCTCTCGGAGATCGCTCTTGCATGGTTTTCTCAGGTTGTGTAGTGACGAGGGGACGAGCTACAGCCCTGGTTATTAGAACTGGAATGAAAACGGAAATTGGGAAAATTGCTGACGAACTTTATCAGGCTGAAGATCGTGACACTCCTCTGCAAAAGGCTTTAGCTCATTTGGGTAAAGTTTTAGGGATAATTTCTTTATTAGTGGCAGTTCCAGGTTTGATAATCGGTATCATTAAAGGTCGAGATTTAGTGGAAATGATGATGCTGGCGATTTCTCTATCTGTATCTGTGATTCCTGAGGGCTTGCCAGTGGTGGTAACAATGGCTTTAG
>JAYEJP010000045.1:0-3481 GCA_034660615.1 Patescibacteria group bacterium
CGGTGATATGGGAATTAGTTTTGGAACTATTGAATCGTCTATAACAAGATCCCCAGTTTATGATAAGAAAAACTTACTTGAAGCTTTAAAAGAACTATCAAATCAAGGCGATGAAAGCGGTTCTGATAGTTACGGCTTTGATTTTGCAATAACTCCGAATAAAGAATTTAATATTTATTATCCCTACAAGGGTACAATTAGGGATGATGTGGTTTACCGCTTTCCTGGCAATATCGAATCAATGAGAGTAATAAAAGACTCTTGGAAAATAATCAATCAAGAATGGGGAATGGGTAAACATTGGACTGGCAATGAAGCTTTAGTTTCAAGAAGCGACGCTACGTCTCAAAATACTTATGGTCGTAGAGAAGCGATTAAAAATTATAGTGATGTTTCAGTTTTAACATTTTTACAAGACTTGGTTTGGCAGGATATACAATGGAATAAAGACCCTGAAATTATAATTACTTTAACCGCTCGAGTAGATGAAAGAGTTGAGGTCAATAAATATACAGTCGGTGATGGAGTAACGATTATCTGTGATAAGTTTGATATCAATGAATGGCTGTGGGTTTATGAACGTAAAGTAGAGATAAATGAAAATGATGAATTATCAGTTAAATTAACTGTGGGTAACTAATGAGAAGACGCAGAATACCTAATTTTATCGGCAGCGTGGTTGAACTTGAAGAACGCCAAGCTCGAATTGAGCGAATAATGCGTATTGTCGGATTTTCGCCTGAAAAACCTTACACCTTAACGGTCAATGACGGAACACGCAATAGAGTTGAAATAGGCGTGGTAGACGGCGACTACGGTATAAAAATTGTTGATAACGCTGGTGCAGAAATCATTTTAGCTAATGGAACAGTAAACGCTGACGCTATAAAGACAGGAACACTTGACGCCAGTATTGTAAACGTAACTAATATAAACGCTAATAACATTGTCTCGGGAACGATCGAAGCCGATTATATTGTGGGTGGAACGCTAGACGCTAGCACGATGACTGTTCAGAATTTGAATGCTGGAAGTATTACGGTTGGAACTTTTGTAAATATAAACGATCGATTAAGTGTTACTTCAATTCACGGAGATAAAATTCAAGTTGGAACTTTAAATGCTGACAGAATTACAGCTGGAAGTATATCAGCTAATGAAATTCATTCTCATACAATCACAGGAAATGAAATCAGTTTTGGAACTCTTACTGGTAGCCATTTGGATGTTAGAACGATTAGTGCTGATCGTATACAGACAAATGTAATCACGACTAATGAAATCAATTATATTGGGGGAAGCAAACTTGTTGATAGCACTGTTACCAATGCGAAAATATTATCTATCTCCGCCGCTAAAATTACAGCAGGAACTTTAACAGTAGGAAGCGGTGGAGCAACGGCTGTTTATATAAAAAGACAAAGCGGTGATCCTGGTTCTAATGCTTATTTGCGTTGGGAAGGAAATACTAGAATATGGACAGATAGCAGTAACAGGCTCGGAATTAATTCAATCGGTTCACCGATGTATGTTTATGTTGATTCAAGTCAGAGAATAATAATACCAAGCTCAGGACAAACAACCATTGAGGGTGGCGCTAATTTAAAAGGTAATTTTAATGTATCTGATAATTATGCAAGTCACTTTACAGGAGAAGTAAGATTAGATACTAATTATATTAGATTTTCACACGCCACTGGTGCAAAAATATTAACAGTAAATGATATGGGGGTTACTTTTTATAAAGATGGTGATGATAGGGGGGGGTTAAGCTGGGCGAATGGTGCTGACTTAAAAGTTGATAAAACTGGGAAGTGGTTTAAGATTAACGGCAATGCTAAAGAAGCGGTTGTACCTACTTCAAAAGGGCATAAAGCGCTATATTGCATTGAGTCGCCTGAAGTTTGGTTTATGGATTTTTGTGAGAAAATTGATGGTGAATATCAAATTGATCCGACGTTTGAAGAAGTAACTAAACCGCCATATAGATTTATGAGAACTGAAGAAAAGGGAATATATCAAGTTTGGGGTAAAAGAAAAGGACATGAAAAAAAGAGATTTGAAAAAAGAACTAAAAAACAATTTCGACAAAATGAAAAATTCTTAACATTACCAAAAAGAATGTAAGCTAAATATGAAAAAAATAATTCCTCTAAAACAAGGCGACCCTAAATGGAGAAATAAAAAGCTTGGTACTGGAACAATAGGCGATCGTGGCTGTACTTGCACGTGCCTGGCTATGCTTGCAGGTACCACCCCTGACAAAATAGTAGATGAAGCACAGTTTACCGCAGGCGGTGCTATTTATTGGCAAACTCTTAAATCTTTAAAGTTTATTTGGAGGGGTTATAAGTATGAGAATGACAGGGTCTTAAAAGCCATTAAAGATTACGGCGGATGTTTGGTTCAATTTAAGTCTCCTCAAGCTTCTGGTGGTAAACATTGGTGTTTATTTATAGGTGATGGCAGAATGATTGATCCTTTAACTGGTAGAGAAAATAGAACATCTAAATATGGAAATCCTACTGGATACTGTATACTTGAGCCATTACAAACTACAAACAATGATATGTCAAAAGAACTGCAAGTTTGTTTAAAAGACAGAAAAAAATTTTGGAAAGAACGAGATCAGGCTATTCAGGATTTAGAAAAGTGTAAACAGTCTAAGGCTGAAATGGGTGAGAAAGTTAGAGAAGCAAGAGAGTCACTAGAGAAAAAAAAAGAAAAAATAGGTGAACTTAATAACTCAAATTCTGGATTACAGGGTGAAATCACTAAAAAGAAAAAGAGAATAAATAACCTGGAGGTTCAAGTTAAAGACTTAGAAGAAAAATTAGTCAACCAACCTATTGTCAACCTGGATAAGAAAATTATTGAACTAGTAGCTATTTATTTACTCCCTACAGCAGGATTAACTTACTTATCAATTTACCTTACTAGAATAGATCCTGAAGCAGCGGTCGCTATTGCACCTGTTATTAACTTAGTTATCTTTATTTTGAAGCAACAAGCAGAAAAACTGATGCTTAAATTAGGTCTAAAGAGGTCAAAAAAGAGTGATAAATAGGTAATAGTGCCTATGTGCTCAACTTAACAGAGGTTAAAGTAGTTTGCTAAAAATGCCTAGATCCGTAGAAAGAATAAGACGACCAGTAAATAGACGCAGAAGAAGACCACAGGAAGATGGTGAGTTTCAAAATCAAGGATATTCAAAAAAAAGCTCCCATAAGGAACGTTCCATAGCTAATCACCCTAGAAAGAAATCTAAGAGAAGATAAATCTACATATTGACAATTAAACAATAATGAATTACTATTTATTTAATGATGTCAAAATATAAGAAATTTACAAATAACGAACTGGCAGAATTATATTTTGAGACTCTAGAGGAGCAGGGGATCAATTATTTAGAATATCAACGAGAGTTACAAAACCACACGATTACTTATGTAAAAGAAGAACACTTGTTAACACGCGACGA
>JAYEJP010000046.1:0-17620 GCA_034660615.1 Patescibacteria group bacterium
TAGGGCTCTATTGCAAACAGTGGGGTAAAAAAACTGTTAGTGGCAAACAGGAAAGCGCCATTTTTCGAATCTAAACCTCCTTGTCTTTAAACCCATAGCCAAGCCGCTTTGAGAAGCTTGATAGTTTGGGGTGGACGGTATTCATGAGTAGAGCTGCTTTTTTTGCCACAGTTGGTGCAGTCTCCTGTTTTCCTTCTTGGTTTGACGTAAATTAGGATCTTGTGTGGTGACTCAAGACACTTCATGATGCTAAATCTTGATAAGCCTAAAATGGTGGAGAGAGTAGTTTTGTGCATGAATCAATCATACAAAAAACCCTACAGACGACTTTTACCCCTCAAGTTACCAGAGAGAGCATTTCCCCACTGTTTGCAATAGAGCCTTACCTTAGCTGAATTATTGAGCAAAAAATGTTAAAATAATATTTCTTGCAATGAAGTTACCTTGATTCTGATTATACCCTCTAGCTTGCTTGAGGGGGAACAAATCAAAATAAGGGCTCATAGCTCAGTTGGCTAGAGCGCTTGCATGGCATGCAAGAGGTCGCGGGTTCAAGCCCCGCTGAGTCCACAGAAAAACAGCCCTCTTTCTAAGAGGGTTGTTTTATTAATTGATGATTAGGACGAATGTACTTTGGGACTTTTTTGCTTGAGGAGCGAGCTTCTTAGAGGCTTGTTTTCAAACTTTTTTCTTTTGTGATGATATTTCCTTAATCAATTCTTATGGTTAGTGCATTGTTTATATATCGTTTTTGCTTGTTTTTTATATCTAAATCAATTATGTATTAAATAAAGAGGAAAAAATGGATGTCGGTCAGTTTTTTGAGCTGATTATTTTTGCTGTGGAGTCGTGCTTTTTTGTACTTTTTTAACTTCGCACTCATCTACTCTTCTGTTAAAGCCGTACCTACAACCTGATCACCTCTTTTCAATTTAATCAAAATTACACCTTGAGTTGGTCTAGTAAGATAAGGAATTGCTTTTTTGGTGTTTGGCAGCTTGATTGTTTGACCTTTTTTAGTAGAAATGACTAACTGCTTGTGATTGTCAAAAATCAATCTTGCGCCAGCTACTTTACCAGTTTTCTTAGTAATATCAGCCACCTTCACTCCTAAACCAGAGCGTTTTTGGGTCGGATATTTTTTTAAGCGAGTTCTTTTACCCATGCCATTTTGCGTCACAATTAAAATAGATGCATTTTTATCCTTCATAATCTCTTGAGTTATCTTCTCAAAGGAAACAACATAATCATTCTTTTTCAGGCTAATACCTTTAACTCCTTTAGTATCGCGATTGGAGTCTTTAACTTCTTCTTCGCTAAAACGAATGCATTTGCCGTTGTGAGTGACAAGGAAAAGCTCATCATCACCGTCAGTTATTTGGCCTTGGACTAGTTCGTCATCATCATTCAAAGTAATGGCAATAATGCCACTAGTCCTAATATTGTCATACAAACCAACTGCTGACTTTTTAACAAGACCTTGTTTTGTAGCTAAAGTAATAAATTTATCTTTATCTTTTTCGTCATTTAAGGTTAATAAAGACTGAATTTTTTCGTCTGGCTTGAGATTAAGTAAATTAACAACAGCTGTTCCCTTAGCTGTTCTGCTTTTTTCAGGAATTTGAAATGCTTTTTGTTTAAAAACTCGACCTTGATTAGTGAAGAAAAGCAGAGTGTCATGTGTTTCACAAGTCAAAATAGAACTAATGTTATCTTTTTCCTTCATTTTTAAACCAACTCCCTTGCCACCCCTTGCTTGAGAGCGAAAAGAGCGAGTACTCATTCTCTTGATGTAATTATGTTTAGTAAGAGTAATAACAGCTGGTTTATTGGGTACTAAATCGGCTTCATTAAACTCACCAATTTTGTTCTTAATTAGCTGAGTTCTTCTCTCATCTCCATAAAGAGCAACTAGCTCACTAATCTCTTCTGTGATTACCTTTGAAATTTCTTTAGGTTTGGTTAAAAGTTTTAACAATTTGATAATTTGTTTTTTAATCTCTTCATACTCATCCTCAATTTTTTTTCGTTCCAGAGCTGCTAAGCGTTTAAGCTGCATTTCCAGAATTGCAGTTGCCTGAGGGTCTGATAAGTCAAATTTTTTCATTAATTGTTTATGAGCAGTTTCAGTATCAGCTGAATTGCGAATTGTTTGAATGATTTTATCTAAATTATTCAAAGCAATTAATAAGCCCTCTAATATATGAGCTCTTTCTCTAGCTGCGTGTAGATGATGTTGATTGCGACGGACGATCACATTACGACGGTGGCGTACATACTCACTTAAAATTTGTTTAATATTCATTAACTGTGGAGTGCCATCGCTGCGTAGAGCCACAGCATTCATGGCATAACTTGTCTGCAGCCTGGAATATTTATAAAGTTTATTTAAAACAACTTTTGGTCTAGCATTTCGTTTTAGCTCGATAGTAATTTGCAGACCTTGTCTATCTGAATCGTCGCGGATATTGCGGATGCCATTTATTCTTTCATCGCGCACTAAATCTGCAATCTTTTTTATCATCCGGGCTTTATTGGTTTGGTATGGTATTTCTGAAACAACAATCTCAAAACCACTGTCGGTTTCTACAATTTCTGC
The DNA here is from genome assembly GCA_034660615.1 of Patescibacteria group bacterium. Classification (GTDB taxonomy): domain Bacteria; phylum Patescibacteriota; class Microgenomatia; order UBA1400; family PJMF01; genus JAYEJP01. The sequence goes on from JAYEJP010000046.1 coordinate 2,600, forward strand.
TCTACCTCGAACAATAATTTTCCCCTTACCTTTTTGATAAGCTTTTTTGATTGATTCAAAATCATAAATAATACCTGCAGTTGGGAAATCTGGACCTTTAACCTCCTCCATGATTTCATCAATAGTAATGCTGCTGCTAAATTGTCCTGCTGCCTGCTGATAATCAACTGCTAACAGCTGATCACTCAGGCTGGCAATTTCTTTAGGCTGTAGTTTCTTTTTATAAAGCTGATTGATTTTTTCCTGATCTTTGTTAATCGCAATTTCACCTTTGCTAATCATGTTATTAACAGCATGGCAAACTTCAGTCAAATTATGAGGAGGAATCTTGGTGGCCATGCCAACTGCAATTCCTTCAGCCCCCATCAAAAGCAAATTAGGTAGTTTGCCTGGTAATACTGTAGGCTCTTGTAATGAGCCATCAAAATTATCCCTAAAATCAACGGTTTCATTTCTAATGTCAGTCAGTAATTCTTGAGAAATTTTATCAAGCCGAGTCTCAGTGTAACGCATGGCTGCCGGACTATCTCCGTCAATTGAGCCAAAGTTACCTTGCCCATCAATTAAAGGGTAGCGTACATTAAAGTCTTGCGCCAATCTAACCAAGGCTAAGTAGACTGAGCTATCACCATGAGGATGATACTTACCTAGAACATCGCCGACAATCCTAGCTGATTTTTTATGAGGTTTATTATGATGAATGCCACTCTTATACATTGAATATAAAATTCGACGTTGCACTGGTTTTAAACCATCTCTTACATCTGGCAAAGCACGAGAGACAATTACACTCATAGCGTAGTCCAAAAAGCCTTCTTCCATTTCATTGACGATGGAAGTTACCCTTATTTTTCCATACTTGGTATCTTTAATCTCTCCAATCTTAACTCCATTATTGCCGTTTTCTTCAGCGCTTGCTTCTTGATTTTCTGGTTTGTGTTCTGATTTGGATGGTTTCTTGTTAGCCATAAAATTCTTTGTTTAAATTATTCAGTTTATTTCTTGAGTATTTTTTCGATTGCAGGAGCAATTTCCCTTTTGCGACTCATTTTGGGACCAATATCAGCACTTCCTTTTTCAGTTTTAGTGCCAAAGGCTTGTTCTACAATCTCTGCACTTGCTCCATCTGCCAAAAGTAGTTTTGTGTTAATTTGCAAAACATCTGTTATGGCAAGAAAAATTAAATCAACTTGTTCTTCTGCTTTAACTTGCTTCATTGCTTCCAGCAGACCCTGCTTTCTTTCTTTTAAGAGCTTTGCTTGTTCCACAGTTTCTATTTGACCGATTAGAACTGATTGAGCGAATTGATACTTTTTATAATCATTTTTAACCAATTCTTTATCTGATAGATCATCTAAATTAGATTTAGCTTTGAAAATTTCTAAAGCCAATGCCTCAACGTTCTCGATTTCTGCAATTGTTGCTAGCTCAGCCCCTAGCTTTTTATCATGGTCTGTGGTGGTGGCTGATTTGTAACCGACAGTATCAGACAAAATTGCTGATAACATCAGACCAGCCAGTTTTTTATTTGGTTGATAAGGTGTGCTGCCATATTGTTTCATCATGAAATAAACAATAGTGGTTGCTGAGCCCCAAGCCTTAAAATTAAGAAAAATGGGTTTACTAAGATTTAAATTGACTTTGTGATGGTCAACTATTTCAACTATTTGTTCTGGATTTAACCCAGGTAATCTTTGGGATTTTTCATTGTGATCAACTAAAACAATTTTATTTTCTGGTTGTATATCCTTGGCTGAGATTTGTTGAGGAGGAGTTACTCCAAATTTTTCAAATAAGTAACTTGTTTCTGGATTGAGTGGATCAGCTACTACAGCGACAGGATTTTCATAACCAGCACATGGCAGATGTTGAAAAAGTTCAGCTAATGCTAGAGCAGCGACGGCGCTGTCTGTATCTGGTTTTTGATGGCCGATAATGTAAGTTTTTGACATATTTTTACTAATGGTTAATCACTAGACATCTAGTTCAGCCATCTTTGCACGAGTCTGAATGAATTTTTTGCGAGGAGGTACCTTATCCCCCATCAAAACAGAAAAAGTTTGATCAGTTTTTTGTGCGTCAGCTATAGTAATTTGTTTAAGAATTCTAGTCTCGGGATTCATGGTTGTACTCCATAGTTGTTCAGGATTCATTTCTCCTAAACCCTTGTAGCGTTGAACATTGACAGTGGCATTAGGTTCTTTGGCCTTAATTTTATTAATTATTTTGTCTTTTTTTTCTTCAGAGTAGACATATTCTTCCAGACTTTTACCGCGAGTAAGTTTGTAAAGAGGCGGAACTGCAACATAGAGGTGACCGCCCTCAATGATTTTTGGCAAGTGTCGATAGAAAAAAGTTAATCCTAAAGTAGTAATGTGCTCACCATCGACATCAGCATCATTCATTAAAATAATTCGATGATAGCGCAAGTTAGAGATATCAAATGTTTCGCCGATTCCTGAGCCTAAAGCAATGATCAAATTTTTTAATTCTCGGAATTTAATTATTCGATCCAAACGTGCTCTTTCAGTATTTAAAATTTTTCCTCTTAAAGGAAAAATGGCTTGAAACTTGCGATCTCTGCCTTGTTTAGCACTGCCGCCAGCACTGTCACCCTCAACAATGTAAATTTCAGATTCTTCTGGCAATCGGCTTTGACAGTCAGCTAACTTACCAGGTAGTGAGGTGCCTTCAAGCACCCCTTTTCTAGTAACAGCATCTTTAGCGGCTCTAGCGGCTTTTCTTGCTCTAGCTGAAAGTAAAATCTTGGCAACAATTTTTTTACCAAACCTAGGATTTTCTTCTAGAAAATAAGTAAAGTTTCGTTTAAAAATACGGTAAACTGCAGATTGGGCCTCAGAATTATTCAATCTAGTTTTAGTCTGGGACTCAAATTGGAGATCGTTAGCTGGCATTTTAACAAATACAACTGCAGTCAAACCCTCTTTAATATCACTACCGACAAATTTTTCATTTTTTTTCAGAAGCTCATGGCCTTCTGCATAATCTCGTAAAGTTCGACTTAGAGACATTGAGAGGCCGTTAACATGAGTCCCTCCATCTGGAGTCCTAATAACATTGACATAACTATCAACCATTTCACGATAAGAATCGTTATACTGCAGGGCAATTTCGACACCGATTTGTTTTCCTGTTTTTTTATCTTTCCAATTATCGCTGGTGTAAAAAACGTCGTGAATTGGATCTTTGCCGACATTCAGGTGTGAAACTAAAGATTTAATTCCACCTTCAAAATAGTAGTGCTTGCTAACACCTTCAATTTCATCATCCAGAATAAAGTAAATTCCAGCCATTAGATAGGCTCGATTTTTCAAAATTTGGACAATTTTTTTGTGGCTATATTTAGTGGTAGAAAATATTTCTTCGTCAGGAACAAAATGAACTAGTGAACCTGTGTCATTTTCGATTAATGACTTTGATTGTCTAGGGAAAAGCTTCTTAACCTTGTTTTCAGTAATCTTTTTTACTGCGGCATAAGGCTTGCCCTGTGAGTATGATTGGTAATAGTAGCCACCATTTCTTTTTGAAATAACCTGCATCAAACTAGAGACGGCGTTAACTGCTGAGGAGCCAACTCCATGCAATCCTCCTGAAGCTTGGTAAGCTGTTTCCTCGAATTTGCCTCCAGCGTGGAGTTTGGTCATGACAACCTCTAAAGCGGAGACCTTTGCCTTTTTATGTTTTTCTACAGGAAAGCCGCGACCGTTATCAACAACAGTAATTGATTCTGTTCCTAATTTTTTTCCTTTAGCAATTTCTGCTTCTTGCTTTGTAGTGTTAGAACGAAAAAGCTCTATTCTTTTACCAAAACCAGCAATTGATTCATCAACTGCATTATCTAGAATTTCTTTAGATAAGTGATGAAGTCCTTTGGTATCAGTTGACCCAATATACATTCCAGGTCTTTTACGAACAGGTTCTAGACCCTCAAGGACTTTGATTTCTGCGGCATCATAAGAATGTGGAATTTTTTTTGCCATGAATTTTTTTTAACAAATTTTTTGCTGATAAACTTTGAATATCGATTAGATTACTTTTTGTATCATAATTTTATAAAAACGTCAAAGCAAAGACTTTGCGTTATTGATGCAACTATTCATCTTAAATATATTTAAGATGAATACTAGTGTACTAGTGGGACAGATTGTGAATCTCATTTATTATATTACATCCAGATATTACATCCAGCTTAAAAAGTTGATACTAATCGGGCTTTATTGCAAACAGTGGGGTAAAAAAACTGTTAACGGCAAACAGGAAAGCGCCAATTTTTTAACCTTCCTCCCTTAAATTCCCGACCGTAAGGTCGATTGGGGATGAAAGCAACCGCCACGAAGTGGCGCAAGCCTGCTTGTAGCAAGCTAAATCCCAGACCGTAAAGTCGCGGGAGTGGCTTCATATTGCTTTAATTGCGAAAAAACAATTTTCCAAAGTTAGTTTAACATTAAAATTTTGACCGAGTTGGTGATAGGCTTCAAGTAGTTTGGTCATAATTTGAGGGTTAATTCTATTCTGGTCTTTTCTTTTTTTAAGATCATTGAGTATGTATTTTAATATCGATAAAGCTTCTTCTCTACTAGGCTTCCCTGCCAAATCAACAATATCAGAATAAGTCATTTGACCTGTTTGATCAAGCATTTTAATCCATTGATACGCTAGTTTTTCAATTGAAGGATTGACTTTTGTTTCGTCGTTAGAATTTAAGTGAGAAATGATGCAACGAGATTTTATGGTTGGTAATAGTTGTTGTAGATTATTTGCTGATAAAATTATTTTTGTATTAATTGGTGGCTCTTCAATAATTTTCAATAAAGCATTTTGTGCTGCTATTGAACCCTTGTCTGCTTGGAGAATGATACAAATTTGTCCTTTGTCAGAATAAGCCCCATAACTAGTCTGGTTAATAAGTTTTCTTACAACCTCAACTTTTAAGGTTTCTTCTTCTCGGTTAAACCAAAGAAGATTTGTTTGATTTTTAGTTTTAATGATCTTATTTTGAATTAAATATTTCACAACCAATGATTGGTGGTTTGAATCGTGCTTAATAATTAATAACATGGAGTTAGAGGATTGATCTTTATGAGTCATTGGTTCTTTTTTTGCTCTATTAGATATGTCATTATATTATAAGAGATATTGTAATATGTCTGCCCAAGATCAATCGCCAAACCAGCCTACTCCTAATCAGACTCAAAATTTGAGCCAAGATCCTGTTAGCGCCCAGACTCAAAATTTGAGCCAAGATCCTGTTAGCGCCCAGACTCAAAGTTCGGTTAATAATTTAGCCAATCAGGCTAGTGGAGGTGTAGAAGGCGTTACTTCTTCACGCCAACCCAACCAATCTCAAAATCAATTACCAGCAACTCCTCAGCAAGTAGGACAACAACCAGCTCAACCAACAGCTAGTAAGCAAGCTAATTTAGTTGCTAAAACTGCGCTTACCTCTGCTATTCAAGCTCCTGTTGTTCAAATCCCTGCTACTCAAGCCTCTGCTACTCAAACCCCTGCTACTCAAATCACCACCAGTCCCCCAGTTGCTGCTACTCAAACAATTTCTTCACAACAACAACAACAAGAGCAACCACAGCAAGAGCAGCCACAACAAGAGCAACCAAAATTTACTGAACAAGATTTGGTTGGCTTGAGCCCTTTTTTAAAAGTATTAGTTAAGAAAAACTCTCTTGATTTGCAACGAGCTGAGGAAATTAATTCCGCTCAACTTAGCTCAGGCCGATTAATTGAGGAACTATTAACAGAAAATAAGGATGTAACTGAGGAACAACTAGTTAGGGCAAAAGCTGAGTTTAACAACACCCCTTTTATTAAGATTGGAGAAACAGGAATTTCCCCTGAGGCGTTGAGCCGAATTGATGAGAGTGTTGCTCGTCGTTACAAAGTTTTACCTTTTAGTCTTGATCACCAAAATGGCATTCTTGAAGTGGCAATGGTTGACCCTCTCAATGTAGCAGCAGCCAATTTTATTGAAAAGAAAAGTGGCTTGGATTTAAAAACATACTATGCTCTACCCTCAGAGTTAGATCGTTTGATTAATCAGCGTTATGCCCAAGATTTATCATCTGATGTTAGTCAGGCTATTAAAGAAACAACAACAATTTCTACAAAAAAAGACCAAGGTGCTAAGCTTGCTCAAAAAGGTGGTATGATCAGGGCGGCTCCAATCAATAAAATTGTTAACACAATTTTGGACTACGCAATGGAGTCTCGTGCCTCTGATGTTCACATTGAGCCTCAACAAACTAAAACTAGGATTAGGTATCGTATTGATGGGGTTTTACAAGAGAGATTAATTCTTCCCAAATCGGTTCATGATGCAGTTATTTCCCGTATCAAAATCCTATCAGAATTAAAAATTGATGAAAAAAGAGTTCCTCAAGATGGTCGTTTTGATCATAGTTCAAACAACAAGGCTGTTGATTTGAGAGTTTCTACTTGCCCTACTATTCATGGAGAAAAAGTAGTAATGAGATTGCTTAAGAAAAATGCAGGTGTTCCTGGCTTGAGAGAGCTGGGAGTGAGGGGGTTGGCACTAAAGAGTGTAGAAAAAACAATGCACATTCCTTATGGAATTATTTTGGTGACTGGCCCAACAGGTTCTGGTAAAACTACTACACTTTACTCTATTTTGAATGAAATAAATATTCCTCAAGTTAATATTATTACTCTTGAAGATCCTGTTGAGTATCAGATGAAGGGAGTAAGTCAGGTTCAAGTCAACCCTCAAGCTGGACTAACATTTGCTAATGGTTTGCGTTCTTTTTTAAGACAGGATCCAAATATTATCATGGTTGGTGAGATTAGGGATGAAGAAACTGCTGAATTGGCAGTCCAAGCTTCTTTAACTGGTCATTTAGTTTTCTCCACTCTTCACACAAATTCAGCAGCTGGAGCTTTACCACGTTTAATGGATATGGGTGTAGAACCATTTTTACTCTCTTCTTCAATTATTTTGACAATGGGCCAGCGTGTTGTAAGAAAGATTAATGAAGAATATAAAGAAGAATATCAGCCAGAAAAAGCAGTGATTGATGATATAAGAAATGTGTTGGGGCAAAAATTAGATATGTGGTGTCAACAAAATAACAAAGATCCAAATGATTTAACTCTTTTTAGAGCTAAGGAGGATCGACCGCAGACAGAGTCGGAATTTAAAGGAATGATTGGTATTTTTGAAGTGATGGATATTACTGACAAAATTAAAAAACTCATTGATGAAAGGGCAACTTCGGATAAGATTGAAAAAGCAGCAACTGAAAATGGTATGATGCTCATGAAACAAGATGGCTATATTAAGGCGTTAGAAGGCATTACTACCATAGAAGAAGTAATTAGAGTGGCTGAAGTTAAATAATAACCATTTTTAATTCTGATTGTGTTCCGTAGCTTGCTTTAGGGGAACAAATCAGAATGGGGGTTCTCCCTCAGAAATGAGCACATATTAGTTAATATAAATTTGCGAATTTTTTATGAATATTTACGATCTTCTCGAACAATTAGTCCAGCTGGAAGGCTCTGACCTACATATTATTGTTGGTTGCCAGCCCTATTTTAGGGTTGGTGGAAAGTTGGTTCCAGTAGAAAATTCTCCCATTTTAGGACCTGAAGATGCTGAGGCGCTAATTAAGCCCTTGATGACTCAGGAGCAACAGAAGTACGTTGAGGTTAACAAAGAGCTAGATTTTGGCTATCAATTTAAGGACAAAGGTCGTTTTAGGACCAATGCTTATCACACTAAAGGTAATTTAGCAGCTGCTCTGCGTCTCATTCCTTCTAAAATTAAAACTTTGGAAGAGTTAAATGTTCCTGAGCAATTGCATCGTTTTGGACAATGGAGACAAGGATTGGTGCTTGTAACTGGACCAACTGGTGAGGGTAAATCTAGTACTTTGGCTGCTATTATTGATGAGATTAATCAGCAAAGAGCTGAACACATTGTTACAATTGAAGATCCGATCGAATTTGTTTATGAGCCCAAAAAAAGTATTATTTCGCAGCGTGAATTAAATCATGATACTGAGAATTGGACAATTGCTCTCCGCTCTGTTTTGCGTGAAGATCCAGACATTGTTTTAGTCGGAGAAATGAGAGATTTTGAAACAATTTCTTCAGCCATTACTGTTGCTGAAACTGGTCACTTAGTTTTTGCTACTTTGCATACTGCCACAGCTGCTCAAACTATGGACAGAATTATTGATGTCTTCCCCTCTCATCAGCAAGGGCAAATCAGGCAGCAACTAGCAGCTACTATCAAGGCAGTTGCTTCCCAGAGGTTATTGCCTACTCCAGAAGGTGGCCGTATTCCAGCGATGGAATTGATGTTTGCTAATGGCGCTGTGCGCAATTTGATTAGAGAGGGGAAAACGCATCAAATAGATAATGCTATTCAAACAGCTGCAGCAGAGGGAATGATGCTGATTGAAACACACCTTGCCCAACTAGTTCAGCAAGGTGTTATTACTGAAGAAGTAGGAATGACCCAAGCCTTTAGACCTAATGAGTTAGCCAGACTGTTGGGAAGGCAATAATTATGATTGTGCGCCGTAGCTTGCTATAGGAACAAATCAGATATGGGGTCTGTCCCTCAGAAATGAGCACATATTAGTTAATATAAATTTGCGAATTAATTATGGCAATATTCCAATATTCAGCCCGCAACGAATACGGAGAAAAAGTTTCAGGAAAAGTAGAGGCACGCACGAGAGATCAAGCAGCTTCTGTTTTGATGAGTCGAGACTTGTTGGTTATTAGCATTAAATCTTCCAATAGCAGTTCTCTTGCAATGTTAGAAGAAATGCTGCTTGGAGTTAAGGAAGACGATTTAGTAAATTTTACTCGACAGTTGGCAACAATGATTAGTTCTGGTTTGTCTTTAGCTACTGCTCTAGCAATATTGCAAGATCAGAGTAAGCCAGCCATGGGGAAATTGGTTACTAAGATTTTGAAAGACATTGAGGGAGGTAATACTTTTGCCAGTGCTTTAAAGAATTATCCAGATATTTTTTCACGAGTTTATGTTCAATTAGTTAGAGCTGGTGAAGCTGGGGGTGTGCTTGAGGAGGTATTAGAGCGATTGGCTGTTACCCTGGAAAAGAAAAAGGATTTTCGCGCTAAGACTAAAGGTGCTATGATTTACCCAATTATTGTGGTGATTGCCATGGTGTTGGTTGGCGCGGTGATGATGATTTTCGTTGTCCCCAAATTGACGCAAATGTATCAAGATTTTGATGCTAATTTACCTTTTGCCACTAGAGCTCTAATTGTAATTTCCAATTTTATGGCTAAATTTTGGTATATTCTTGCCTTGGTAGTTGCTGTTTTAGTAGTAGTAATTAAACAATGGTCAAAAACAGAGTTGGGAGAAAAAAAGCTTGATGAAGTGATTATGAAAGTTCCAATACTGGGACAGCTACACATGAAGTTGGTTTTAACTGAATTTTCGCGAACTCTTTCTTTGTTATTAGGTTCAGGTGTTTCTTTATTAGAATCATTAGAGATTGTTAGTCAGGCTTTAGATAGTGCTGTAATTAGATCAGTGATTAATGATGCCAGAGACGAGGTGGAAAAAGGAGTACCTCTATCTCAAGCTCTTAGTGCTTATGAAATTTTGCCAACGATATTACCGCAGATGGTATCAGTTGGAGAAGAAACTGGTCGTATTGACGAAATTTTGCTTAAGCTTTCTGAATATTATGAGCGCGAAAGTGAATACGAGGTTAAAAACTTGACGACCATAATGGAACCTTTGATCATGCTTGTTTTAGGGATTGGTGTAGGCTTTATGGTAATTTCAATTATTATGCCGATTTATAACCTTACAAGCCAGTTCTAGCAAACTAGCAAATGCAATTTGCAATTAATAAGCCAAATGTTGTATATTGAATATTATAAACAGTAGAAAATATTAATTGATTTTTATCTATTAAGTTGTTAAAAAAATATGAAAAAAAATACTCTGCCTAATATCAAACAACAGTTGGGTTTCACCATGATTGAGCTGTTGATCGTACTTACAATTCTAGGAATTTTAGCAACGGCAGTTTTATCGGCAATTAATCCGATTGAGCAAATTAACCGTGGTCGTGATACTGCTTCTAAATCTGATGCTGAGCAGCTTTTAAGTGCTATTGACCGTTTTTACGCTTTTAATGGCTATTATCCTTGGGTAAATAGTGCTGAAATTCAGGATTCAGATATTTTATCAATGACCTATAGGCCAGTTGAAAGTGTAGTAGTAGTTGATGCTGCTGGTGATGATGTAGCAGGTTGTGGAATGCTGGAGATTTTAAGTGATGGAGATACTGACTTAGGGGATACTTGCCCTGGGGCGGATGAATTGAAACTCAGCTTTGTTCAAAGAATTGCTCGTGATTCTTATAACAGTTTATGGATCTATAATAGCGGTGAGACTGGTAGTAGTACTTATATTTGTTATGCGCCTAAATCAGCAGCTTTTAATACTGAGTCAACTACTCGTTGTGACAGTGATTTACCAGTTGACTTTCCAGATACAGCTTGTAATGCTGAAGCAGAAGCTACGCCAACTCCTGCAGCAAGCTTAATGGATCAGATTTTTAAATTTAATTTAAAATATATTCATTTGGCCAATCAAGTTTACGCGCAAACTCCAACCGAACCTACTGCTCAAGAAGTCAATTATGTTTGTTTGCCATAATTTAAAGAAAATTTAGATAAAAATACAACTAAGCCCTGGCTTTTAGCCAGGGCTTTTTAGTAATAAAATGTCCCTTAACCCAATAAAATCAACTGGCACTACTCTCTTCATTAGAACGGCTATAATGAAATCATGTCTTTCATGATAGCTTTTTTTATTATGAGTAGTTTCTCCCTCGGATTAGTTTTCGGCAGTTTTTTTAATGTGATTGTTTACCGTTTTGCTGATGATGAGCTAAATTGGAAAAAGGGACGATCTAGCTGTGAATCTTGTGGTACTAAAATACATTGGTTTGATAACATTCCCCTTCTCTCTTTTATTTTACTCAAAGGCAGATGCCGTCGCTGTCAGGAGAGAATTGCTTTATTTCACCCTCTCATTGAGTTTTTAACTGGTTTAATTTTTGCTAGCGTAGCTTATTGGCAGATTTGTATTAATTTTAATGTTTTTAGTTTTCTTTTTTGGCTGTTTGTGATTGCTGTCACTTGGTTAATTTTTTTGTTTGACTGGTTTTATTTGATTATCCCTGATGAGTTGGTTATAGTTTTGGCAATTTGTGGCCTGACAAAAAATCTAATTACTTACTCATTCGGACAGCTATCTCCTTTTCAGCTCTATTCTACTTTTGCAGTTGCTTTAATTACTACTGGTTTATTTTGGTTTTTGCGCTGGGTGACCAAAAAAAAAGGAATGGGGTTAGGAGATGTGAAGCTGGTTGGTCCTCTAGTTTTATTGATGGGTTTTCCTGAATCGCTGGTTGGGGTTGTATTGGCCTTTATGATTGGAGCTTTTTTCGGCATAATTTTAGTAGTACTTAAACAAAAAAAAATCAAACAAAAAATTGCTTTTGGTCCCTTTTTGATAATTGGTTTTTGGCAGGCTTTGCTAATAGGGAAGTCAGTGTGGGAAGCTTATTGGCAATTAATTATTTAATAATAAAGACGATAATATGCGAGTTTTGAAATTTCTTCTTAAATCATTTTTAATCATTGCTATTATTGTTTCAGGATCAGCTTTAGCTACTAGAGAAATTTTATTGATTTTAGCAATGAGGAAAGTATCGGTAGGTTTAAAAGAAGTTAAAGAGATTCATAATCAACAGAGATATGCCAGCGACTGTATGAGAAAAGGCAGTAACTCTAGGGATCGAGGATTAATTCATCAAACCCAATTAAGATTCATTAGTAATAACGAGTTTGCTGTTGAAGTTATTTGCAATCAGTTTGAGTTAAATCCAATTGAAGTTTCACGCTCAAAATTGCCAACATTAGTACGTCACCAAGTTGGCCAATCAGGACTTGTTTGGAATCAAGCTGATTTGGTTGGCATTAATCTGGAATGCGTTCGACGCACTGCTTCTGTTCAAGTAGAAAATGGATTAACATCATATAATTTATCTGAATTCGAAGTTCCTGTTGGGTCTGGGCCTAAAAGCCAATGTCAGTCTTTTGGCTATAGTTGCTGTGATATTAGGTATCAGCAGGGAGAGGGAAAACAATTGGCTGATGTTTACGATTGTCCAAAATCGTGCTATCAAAATTGTTTAGATAGACCTTTAATTTTAAGTTTTAATACTCAGCCTTATTACGATACTTTAAAAAGAACGGTTGAAATTAGTTCAGGTCAGCCAGTTACTTTTTCTTATAATGTCAGCCCCAACCAGAAGGACAGTTTTGTTGGTATGTATGAAGAAGAAAGTGATTGGTTGGAGAGGAATATTTTTCTTTTTTCCAAAATATTTTTATTTGACAAGCAGGAGGAACCCTCGGTAAAAGTGATTATTGATTTTGGAGATGGTGAAAAAACTAACTTTCAGACAATGCAGGCTCAAAAACAGCATGCCTATGTTTGCGCTAGTGGTCAATGTCAGTACATCGCGACTCTGAAAATTGTCAATCAAGATGGGATTAGATCAACCAACGATCTACATAGTCAGATAAAGGTTGTAGTCAGTCGCTAAGTATTTTTAATAATGGACACATATTAGTTAATATAAATTTGCGTTAAAATAAATTTGCGAATTTATTATGCAGTGATTGGTAGCTAAATTTGTGTTTTGTTAGCCAGACAATTACACTTGAAATAGTTGTGCACCCAAAATAATAAAACAGAAAACACATAAAAATAATAAAACAAAAAAAAATGACAAAATCAATAAAAAATAAAGGTTTTACTCTTCTTGAATTATTAGTTGTAATTTCAATTATTGGTATTTTAATTGCTTTGGGTGTTGCTGCTTTTAGCACGGTTCAGAAAAAAGGTCGTGATGCTCGTCGACGGGGCGATATGAAAGCAGCGCAAAAAGCCATGGAACAGTACTACGCTGAAAATGACTCAGATTATCCTGCTGCTAGTAGCTGTAGTGATATTTGCAGCGCATTAGGAAATGATTTTTTACCAGGAGGAATGCCTCAAGACCCAAAAACCGGTAGCCCAACCTATTTTTATAGTTGTACTAGCACAGCTTCTAGTCTTACCGACCCAGCTAGCAACACCTATTGTTTATGCGCCTATCTTGAGACCGGCGGAGGTAATTCTAACGAAGCTGATTGCACAGATTGGTCTCAAGGAGGTGATTATTTTTGTGTCTCTAACTTACAATAAAAATTTAATGCTTTAACGGCTATCCGAGGGTTTTAACCCTCTGAGCTTAATTTATGAAAAAACAATTTGCTAGACAGTCAACCCAACAACAAGCTTTTACTATGATTGAGTTGTTGGTAGTAACAACAATAATTATTGTCCTAACTGCTATCGGCATTGTTAGTTTTAGACATGCTAGTCGCAGTGCTCGTAATGGACGACGCAAAGCCGACTTAGAAACAGTCAGACAAGGCCTAATGCTTTATAAATCTGAAAATGGTTGTTACCCAGTTGTGAGTCCTTTTTCAGACATGAAAGCCACAATTGAGCCCTATATGGGTGAGGCTGGTATTGTGGATCCTAAAAACAATGCGACTTATTTTTATTCGTATGTTCCTAGTGGCAGTTGTGGGGGTGGAGCTGAAGCTGCTGATTTTACTCTTCAAGCACGTTTAGAAGACGAGGCAACCCCAACTGTTTATGAAGTTAGTAGCCCTTAGCAAATTTATTAACTGTTCTATTTTATGATTTCTCAAGAAAACTGGAAATTATCAACAGGATTTTCTTTGATAGAATTGTTAGTTTCTGTGACGATTATGATGCTGGTTGTTGGCATAGGAGTGCCTGGCTATATTGAGTTTAATAAAAGACAACAGATTAGAGAAATAAAAGCACAGATTGAAGTAGTGATAGAGTTGGCTCGAGAAAATGCTCGTTCTGGTCAAATGGATGTATGTGAACGGTTATATGGCTATGAAATTGCAGCTGTGACTAGTCAAGATGTTAAAATTAGACCTGTTTGTATTGAGGGCACTACTCCAGACTGGGGGGATGTAGATACTTATTATAGCTTGCCTGATAGTTATTGGCTAACAAATATTGAGTGTCTGGCTTTCGAATTCAGATCTCTAAATTCTGACATTATTTATAAGGGTAACGAGGGAGCAGCGGCTTGGTTAAGTGCTAGCAGTCCATGGGAAATAAGAGTTTCTAGTGCAGATAGAACATATACTTTCGAATTAGATCAAGCAGGAACAGTTACTAAGGGAAGCTGGATATAATCGAGAAAACATGAAGAAAAACTTCCTAAAAAAATTTATTTCAAAAAAGAAAAACCGCCAGGGTTTTTCTTTAATTGAGTTGTTAATTGCAACGACTGTGGTTAGTCTAACATTGACGGCAATTGCCACTATTCTCATCTACTCTATTAAAGTTAATGATCGAGCTATTTTTCGTGAGATTGCTACAAAAAAGGCACAAGAAGGTATGGATTTTTTTAAAAGAGAGCGCGTGATTTTGGGTTGGAATAATTTCTATAGTTTGCTAGGTTCAAGTTACTGTCTAAACCAAATTCCTCAGCCATCTGTTTCTAGTGACGACAGTGCTTTTGATAACTTAAGTATTTCTTGTGTCGATTATGAAATTCTTGTGACAGGTGCGTCAGCAGAATTTAAGCGCGAAGTTGATATTAGTAAATCTGGAGGAGATACGGTTAGCATCACTATGACTGTTAGTTGGCCTAAGGGAGACTATGATTCGCTGTCTGTAGAATTGACTCAAGATTTTAAACAATACTAACCTCATTCATTTTAATCAGCTCAAGCACTTTGCTTAGCTTAAACCTAAAATGATGTATTCCTCAGCATAATTCCACTGCTAAAACTTTCTTCAAATACATCATGGGAGTTGTCAGAATTATTTTTTGCTAGACTGAAACTAACGTCAAC
>JAYEJP010000047.1:0-3451 GCA_034660615.1 Patescibacteria group bacterium
CCTAGTTTTAGACGATCTGCTGAACAACTGTTCGAAGATAACAGAAAAGGTCAAAGAAAAACCCTGCGTGAAGTTATCGAGGGACTGAGAAACAGACCAGAGAATGAACAAAGACGAGGCTTGTTAGAAGGAGCCAGGAATCTGTGGACATCAGTCAGAACCCAAATTGAAAACAGAGTAGTCCAACCAATTCGAGAAAAAAGAGCAGAACGACAAGCTCAAAGAGAAGAAATGAGTGAGCAAGATCTTGAAAATAGGCTGGTATCTCTTCATCAAAAATTAATTGAAACACCAAGGAACAACAATCCTGCCAGAAACAAAATCAAAGAAGAAATGGCAGGAGTAGAAGAACAATTAAAACAAAAACGGGCAGAGGCTCCTCAAAAACTTGGCACCATTAAAAAAGAGCTGAAAGACTTAGATGAAGAATTTTTAAAAGTGAAGACAGAATTCGATGAAACTCCCACAAATAACAACCCTAAAAGAAATGAGCTCAGAGCAAAAATGGATGAATTAGAAAAACAAAAAAATGAATTGGAAGAACGGCAAGAAGAGCTTACGCTATCACTCAGAAGAAAATTGGTTGCTGCAATTGCTGTTGCACTCTTAGCTGAATTAATTGCAACAGGTGTTATTGGAGTTGATCAAACGCTTGATAATATCAGTGCAGCTACTGGTGGCATGCAAAATTTACTAGAAGCTTTGTTCAATTCAACTAGCGCCTCGCAGCCTGAGACTATTGCTGACGTAGTTGAAATTACTAAGCGTAATTTAGGAGGAGCTGATGGTGTCATGCGAAATGCTCTAGACGCTATAGCTAGACAAACTGAAGGAGTAGTTGAACAAATCGTTGATCAAGTCGGCGGCAGTCAAGATGCTGGTGGTAATGGCGCTGATGCTCTCAGAGTTTTAAGAGAAGGTGGACAAGGATTAGTAGAAGGAGCCTCACCAATTATCAAAGCAGCTAAATCAATGTCTACTGAAGTAGTTGTTCCTCAAGGAGGAAGTCTTTGGAATTCTGTTCATCAAATGGCAGCAGAAACTTTAGGAGGGGAAGGCTGGGTAGTGAGAGAGGGAGTCACGCAAGCAGATGTAATTACCGATTTAATAAAAGATGGAGTGAACTTAGGAGAAGGTTATTCTGCTCAAACTGTAGATCTAACAGAACACATCTCGCCAGATCGTTTGAGACAAATCTTTGATGTTTTTGGAGCCAAAAACCCTGGAGAAGCCCAGGCCTTGGGAATTATTTTTAGGTAATATAAAATTGTAGCAATGCTTTGTTTGAGTATTTAAAGTTCTTTGTTAATAGAATTCGAGACTGCATTCAAACTTTTCCTAACTTATTTTTTTTGAAAAAGTGGTTTTACCCATTTCACAATTACCAATAATGAGAATTTTTCCATTTACTTATTCGCAACAATTTAGAAGCATTCAATCCTTTTGAGTAAAAAATGGATAGCGTACGGGAGGGTGTTAGAAATCTTTTTAATTATTACTCCACAACCTCATCCTTCCTGCTCAAAGCTTCATCTAATTCTCTTGTTGGAGTTATCACATCATCGTCAGATAATTTAAACTCATTGATAATTTCATGTTTCTGATTTTGTGTGAGAATCTTGTGCTCTGCACAAATAGTGCATATCGCGTATTAAGCTGTCAAGATAATCTAATTTCATCATATGGCAGTCTGACATTTCAGAAAATGTGCGTTATGATTAAATCATGTGGCGTTTCAAAAACAAATTTCATAATATTCCTATATTAAGTGGGTGTTTAATTTTTATTTATTTATTTAGTAGGGTTTTAATTTTACTATTCCCACCACCGAATTTTACAGAAATTATTTATTCTTATATGCCCTATGCTCATTTATGGGCTGGAGGTATGAAGCCTTATTTAGAGCAATGGTATGAGTATCCTCCAGCTACTATTCCTTTGTTTTATATCCCCCATCTTATCGATAGAGAAAGCTTTCAATTTTTTTGGCATCTTAATTATAGTCAAGCTTATAAACTCATTTTACTTTTGTCTGATTTCGCTATTTTTGGTTTGATATGGAAAGTACTTAAAAAATTTAAGGTTCAAGATAGAGTTTTTAGTCTATCAATTCTTTTTTATACAATCACAACTCTCAAGGCTCATCATTTTATTTATGACACCATGGATTTAGTTTTTGCGTTGGCTATTGTCTTTGGGCTGGCTTCTCCAATTTTATTTGAAAAAAAATGGAATGGATTGGGGTTAGAAAAACTTAAGTTAGGAAGATTTTTTGGTTGGTTGGGGTTTTTCCTGGCCACGGCATTTAAATATATAAATGCTCCTTTGGGTGCACTTTACGCTCTTTTAGAGTTAGAAAAGAAAGATTTTAAAAAAAGCTTAACAAAAATTGGAATAATGATGGGACTAGCTTTTGGACTAGTGTGGGGATTGCCTTTGGCTATTTATAGATCATCTTTGCAGGTAAGCTTTTTGTTTCATCAATTTCGAGGTTTGCAAATAGACAGCGCTGGTTCTACTATTGCACGAATCATTAATGCTTTCACTCATTCAGAAAAAGTAGAAGAGCTCCATAAAAATTATGAAATGGTGGGACCGATCAGCTCGCAGATTCTACACGTTTTAGAAATATTGTTTCCTCTTTCAATAGTATTATTTTTGATTTGGGGAATGGTAAAAATTTTAAGAACAAAATTTAGTAACAAGCTTAAGCCTCAATCAGAGTTACATGTTTTACGGATTTATTTAACCCTGGCTTATATTTTTCTTTTTATGATAGTCGGCAAGGTTTTATCTACACCTTTTTTATTATGGCACCTGCCTTTATTAGCCATGTTTCCATTTAAAAATGTGAAGACCCAATTGAGATTTTTAATTCCTTCTTTGGTTATTATATTTGTTTCTATGACTGGTGTTCCTAGAATTGCTTTGGGAGTTTTTGATACTCATATCTTGGTAGCGGTAATACGAACGAGCTTATTTCTGTATTTGTTTCTAAGCTGGATTCATTTAAAAAGGGATAGTAGTGACAAAGGTTGTTAGAACTCTATCTAACTACAAATAGCTTTTATTATGTTGCTTGAAAATTTAGTAGTTACTGTCTAGTTTGTCTGCGGTTATATTCTGATATGAAAATATAGCCAAGTTCTGCTGCAAGTCTTTCTATCTCTTTCTTTCTGTTCTTGGTTTACATTTGCATTATTATGATGCTATATAATTTTGGCTTGATATATAAATTTTTTGGGATGGGAAGAAGAAAATATACATCAAAATTCAAGTTTGACAGAGTCATTGAATCAATTAAAAAAAGAAATGTAAGTGAGGTAGCTAGAAGCTATGGGTTTGGGGTAAATTTGCTTAGTAAGTGGAGGTCAGATTTTCTAAAAGGTGCTCATCAATATTTTGATAAAAAACCAGATCGAGACATAGAAAGACTGAGAAAAAGAATTGA
>JAYEJP010000048.1:0-3427 GCA_034660615.1 Patescibacteria group bacterium
TATTTTTATTAGATTTAGAGTATGATTTGACATGAAGAAGAGTTTTGTTAAATTGATATATCAACTTAATTAAAC
Organism: Patescibacteria group bacterium; assembly: GCA_034660615.1. Taxonomy (GTDB): domain Bacteria; phylum Patescibacteriota; class Microgenomatia; order UBA1400; family PJMF01; genus JAYEJP01. The sequence goes on from JAYEJP010000048.1 coordinate 76, forward strand.
AAGACTCTCTTCTTTTTTGTCAACTTGGAATTTGAGAACGCAGTTGCCCTGATATTTTTTTGAAAATTTGTTGAAAAATAATTTTTGTTTTATAATTAATCGAAAATAAATAATTAATCAAGAATAAAATGAAGAAAGAACACACATTATCACAACCAACATTATCACAACAAATAATTGACAAATCCAAAAAAAGTGAGAATCCACTTGAGCGAGAGCTCGCGGCTGCAATGGAATCACCCGATCCTCTTGTAGCTATTACTAAGGTGGTTGGAAACCTTGAAAAAAATGATGATTCAACTATTGGACAATATTGTCAGGAAGTTAGTGAGGGTGTACATGATCAAAGTATAGCAGATCATTTTTTAAGTTATAGGCCTTATGCACGTACTGAAGATTATGCAGAACAATTAAAAGAACCTAACACTCGTTGCTTTATTTCAGCCATTGAATCATTTTTTCAAGAACAACATCCAGATATTAAGCTTAATACTTATTTAGGTTGTCCTGATCCTAGAGTTGCAAATAATGTTTCGTTTAAAACTCTGAAGCGACTTTATGCGAAAATCGCTAAAACAGTAGCTTCGAAATAAAAAAACAAAAATTATTTTTGTGATTTTAGGTAGAAATTTTCAAAAAATTACATCGCCTAACACCCATTTAACTAAACCAAGCTATCAATTGTAGTTAATACTTGAAAATCATTTTCCAAAGTCTTTTTCATCGAATGCTGATATAAGACAACTGCAGGATGGTAAAGCGGAACCAAATAGACTTGACCATAGCCTGACTTGACTGTAAAAATTTTGCCGTGAAGAAAACTTATTTTCCCCAACTTGTCTTTCAGGCCATAATTTTTCATCATAAAACCCATGGCAAATCTACCTAAGGTAGCAATTATTCTTGGTTGAATAACTTGTATTTGCTTGATCAAAAACGGTGCATAAATCGAAATTTCTTTCTCTGAAGGATCTCTGTTTCCGGGAGGACGATCTTTAACAATATTAGTAATATAGACATCTTTTCTTGATAGACCAACTTGTTTTAAAAAACCATCAAGCACTTTTCCTGCAGCCCCACAAAATGGCCGACCAGATTTAGCCTCATTTTCACCCGGGGCCTCGCCAATAAACATAATCTCAGCCTGATGACTTCCCTCTCCTATTACTGGTAAGTGGTGGTGTTTTTTTCTATACTCAAATAAAGGGGAGTTTTCTAAAGACAAAACTTCATCTTTAATTTGTTTAAGTTGTTGATAGCGTTGGTTCATATCTTATTGATATAGTTTGTGATAATTGACAGTACCTATTAATTCTAATAGATTATATAAAATTTAACAAAGAAAACATTGTTTATAACAAAAAGATACTTCAACCTTAGTGACACTCATCTTCAGCTTTATCAATTTACTGAAGAAACCCAGTTATCTCTCAATTTTTATCAATTATTAATTCACACTAACCAGGAGTGTTAGTTAATTTGAAGGAAAAAAAATGAAAAAAAGCAACTTTTTCAGCCTACCCAAACTAGAGTATGGATACGATGATCTTTGGCCATATATGACCGAGGAACAACTAAGAACTCATCATCAAAAACATCATCAAGGCTATGTTAATAAATCCAATGCCTTATTAAAAAAACTAGATAAAGCTAGAAAAAATGGGGCCAACATTGATCTGAAAGATGTTTCCAAGGCACTTTCATTCAACATTGGCGGCCACGTTCTCCACACTATTTTTTGGGAAAACTTAAAACCAGCTAAAGAAAAGCAAAAAATTCCTAAAAAAGTGGAGCAAGAAATAAAAAAAGAGTTTGGCAGTGTTGAAAATTTTAAGCGGGAGTTTACCCAGGTAGCTAAATCTGTTGAAGGCTCAGGTTGGGCATCACTTGTCTACAGCAAAGAAACTGATCGATTGCTATGCATGCAAGTTGAAAAACACAATTACAATCTTCTTCCCAGCTTTAAAATTTTAATGGTAATAGATGTCTGGGAACATGCCTACTATATAGATTATCGCAATGATCGTGCACGCTTTGTCGATAGTTTCTGGGAAATTGTTAACTGGCAGGAAGTTGACCGTCGTCTAGATAAAGTTAAAAAGTAGAACCTAGTAAAAGGTATAAAAACCCCAAGGGCAAGCCTGGGCCCAATATTCCCAAGGGCAAACCCTGGAGCCAATATTCCCAAGACAAGCCTCGGGGTATCAGACCATAAAGTTTTAATAAGACTTAAAGAACTACTGCTTCTTTTTTATCTTCCTGATTTAGAACGTAGACATCCTGCTTATAATCATTAGTGCCTACTTTTTTACCTTTCCCAGCCACAATCATGGCAAATGGTCGGCAAAAAGGGCAACCTCCTTCACCTTGCGGACATTTAAAGTGTTCAAGCTTGCGTGCCAATTTAATTTTCTTAGCTACTTGCAACACTTCTTTATGAGCTTCTTCTAAATCAGGCAATTCTTTTTCAGTCAATTTATCATCAGTTTGTAAATACCAATAACTTGCTTTGACCACTTTTCTTTTTTGAACATTGTGGACAAGAAGGTGATAAATTGGCAACTGCAAAGAGTTTTCATTTTCTCTTTTTTTACCAGTTTTAAAATCGATAATATGAACTGCATCCTCATCAGGCAAATATTGCAACCAATCAATCTTGCCACATAAAATAATCTCTTCCTCCTCAGATAACCAATAATATGGCAGGTCTTGCTGAATTTTGACTGCTAACTCTTCAATTGGACCTGGGTGCCTCATTACCCGACGCAGTATTTCCTCACCCCTTTCTTTATAATGCTTCTCCGTACTTTCATTAAAAAAACCACCCTTTTCTCCACTCACTTTTTTCCAAGTTTGATTAAAACGTTCAATTAATGACTTTTTAAACCTATCTTTTACAGGCAAAACTGACAACGATTCCAAAACTTCGTGCACAATCTGACCCAGAGCCAAAGGTGGACTCATTAACTGAATTTTATGGCCAGTATTAGGATCACGATAAATATGATTGTAATAATAAGCGCGCGGACAATTAAGAAAATCATTAATAGAAGAATGTGAAACCCAAACAGCAGTATATTTATCTTTTGGCATATGATCCTTATCTTTTTATTTTGTTAAAAATTTTTCTTTGATTTCCACCCAAGAGTAGGCATTAATTACATCTGCTTTTTCCAACCAGGCTCTTCTGGCTTGATTAACAGCAAAACGCATAAAGCTAAGCCCATTAACTTGGTGGGCATCAGTGCCAAAACTAATCTTAACTCCCATTTCTTTGGCCATTCTAGCCTGCTTAGCACTTAAATCAAGTCGGCTGGGTTGAGCATTAATTTCCATTATACAGTTATTAGCT
>JAYEJP010000049.1:0-17309 GCA_034660615.1 Patescibacteria group bacterium
ACCAAAGCTGCCCCATTACTAACATTCAGACCAACCAACCTCTCAACTTCACTCAAAACAATCTTCTCAGTTTGCTGCTGCAAGTTAAGATCAAGCGTGGTTCTGACTTCCAATCCCCCTTGCTGCAGCATATCTTCTCCATATCTTTCAGCTAGTAGCTTTTTAACATACATTACAAAATGAGGTGCTTTTATATCGATAATATTTTTGCTAAATTTTAGCTCCTGATTACGGGCATGATAGGCATCCTCGATAGTAATAAAACTATCTTCCACCATCCGACGCAAGACCCCCTCCTGCCTTCTTTTACTTAGTTCTGGGTTGGAGCCAAATGGAGTATAAACAGATGGCGCTGCTGGCAACCCAGCTAGCATCGAACTCTCACCTAAAGTTAAATCTTTGGCTGGCTTACCAAAATACTTCCAGGCAGCCTCCTCAATCCCATAGGTAGATCCGCCATAGGGAACCTCATTTAAATACATTTCCAAAATTTCATTTTTTGAATATATCCCTTCTACCAACACTGCTAATAGCAATTCTCTCAGTTTTCTTCTAATAGTTCGCTGATTATCAAGCAAACGATTTTTAACCAGCTGCTGAGTGATGGTTGAGCCTCCTTGTGTATCCTCACCTTTAACATTATTAAGAAACGCCCGGGAAATACCCTTTAAAGAAAAACCGTGATGTTGATAAAAATCCTTATCCTCGATAGCAATCGTTGCATTAATCATGTCTTGAGGAATTTCTTCCAAGGGAACGATGGTTCGATTTTCGTCTTTATAAATTCGATATAACAACCGACCATTCCTATCAAGAATTCTGGTTGTCACAATTTGCTCTTTCTCAGTTAAATCAATAGCTGAAGGCAGATCTTTAAAAACAAAGTTATAAATAAATACAGCCAAACCTATGATTAAACCTGTGATTAAAACTGAGAGATAATATTTAAAATTTCCCTGGTCAATAATAGCTGCAAACAATTTTTTAAAATAACTTCTTTTTTTAAACTGATGTATAGGAAATAAAGAAGGTTGTTTTTTAGTAGCAATCTTTGACAGCCTTTTTTTTATTTTTTTAAACCAAAAACCAATCTTCCTAATGAAACTCTTCTTTTTTTTAAAAAATAGTTGAAAAAAAATCGACTCTTTTGCAAACTTTTTAGATTCTTTTTTTACTATTTTAACAATCTTTTTCTTAGTCTTATCAAATTTTTTGCTCTTTTTTTTAAAAAATTTCCTAAATTTTTTACTAAGCTTGGTACTACGTTTTTTAACGCTTTTTATTATTTTAGATTGTTTTTTTTGCAAATTTTTCATGTTTTTTCTCAACTTAGAAGTCATGCGATTTAAACCTGCTTTTAAAGTTTTAATAATTCTCTTATAATAAAATTGAGGAGCTTTAATCACTCGTTTTTTTGACTTACCCACAATTCAAAATTTTATCATTTAATCCTATAACCGTTCAATATCAAAATTATAACTAAATCAAAATAAAAAACTATGGTTAATATTAGTCCATTTGACAATTTAGAGGTTCTCATCAGTCAAAAATCAGACGGTAATCTCAATAAAGAGAAAAAGGCAAAATCTTTCTTAAAAACACAGTGTACATATCCACTTTGTTATTTTCATCATCTTCATCAAGCCCAGCGACATTTTTATCAAAATAAGGATGACGTTGCACCAATTTGGTCTGATGCTGTAATTAGCAAAGATAAAAACATTTGTGTAGCAATGTCTGTGGCTGATTGTTTCCCTGTTATTTTGTTTGAGCCAAGTAAACAAATTTTCGCTCTAATACATGGTGGCTGGCGACCTTTATTGCTCAACATTCTTGAACTCACTATTCAAGATCTTAAATATCAATCGAACATTAATCCAAATAAGCTAAAAGCTTGGATCGGCCCAGGAATAAGATCTTGTTGTTACTTTTTCAAAGATAAACCAATGCAAGCCGACCTTCTCCAATGGCAGCCATCAATTAAGCATACACAAAAGGGATGGCAAGTTGATTTGCCAGAATTCATTAAAACTGAATTACAAAGACTAGGAATTGAATCTAGCAACATCAAAGATCAAGAAATTTGTACTCATTGTGATCAAAATCTCTTTTCCTATTTTGGATCCAAAGGTGAAAAAAGTGGGAAAAGATTTGTAGTTGCAGCTTATCTGGAATAATAAAAAGTGTTAAACCCCAGGACAAGCCCTGGACCCAATATTCCCAAGGCAAGCCTCGGGGTATTAGACCATAAAGTTATAATAAATTTTCAGCTTAAAGAGGACAGGCCCCAGAAGCACACTTCAGATGCTCTAAATTTATGTCTTCAATCAAATCATTTTTGTCTTCACTTGCCTGGTTTATCTCTCTAATAACTTTCATAAACTGATTACTATTAACTGATTCTTCGGGCTGATATTCATAAGCAGTCTCATTAATCTTTGGCATCAAACTACAAGTTTTAACTTTTGACTGATATTTGGTGACAGTCTTTTTATACTCTTCATAGCTGACTGTTTCTGGATCATATTTAAGAGTATAGGAAACCTGGTTGCCCCTATCTTTTAACGGTTTGCCATTTTTACTCACACCCACAATCCAATACTTTTCCAACAGCATTAGCCATTTATACTGATCTTCGATCTTGGCCTCACTAGCTGTGATTAATTTTCTTCCCATACCAAGTTTGCAAATTTCTGGTTGAGTGGGGAAGCCTACCGCCACTGTACCAGGATAGCTTTTAAGCTCTTTGTAAGGATAACTTCTCTCTTTATATTGCTCGACTGCTTCTTTGTCATCTTTAAATTGAACCCAACGAATGTACTCCCTCATCGCCGGCAAGTGAGCTCCCTCACTTAAAGCAAAAAGCTTGGAAACAGTTCCAGAAGGTTTAATAGTGGTATTTGTATGCGGAACATTAAGACCTAATTTTTTAGAATATTTTTCAGCTTCATCTTCTACTGCTCGTTTAAATCGAGCAATTGTCATCCAAAAATCCTTAGATTTTTTTTCATCAACTAAATCTTTAAAGCCATAACCAAATTGATTCCAAGCAAACTCATGGATGGCAGTTAAACCTACTCCGATACGATTGGTGCGCTTTACTTCTCGCGAGTACAAACAATCCATAGTATTAGTTCTAATCAAGGCTCTGACTGCTGCTCTAAATGCTTCTTCAGCTAAATCTATATCAGGAGCAAAATAAGGAACAACGTCGCCAATCACACAGTAACCACCCAGCATATTTAAAGTAATCTCACCGCAAGGATTGGGAATTTGGGAGTAATATTTAGCATTAGCTCGCTTGGCTATATCAGACAGCATTTCCTTTGTTTCTCCAAAGGGCTCGTATTTTTTACTCTTAGAAAAATTTCCATCTAGATAGCCGTCGTAACCATCATCATTCTGTACAAGTTTGTGCTGGTTAACAAAACCGGGTTCACCAGTTTTATCGTAATACTGAGCTTTAAGAATACTTTCTAAAATGTCCTTTGCATGCTGGCAATCCTGCTTCCAAAACTTTTCATCAACTGCGACACTATTGTTAGCTGACCATAAAAAACCTCCTTTTTTTATCGAAATAAATTCATCAGTATCAGAATCAGTCCAGCTTTTGACTGCAATCCTAGCTGCCCTTCTTGCCCCACCCACTAGAACACACTCGGATAGATAGTGATCTACAAAAACTGATTGCTTCCACGGCCTCATAGATGCATTTTTAATCGTTGCCACCTTTTGAAAAGCAGTCATTAAAGGCTTTGGGCCAGAAGCTGGTCTATTTTGCATGCCTCTAATTTTATTACCAGATGGACGAACCTTGCTAAAATCCAGCACCAGCATATCGTCCCTAAAACGACGCTCATAAGCCATAATTTCCGTTTTTTCTACAGCTTTAGCCCATCCTTCTCTTGTATCGGGGATCTCAAACCAATGAGCATGATCATATTTTTTCTTAGCCTCGCGCACACTTTCATCATCACCCCAAACAAAATCAGGATGATCTTCTGATAAGACTACCCTCAGATCTGGCATATAATCCCAATCCACTACCATTAAATCATCGTCATAAGAACGACCAACCCCAGAACCATTTAGCAATAAATAGAATAATAAGTAAGAAGTAGAGGCAGTACTGCAATTAGTGAACACCTCCATATTTCTCTCAGACTGATCTTTATCTCCATGCTGCAAATGCCTACCGCTCAGTAATAAAGAAGCATTAGCAATATGTTTCTTTAAAATCTCATATTCTTCTTCACGGTGCTTTCGTTCTTGTTTGGGAATTAAGCTAGCACTACCTAAAGCAACTCGATGTGCTACTTCAGACCATTTTTCTAACTCTCCATTTTCGTCAGTTCTCAAATAAGTTCTTTTAGCGACAGCTCTACCTAATCCTTGAGAAAGAATGCGCTGAGTAAATTCCATTTTCTTTTTTGGCAAATCCTTTTGAGACTTCTTCTTTCTCTGCTTAGACTTTTTGGTAGGCATAAGAACTACTTTCTATTTATTAAAATATTAATTTTTAATATTATGTTTATTCCTCTTTTAGTTTTTTAACCTCGGTTTCAAAATCTTCAATGCTGTCAAAATCACGATAAACAATAGCAAACAACAGATAGCCTAATTTATCTAGCTTTCTCAATCTATTTATCACTAAATTGCCAATTTGCCATGATTTAATTTCCCTAGTATCTTTGGCCCTTAGCTTTTTTTCAACCTCATCAATCAATTGATTGATCTCTGCCATCGAAACCGGTCTCTTCCAAGTTGCTTTAATTAAGCCTTTTTTAATCTTTTCCCGACTGAAATTTTCTCGACTCCCATCCTTTTTAACTACTTTCAAATCAAGGCCCTCTACTCGCTCATAAGTAGTAAAACGCCGCCCGCATTGATTGCAATCACGACGACGGCGAATTGCTTCTCCTTCCTCGCTACCGCGAGAATCAATTACGCTAGTATTGTCACTAAAACAATAAGGACATTTCATTATCGATTTTCAGCTATTTAAGACCAGTTGTCTTAAACAACATATTGTGCTAAGTATTCCCATCAACCACAACATGTTGTGGTTGTAATTGGCGAGGGTATTTAGAATCTCACAAAAAATAATACCTGTCAACTAAAATAAAAGGTATCTAAATATATCAACAAAAACAGTTTATAATTGTTCGCTGAGGGTTTCAACAAGGAGCTGATTTTGATTATTTAAATCATCAATAATAATCCTCTTATCATCAGTAAATTCAAAAACCATTTCTTGAGTCAATTTAATGTTCTCTTTCAAACTAGAGCTCACATATTTTTTCAATTCAATAGAATCTGATAAATTAATTGCTTCGTGAGCAGCTATATTAAAATATTTCTGTGATTTTGTCAGGGTAGTTAGTGCCAAGTCTTTTTTATTTTTTTCCAATAAACCTTGAGCGTATTTATATCTAATTTGACCATAATCAGTTCTTAAATATATTTTTTCTTCATTACCAGCCAGCCATAATATCACTCGATCAAAACCAGCAATAATAGGGTAAAAAAGATGATCGGGAAGAATTTCTTGACTCAAATAAAACTTGCGACAGCTAACACGAGTACCACTATAAGAGACAATTCGATTTGCTGACATTAAAGAGACTGCAATGATTAACAGCCCGATCATTAAACCAACAGTCGAAAAAATTACTCCTAATTGCGATATCTTAATCATAAGAATCTAAATTTTAGCAAAAATTAATTAAAAGTGAATAAGAAGAACCATGCCCCAAATAGCATGGGTAAAAATGATGGTGTAGGTGTTTTTCGATCCATGAAAAAGAATTGATTGTCCTAATGCAAATAGACTCATTAGCCATAATTGCACCCAGATGCCAGTTCCTTGAAAACGAAGAATTGAGTTGGGAATATGAAATAATAAAAAAACCAATGAGGAAATTAGGATTATTTTAGTAGTATCCATTTTTTTAAATTGATCCTTTAGCGCAGTTTGAATAAAAGCAAAGAAAAACAAACTTTCCCAGAAAGCCGTAGGTAATGCTAATAAAAACTCCCACCAAAACTGATTTGCACCAAATAAATTTGCTCTGACCACATCAAGAGCAGGCCCTTTCATTACAATAGAGATCAAAATTCCAACAAATCCAAACAACCCGCCCATAGCCAAACCTCTTAATAACCCTTGTTTCATTTTCCCTAACGAGAGGCTTTCCACAACTTTTTCTTGACCGGTACTACTAAGATAGATCCAAATAGGTAGGCCAAAAAATAAAGCCTTGCCTACAGTTTCATCAAAAATTACTGGGAAATTGAAAAGACTACGATATAAAATCCATAACACCAAAGAAATTACAACAAGAGCAGCAAACAACTGTCTTGACGAGTAAGTACTTTTATTTTTTTTTGATGGCATCGAGGGCTATTTTTAAAACCTGTTTTTTGTTATTTGAAAAAGTGTCTATAACCACATCGTAAAGATCTGGGCGCCAAAAATCAATTGGATCGTTCTCTTTGGCCGGACCTTGCTCAACGACCCACTTCTGCCATAAATGTCCATATATACGTGCCCATTTAGCTAAATTAGTATCATAACGATGACTAATGTGTCTTTTTGCTTCCGCCACTGTCACCCCATCACGATTCATAATCCTATCAACTCTCACTGCATCTTCATTACAAGTAACTAATATTTTTAAAACTCCGTCTAATCCTTGAGCCATAAATCCAGACAACCAAGATTCAATAATCCAACTCTCTTCTTCTTGAAGTTTTTCTCTAATACCCATATCAATTTTGTGATCAAAATCTTCATCATAAGCCGAGGCGTCATGATGAATTTTTTTTCTATCATCATATAGTCCTTTTTCAACAGCATATTTGCGCATAAACTCACCACCACTAAAACCAGTCCAACCATGAAACTTAAGCTGTTCCTTCAAACAATTAAGTAAAGTTGTAGAACCAGTCCCAGGAAGACCAGTAATAGTAATATTTTTGCATTTGTATTTGGACATATTAAATTTTTCTAATTAAATATTGATAAAAAATCGCAAACAGATTGTGTATATTTATTCATGATTTTGGTCGTTGTGACGATAGCAGCTCACTGCCTCAGCCATAGCTCTATCAATTTGCAATACTTTTTCAATCGCTTGATTATAGGTCAATAAGCCCTTATCTTTGGGGAAAAAGTGAAAGACACGATTGCGACAATAAAGCCAAGCTTTCCAGATTTTATCTACAGTATCTCTTGAGCAATACTTAGCCAAATCATCATAAAGCCAATACTCATCATGCTGATCTTTTGGGATATGTGGATTAAGCGCTCTACCAATCCTGAACAATCTCCCCTCATAGGTTTGCTGATCAATTAAAGAGAAATCAAAAAGAAATTTTTTTAAGAAGCCCTCATAAGCTTTAGCCATTGAAAAAACTAAAAAGGAATAGTCAACCAAATATTCCTGCCCAGAATCCTCATATTTGTTTATTAATTTACCTGTTACTTCCACCAACTGCTGTTGCCATTCTGTTAAATATTCATACCAATTGCGGGTGTTAAAAGGCTGCATAAACAAGTTAAAATAATTAAATAATAGTAGAATGTTATTATAATAAGTTACAATAAAGATAGCAAAAAACTAATCGGCGACCCACGATGCAGAGCATCGAGGAATACTGGATTTAAATTTCCTTTTTCCATGACTGCTTAGAATCAATGCCCAAAAAAAAATCCTCACAAGACCAGCCTGAGCTAAACAAAGCAACTAATCGATTTAGTCAAGGTTTAAAAAATGTTCTAGTTGGAGTTTGCGATCAACCTCAAGATCAAGAAAAAAGCCAATCAACCAACTTTAAAAAAAAGAATTCTAAACTTATCAAATGCCTTAAAATTTTACTCTTTCCAATCATTAATCCTGTTTGCCGTTATATCTTAATTGTTTTGTTGGCATTCGCTTTGATTGGTTTTGGTTTTTTACTCCAGCAACTCCCATCACCAATCAATCTTGCCTCAAACGACAATTTTGCAGTTAGCTCTCAGATTTTTGACCGTAATCATGAATTGCTTTACGAAATTTATGCAGATGAAAATCGGGTTCCAATTGATCTAGAAGATCTACCAAAATACATCGTTCAAGCAACCATTGCAATCGAAGATAAAAATTTCTACAAACATCTTGGGATTGACTTACAAGGAATAATCAGAGCTGTGCGCAACAATTTAAAATCCCAAAGATTGGAGGGTGGCTCAACTATCACTCAGCAATTAGTAAAAAATGCACTATTAACTCCAGAAAAAACTCTGAAGAGGAAAGTGAAAGAGGCTATTTTAGCAATTCTAACTGAAGTAATTTATTCCAAAGAAGAAATAATTGAAATGTATCTTAATTATATTTCCTATGGAGGGACTTCTGTTGGAATTGAGTCAGCTGCTAAAAGATATTTTGATAAGCACGCTAAAGACTTAACTTTGTCAGAAGCCGCTTTACTCGCCGGTCTTCCCCAAGCTCCAAGCCGCTATTCACCTTTTGGTTCAAACCCCACACAAACAAAAAAAAGACAAGCACAAGTCCTGAAAAGAATGGTTGCAGATGGGTATATTACCCAAGAAGAAGCAGAGCAAGCTAAACAAGCTAGCCTTGACTATGCCCTATCAAAATCAGAAATCAAAGCACCTCACTTTGTCTTTTATATTAGAGACTTGCTTTACGAAGAATATGGCGTTGACAAAGTTGAAAAGGGTGGTTTGAGAGTTTATACCAGCCTTGATTTAAATATTCATCAAGCAGCCCAAGCTAGTGTTTCTGCTGAGGTTAACCGTTTGGCTAAAAGAAATTATCGAGTTGGCAATGGAGCAGCTATTATTACTAAGCCCAATACTGGCGAAATTCTGGCTATGGTGGGAAGTAAGGACTATTTTAATCAAGAAGATGATGGGCAGGTTAATGTTACCCTAGCCTTAAGACAACCAGGCTCTTCAATTAAACCGCTCATGTATGCTACTGCTTTACAAGAAAAAACCCTTAATCCTGGAACTATTTTGCTTGATGTTCCTACTTGCTTTAGCATTCCAGGTCAACCTGTGTATTGCCCACGCAATTATGATGGAACTTATAAAGAAATTGTCACCATTAGACAATCGTTGGGCAATTCTCTTAACATTCCTGCAGTAAAAGCCATTAGTACAATTGGTATAAAAATCTTTATGAAACAAGCAACTGCCATGGGCATCACAACTTGGGAAAATCCAGAAGATTATGGCTTGTCCCTAGCTCTTGGCGGGGGTGAAGTAAAAATGGTCGACATGGCACAGGCTTATGGTACTTTAGCTAATCAAGGAGTCAAAGTACCCCTAGCCCCGATTTTAAAAATTGAGGATTATCAAGGAGAGACTTTATTTGAATTTGATCTAGAGCAACGGCAAAAAGATCTAATATATTTAACCAACTACGAAAACAATGGAGCAAAAAACTCTTTAAAAAGAGTGATGGATCGTGCCCCAGCTTATTTGGTTAGCCATATCATGCAAGATAATCAGGCTAGGTCAATGGCTTTTGGCTCGAATTCAGAGCTGGTCATCCCTAATCAAATTGTCAGTGTTAAAACCGGAACTACTAATGATCTCAAGGATAACTGGACTCTTGGCTTCACTCCAGAATATCTTGCAATTACCTGGGTAGGCAATAATGATAACACTCCAATGAGTAGGCTTGCCTCTGGGGTAACTGGAGCCGCCCCAATCTTCAATGATTTAATGTCATATCTTTTACAAAATGAAAGTGCCAAATGGCAAGAGAAACCATCAGATATTGCTTCAGAGGCTGTTTGTGCCAATGGCATGCCACCTAAATACAGCCAGGAGAATTGCCAGCCTCTTAATCAAGATCTATTTTGGACAGAAAGCACTCCTTCCCAATCTAAATTAGTCACAAAAAATACCTGGATTGACCCTACTACTGGCCAACCTCCAGAACCTGGTAAACAAATCGATGGTCTAGAATTAAAAGAAAAAACTATTGTTGAGGACCCTGTTACTGGCTCCTATTGTCGCGATTGTCCACAAATGGTTGATGAAAAAGGAAAGCCTGCTTATTTTAAACAGACTGTTATTATTCAAGATGGCAAAGCTGTTAGAATTGAATAAAAGGTATTAAACCCCAGGGCAAGCCCTGGACTCAAATGTCAAGGCAATATACCAAGGCAAGCCTCGGGGTATTAGACCATAAAGTTTTAATAAATTCGTAAATTTATATTAACTAATATGTGCTCATTTTTGAGGCAGAATCCTCTCTGAGGCAGAATCCTCTCTGAGGCAGAATCCTCAGCATTTTGTCTTCTAAAAGAAGACAAAGCCTGCTTCCCTGTGAGTGTGAGTATAATCAGAATAAAGATCTATGTTGCTAAGCCCTACATAAATTTTCTCTCCTGCCTTTTAATTTCTTAGATAAATTGGCAAAAATGACAAAAAAAATTGTAAAAAAAACATATAAAAACATTAGTAAGACAAACTCCCTGTCAAGCTTCTGGCAAATACATAAGATTCAAATTAAATTAATTTTAACAGCAGCCATAATTATTATGATTTCAGCAGTGGTGACAATCTGGTTTTTGTGGGAAGCACCACTTTTATCACCGCTTTCATCTTTAAGTAAATTTCAGTTTCTCCCAGGAAAAATTGAAAAAAGTCAAAAAAAGAAAAGAGTTGTTTATGGCTTCTTGCCATACTGGAATATTGATAAGGTAACCATTCAGCCTGAATTAACTCATCTTAGCTATTTCGGCTTAAATATTAACAGTGATGGAACAATTCTCACTCAAACTGAAGAGGGCACTCATCCGGGCTACAGCAAACTTGACTCAGATGAATTACTGGGTTTAAGTAACCAAGTTGGTGCTAATGGCGATCAAGTAGATTTAGTGTTAGTGCAGTTTAACAACGAATCAATTAGAAAAATTATTAATAACACTCAAGCGCACGAAAATTTACTCAAATCTCTTGACTCGATTCTGTTAGCCTATCCAATAGGAGGAATTAATATCGACATTGAATACACAGGGGAAATTAGTGATAAATTACGAGCTAATTTTGTTCAATTAATTAAAACCGTAGACGAACATCTAGAAAACAGATTCCCTCAAGTTCAGCTATCAATTGACATGTATGCCTCTGCTTCAAGCAAAGAAATGCTTTGGGATATTAAAAAAATTGGCCAATATGTTGATTACATTGTTGTTATGGCTTACGATTTCCATCGTCGTAGTTCGACCCAAGCCGGACCAGTTGCACCTCTATTTGGTGGATCTAAGCTCTGGGATACTGATATCCATCAGCATCTGAGAAACTACTTAAAAATGGTCCCAAAAGACAAAATCTTGCTTGGGGTTCCTTTTTACGGTTATGAGTGGCAGACTGACTCTCGCTCCCCCCAAGCGAATACTTATCCTGACACAGGTTCGACTGCTAGTTATAAACGCGTTAAAAAAATTTTAGAAAAGAAAGATGAGTTAAGAGTAGAAACAAATTGGGATGATGATGCTCTCTGTCCCTATCTCTCTTATGTTGAGGACGGTGAAATTTACATGATTTACTATGAAAACCCAACTTCAATTAGTTTTAAACTCGAATATGTCAAACAGCTTGATTTAGCCGGGATTGCAATTTGGGCTTTGGGTTATGAGGGCCATAGTAGAGAACTATGGGATGAAGTTAACAAAAGAATTTGAAAAAAATCCAGTTTAATCTGTTAATGGTTCTGAAAATAAAAGGCGTTAAACTCCAAGGCAAGCCCTGGACTCAATATTCCTAAGGCAAGCTTCTCAATATTCCCAAGGCAAGACTCGGGGTATTAGATCAAAAAATTTCAATAATCTCTACCAAATTTTATAAACAATTGAGACCCTTTTAGTGATCGTGACATTTTTAAAACTAGCTCCAGTATCAGATCCAACCGAACCCGCTGCTTTCTGTTGATCATCGCTAATTGTAACCAATTTGCCCAAGTGCTTTCCAGCTGCCCCAGCAACTCTCTTCGCTTCTTGACGAGCGTTTTTAACCGCTTTCTCGCGGGCTTCCTGGGCCATTTCCTCTTGATCAGTATGACTAAAACTAACACTGGTGATGCCACTGGCACCATTAGCATAAAGCATTTTCACTAACTTGTTAACTGAATCAACTTCACTAGTTTTCAAACTAAAAGCATTGACAACTTGATAAGTTGTGCCCTGTTTAGAACTAACTGGCTCTATCTGGTAAAAAGCTTTTTTAATCTCAGCATCCGAGGCAATTGCCTTCACTGTGCCGATCAGTTCATCAATCCCACTCTGCCCACCTTGAATCGCTTTGTCCGGATCTACATTATTATTAACATAAGTCACAATCATCGAAACTTGGTTAGCCTCAAAATCATAAACTCCTTCACCAATAACACTGATACTGCCCATCCCGAATAACATCCGGTAGCCTAGGTAAACAACCACTAAAGCAATTATAGGGAGAATAAAAGTTTTCCATCTAGTTTTGAGCAACTCAACGAAGTAGCCAATTTGATTGGAGCTGTCATAATTCCTCTGGTAGTTTGGCTGTTGGTTGACTTGCTGTTGTTGATTCACTTGCTGTTGTTGATTTGGCTGCTGAACGTATTGGGCTTGAGCCTGTTGATTTGCCGTTGGTTGATTGGATGGGGTCTGACTATTCATAATTACAGTTTAACTGATATAAAAACTTAGTTGCAAGGGGTTCATGTCTGAAGATAGATTATTGATCTAGTTTGGATCAATCAGATGTCGATCAACACGGGTAAGCCCGTGGCACCACTAAGTGCACTCCGCCTAAGACGAAGTGACCTCGCTAACGCGAGGAATCGTGAGGAACGCTCATTCACACCACTCATTCGCGCCACTCATTCACACCACTCATTCACGCCACTCATCCGCTCCAAGCTAAAGCCTAAATGCTCTCTTGCTGACGCAACTGTGTGAAGCTCACCGGGCTTAAAAGCCCAGCGTTCTCTGCCTAGGCTTATAGAATGAGTTCAATCTTGAATAATCTTTCCTGTAGCAAGCTGACAGGGAAATCTCTGGATTACGAATAAGTCAGAACTATGGTTTAAAAGGGGACATTTTAACTTAACGCAAAGGGGACATTTTCAAAAAACGCTAACACACAATTCAAAACGCCTCTACAACTAGCTAAAAAATTGCTATACTGAATTTATGTTCAAAAAAATCTCAAACAAAATCGATCACTCTTTGTCACAGGATAAGCTCATAATCATCATTAAAAAATTTGATGAGTTTTTCTCTAAGCTTCCAAACCTACCAGATTTTCTACCGAAATTCTTCTTAACAATTTCTCCTTGGCTAGCTTTAGCCAGTGGAATTATCGGCATTCTTGCCGGTCCACTGATGGCCATTCTGGGTTTACTGTCTCTAGTAACTCTCAGTCCACTAATTATCTTGTCTTATATCTCCTCAGCTTTTATCATGATTCTCAACACTTTTTTGATGTTCAAAGCTTTCAAACCTCTAAAGAAAAAAAGCCTTCAAGGTTGGATCTATATTTTTTGGAGTGAAATTCTTTGGCTGATCAACGGGGTAATTGAAACTTTATCTGGCGAACAAACTTGGTGGGTTTTATTAGTTTCAAATTTAATAGGTTTTTATCTTTTGTTTGAAATGAAGCGAATTATTAATCAAGAAGAAACAAAAAATAAACCTAAAAGAGTTAAGGACCGTCTTCGAGGAAAAAAAGAGAACAAAAATTTTGACGTAGTTGGATAATTCTTAACTGTCTGCTTTTTCCTTGGGTTTATTTGCCCAATCTCGTTTCTATTAGATCAAGGATCCCTTTGTATCCAGCTTCGTCTAGGACATAGACATAATCATCATGACGGTTAAACTTAAAGTTTATTCCAGGATCAAGAATTGTGTAGTGTTCTCTAAATGAACTTAAAGACCGCCTGTTACCGGCCTCGTCATGAGCAGCTTCCCAAAAAGTGTTGAAGGCTGTTTCCAGGTTTCCATCATTAGACAAAATCCAAGTCTCAACCCCAACTCCACCAAACCCTCCATCCAATTTTTTATAAACCCCAACTCCTTTTAACAATCTCTTAACTAAAACAATGTTAGTCACAACTTCATAATATTGATCTTCACCGAGGTTATCTCTAATCCAACCAAGTTTGGCACTAATTGCCTCATCAGTCGTAAAAGGCTTGAGTTCTGCTTTCCTACGGATCCCAACATCAATATCAACCTTCTCACCAGGGATTACTGCCTTTGAACCAATCGACCTGACTTGAACATAGCCTTCCTCCGTATGAGAAGCATCTTCCTCTGGCTCAAAAGACTGAATCATTTTTGCTTTAATGGCCATTGCATGCTCAAAGGCCCCAGTGTCTAGATCCAAGATTAGGTCAAAATCTATCTCTCCTTCTGGATCGTCAGTGTGACGACCAGTTGAGCCGGTGTCATAGAGCTTAGCTCCTAATAGACTTGTATCACCATGTGGGCTTAGAACTATATCCATTAACCCAAGAACTTTCTCTATCTCAGCTCTAACTGCTTGAGAAATCTGCTTAGTCTCATCAATGTGTCCAATCACAGCCGATTTTACTTGTTGAACCTCAGACCTAAACGGTCCATCAACTCTTGTTATAGGCAGTTCGCCTCCACGATAATAGCCAATTCCAGCAAAATTAGCCCGATATGTCTGATAGTCATCATAAGAGAAGATGACAAGCCCTGTTTCATTAACCACTGGTAGGTAAACCCCTTGTTTAGCAATCGCTAAAAATAGTTCTTTTAACCCACGGCTATTGTTGATTAGTTCACCATCAGCAATCAGATAATCAATTTCAGTTGAAGGAATTGCCGTTCTAATATCATGGTGAGTCTCAGACACAACGCCTGTTTTATAGATCTCATACCCATCAGGATCATATCTGACATCTTCACCTGACTCAGTGTGATGGAACTGACCTCTGTCTTTAATAACCAAATATAAGCCTTTGGCATAAGTCTCAGCCGGTGTTTCTTCAAAATAAGCAGCTTGTCCTTCTCCCAATTCCTCAGCTTCAACTACTACTCCATCAGTCCCAAGCGGAGTCGCGTCTGAGTCAGCATTTGATCCGAGACACTCTCCTGCAGATACCCCTGACCCTAAGATCGACTTTATCAAACCAACATTAACTCCTTTAATAAAATCTCCTGCTTCTAACATAATGGCTCCATCAGCTGATTTTTCTACCAGTTCTTGTCCCCTTTGATGGGCTTGTTGTCTGGCAGTCTCAGCTAGTTCTAAAGCAGCTGAGATTGATTCCACACCAATCGGCCTTAAGAACATTGTCTCAACTCGTTCTTGAAGAGTCTGGCCTTCAGCAACCCCCAGATCTTCCCTCAGCTGCTCAACCATTGTCTTGATTTCCTGCTCAGATA
Organism: Patescibacteria group bacterium; assembly: GCA_034660615.1. Classification (GTDB taxonomy): domain Bacteria; phylum Patescibacteriota; class Microgenomatia; order UBA1400; family PJMF01; genus JAYEJP01. Next base: position 15,418 of record JAYEJP010000049.1, read on the forward strand.
ACTCATTAGCCCGAGTCAACTCAGTTTGATGCTCTAAGCCAAATAAAGAACTTTGTTGCAGTGTCAGGAGTTTGTTTAAAACTCGCTCAAGCTCTCGTCTTTGATCTGGGCTTAAATCTTCTCCTTCCTCAAAACGGTCTATTAAAACTAGACCTTGGTCAATGACTTTTAAATAACCTAGGAGTGAACGCTCACCAGAGAGCAGGTGTGATTTTAGTAAATCTCGGTAGATAATATCGTACCGACGGTTGTAGGTTCCTAAAACACGATTTTCTTTTTTTAAAACTGGGCTACTCTTTTCTAAGAGGAGTTTTTCAACTCTATCTGGCGGATACAAAATTTGAAAAACTCTTAGAATCTTACCAACTAGAGGAAGGTTATTCTCAACAAAGACAAGTTCAATTTCATCATAAAAAGCAAAAGGATCATCTACTAAAACTAACTGCCGTAAAATCTGAAACTTTAAGCGTTGAATTTCTTGCGCTGGAGATTGATCAATTCGCTCCATCAAGCCCAGATAGACCTCTAAATCTTCGCCAGCTTTAATAATCCTGATAAACTCTACCTTCTCTTCTAAAAGAGTTTTATGAAATCCATGTGAGGCTCTGGAAAAAAGCTCCCAGAACATCTTTTCTTCTTTTGTAAGCCCCCACTTTTCGTAAAAGGTTTCATCAGTTTCAATAAGTCTCTTGGCTAATTGTGAATAGTCAAACTCAACAAGTAACTTAAGGAAGTCAATTGAGAAAGTTCCTTGAGAAATATACTTCTCCATGCTAGCAGTCTGGAGACAGAGATTGTTGAGTTGCTCAACAGTCTCCTCATCCAAACTAAGCGCAAACTCAAAATCTGCTAGACGATCAGCCGGAGCCCAGGAGGCAACGTCTTCTCTGTCAAAATCTCTAACTAAACGATAGAATGTACGAGGATTCAAGTGAAAAGCGTATTGAAGTAGGCTTTCTCTTGGGACAACATCGGTATTAACTCGATCCAACTTTGATAACCAGTAAGCACGCTCCTCATCAGTTGAAAAAACTCCATCTTCAACAATAACTCTCGCAACGATATCGGTTGTCAGATCCATACGCGGACTATTAGTATGCCAATATTGGTCTAGACTAGACTCCCAGTTATCAGCTAGATGAGCTAATAATGGCAAGGCAACTCTTAATGGCCTTCTGTCTGAAACCAATTGAGCCAAAACGCTATCAACTGCAAGTAAGTATCTTTGTCTATGAGTTAACTCATCTGGGTGATAAAAGTATGTATCCATGTTCTCATTGAGATAATCATCAATCCTATCTCTAATTAGCTGAATGGAAGGATTAGCTTGATAGCCCCCAGAATAACTATCATATCCAAAATCTACAAACTCTTCTGGTTCTAGGAATCCCTCTGGCATGACCTCACTCAACGAATCATAAAAATGAGTTAAAGCCACAATATTGTCCGTTTGACCGTCATTCATTTCTCCGAATCTAGCTAGATCAGTATAATAAGGTATCTCGTTTCTTTGGCCAGACCTTCTCAAGCCTCCAACAGTTGCAGCCCAAGCTAGAGCGGTTTCATCACTAACTACTTTGTAAGCTCTCCTCAAAATTTCATACCTTTTTGCTTTTTCTTTTTCGACATTATGGAAGAATCTCCAATTTTGATAGACTCCTTCAACAGGTACTCCTCTCTTAACCAAAGGCAGTAATAAATCAGTTTGGACATCATCTCGGAAAAAAGCCATCAGAGTGCATCCTCCAACATAAGGGTGCTTTTTCCCCATGCCAATCTGCATATAAAGATGATCTTCAATAATTGGTCTAATTGGTTCTAGATCAATATAGCGTTTTTCAAGAATATCAACCAATCTAGGTTGACGGCTGGTTAAATTAACTCTGCCTCGA
>JAYEJP010000050.1:0-3280 GCA_034660615.1 Patescibacteria group bacterium
ATAAAAAGCAACCGCCCAAGTATTTAATGAGGCCTGAGGTTTATCAATTATTAACTAACAGCTATAACACTATGGTTGATCAACAATATAAGCAAAACAATAATAAAAAGGGCTTTGTGCTCTGGTTTACTGGCTTGTCTCAGTCTGGTAAAACCACGATTGCGGATAAAGTTTATAAGATTTTAGAGGAGCGAGGGGTTAAAATTGAACGTTTGGATGGTGATGTGGTGCGTGAATCTTTGACTAAGGATTTGGGCTTTACTAAAGAAGACCGCGATAAAAATATTACACGAGTTGGGTTTGTGTCTAAATTACTCAGCAAAAATGGAGTTGGGGTAATTGCTTCTTTTATTTCTCCTTATGAAGAGCGTCGCCAGCATTTGAGGGATACTGTTGAGAATTTTATTGAAGTTTATGTTAGTACTCCGATTGAGGTATGCGAGGAGCGGGATGGCAAGGGTTTGTATAAAAAGGCCAGAGCAGGGGAGATTAAAAATTTTACTGGCATTTCTGATCCATATGAGGAACCAGAGAATCCTGAGATTTTGCTTAAGCCACACAAGGATCCAGTTGAGTTATCTGTTGATAAGGTGATTAAGTATTTGGAAAAAAATGAGTTGATTTAGGTTGTTTAAATCTTACACCTTAGTATAAACCAGCATATATTATAATAGTTGTTATGCTTAATCCCTGGGTTTTTGGTGACGAATATATTTATCTCAGCAAGGCGCGTAATATTAGCTACGGCATTGACGTGATGAGCGATGCCAGTATCGGTCACAAATACCCGCCTTTATATTCTTATCTTCTTTCTTTAGTTTTCACTGATAACGCTCACATTACTTACCGCAATGTTCAGTTTTTGAATTTGGGAATTAGTCAGCTACTAATTGCGCTCATTTTTTATCTGTTGAACAAGGTTTTTATCTGGCACAGATCAAAACAAGGCAGAATCTTCTTAATTTTTAGCTGGTTATTTGTTGCATCTTTGTCAATTTTTAGTGGTAATTATTTTGTAGCAATGAGTGAAAACTTATACACACCGCTGGTCTTATTAATTTTCACTTTAGTCATACTAATAGATCAAAAAAGGGTTGAGAAGAAATGGCCAATAACCATCGCTTTTGGTATTCTTACTGCTTTAGCTATCTTGACTAGATCAATTGGTTTAAGTCTTATTCCTAGCTTAGTTTTAACCTTAATATTTATTGCTTTTAACTCTGCTAAGAAATCTACAAAACAAAAAATCATAAAAAGCGCTCTTTATCTTTGCTTAACTTTGCTATTTACTGTCGGGCCTTATTTTCTTTTCAAAAAAACTGAACTGGTTTTATCAACAAATCCAATTCAAAGCCTAGAGCAAAAAGGCTATAGCCCCAATCCTTACTTGAGCGTTTTTGCAGAATTATTTTCTGGAAATTTTTTATGGTTCAATGCTTTCAAAGTGATTGGCAATCATCTTATCTATATTTTTATTTCTAGTTTTTTCTTTCCTTTTTTATTTTATCTTGATGAAATTATTATTAGTATTAAAACCAAAAAGGTTAAAACTAGTACAGTTTTTATGACTTTGTTTGCCATCTTTTCAGGCGGATTGTCATTTTTGCATTGTTATTTGGGTTTTAAGAATAATCCGATTAAATACTCAACTTATTTTCGCTACATAGATCCAACCATTTTAGTTTTTATTGTTTATGGCTTATTGCAGCTTTGGCAAAGATTAAAAAACAAGAAACAAAAGATCCAGCAGTTGAGTTGGTTGCTTTTTATTGCTCTTAGCATAGTTTTTCTAATAGCTTTACCCAATCGTGATTTTTATATCACTATCAATTCTCTAGGCTGGGCCTGGTTAGATTTATTCAAGAGCAATCAGTGGTTGATTAAGCCGATTATTATTCTGCTAGTCGCACTTTTTACTATTTTTTGGAAATTTAACAAAAAGTTATTAGTATTTTGGGCAGGGGGATTGATACTCATTAATCTTTTAACTATCAATGTTTCGCTGCAAATGCATCACTGGATGAGTGGCATTTATCAAGATAGTTTAGATGAGCCTCTTAAGCAGATTGTACAGGATCAGGGGATTAGGGATTTTTATGTTAAAAAAGAGACCCTTAAAAAAATTGACCATAGTTATTTATACTATTTAAAGTACTATTTGCTGTTTGAGACTGATAAAATGATTCCTGTGACTATTATTGATAATTTAGACAACACTAATCTGAGTAAAAACTTTGCTTTAATCGAGACATTTAATGCAAGTACAAAATATAGTTTAGATATAGACGTAATGCAAAAAATAGATATTGCCGACCAATTTACAATCATTGTTTCTCAATAAAATATGAAGAAGTTAAAGCTACTTATTACTCAGGGATTGTTCGTGGCTTTGTTAAGCCTAGCCTTGTATCAGCCAATTGTTCTTGTACTTGAACTGTTAACAACTGAGTTTTTTTTGCTATTTATTAGAATCTCTACAGAGGTTAAAACCTTAGTTTTATTCTTAATTTTACTTTTGATTGTTTTCTCTAAAAAAATTATTAGTGCTTTAGGACAAGCCAAAACACAGAAAACAGTGATGCTGGTGTTTGTTTTCAGCTTAGTAATTGGTTTTACTTATCATAAATATTGGCTGCACTTGCAAAAATACCCACGAATCTATAGCAAAGAGCCAGACTGGACAATCCAGGGAAGCAAAATTGTGATTGAGGGTAAAAATTTTGGACAAGCTTATGAAATAGGAGAAGTTTATTTGGATGATATTAAGCTTGAATCGCAATATTGGACAAATTACAAAATAATAGCTAAACAACCCGTTACTGATGATTACGGCAAACATCGGCTATATGTTAAGAGGCAAGACGGTTTTACCTCTAATAAAATAGAGCACATTGTTAAAAACCCAGGAGAGATTAATGATTAAGAAGGTGAAATTACTATTAGTTAGTTTATTTTCGCTGCATTTGTTGGTTTGGCTGGTTGAGTTGATGCCTTTTAATTTAAATACAGATGTAAAATTCCCCATCTTTATTTATTTAGAAATTATCCTTGCATGTGTTTTGATTGGAGAACAAATTTTTCTTTTCTGCCAAGAGGTTGACCGAAAAACTAGGGAGTTTCAAGAACACCCCTGGAATAGTCTAAAAAAATACTTTTTTGAAAAAATAAATAGCTGGAAAGAAAAATATAGATTATTTAAAAAAAATAAATTAAGTCGTATTAGAGTTCAAAAAATAATATTTTGCTTAAAACAAAATATTATCAATAATGTATTAACACC
>JAYEJP010000051.1:0-3194 GCA_034660615.1 Patescibacteria group bacterium
TAAAAGCTTTTTTACCTCTTTGGTAGTTGCCACTTTTCTTTTTGCTCCCTGGATACCTACATTTTTTAAACAACTTAAAGCCGGCCAAGCTTTGCGCCAGACTATCCCAGGTTGGGAGGAAGTAGTAAGCTTAACTCAAGTCAAAGCTTTACCTTTGACAGTAGGTAAATTTGTATTTGGTATTAGTAATCTTGAATTTAATCATTTTTATCTTGTCCCCACAGGCTTACTTACACTTCTTCTTCTCGGGTTAAGCGGCTACCTTTTTTACCAACTTAAAAAAGGTAAAATGAAGATTAAACCAATCATTATTACCACCACTTGGTTTGTTGTCCCGCTCATCACTAGCTGGTTAGTTTCTTTTTTAGTCCCAGTAGTTAGACCTAAGCGCTTACTATTTTTACTTCCAGCTCTCTATTTATTAATCGCTGCTTTGGTTGACCTTTCGCTCAATCACCGTAGCCAACTCAAACAAAACAAACAAAAAAGCCTAGTCAAATTAAGTGCTATTACTCTATTAATAATTTTATTTGCTCTCAACCTTTTTTCTCTCAGTCAGTACTATTTAAAGCCAAAATTTCAACGTGAAAATTGGCAAAGTCTTTATGCAGAAATTCAGACCCGTTTCCCTGAAAAACAAACCATAGCTGTTTTCTCATTTAGTCATCCCTTTGCCCCTTGGCGCTGGTATAACCAAGAACATTTTCCTTCATTGGCCACTGGCTACAATAATATTGAACAAGTGCCACAACTTACCTCAACACTCAAACCTATCTTTGATTATGACTTTGTGCTAGTCTTTGATTACTTGAGAGACTTGACTGATCCGGATAACCAGCTACTCAAAGTAGTGGAGGATTATGGCTATAAACAGATCGGCACCATTGACAGACCACAAATCGGATTTGTCAGAATTTATGTTAAACAGCAGTTGGTTAGTCAATATCAATAAAACTAACGGCTAATACCTATTTAGCCAAAGAAACAAATCAATAAATAGAAAATCTGCCTGATATGAATGTTGGCATCGACATTACTTCCCTAATTTATCAACGTGGTGTCTCCCGCTACACCGCTAATTTAATCAGAGCTTTAGACCGCTACACCAATGTAAATTTGCGCTTGTTTGGTTATAGCTTGCGCAAAAATAGTTTTTTGAAAGAAAAAACAGAGGAGTGTTTGATTGATCCAGATATTCACCAAATTAAAATTCAAGCTTGCCCGCCCAAAATGCAGTCAGTGGTTTGGAAACTGGGTTTAAACAAACTTAGCTCTCATTTTGACGACCTGGACTTAATTCACAGCTGGGACTGGCTGCAGCCGCCGGACAAAGATATCCCCTTAGTTTCCACTATTCATGATCTAGCAATTTTACGCTTTGATGAAGTTGCTCATGCACGTGTTTTAACTGCTCATCACAAAAGCTGGAAAATTCTCAAAAAGAGACAAGCTGAAATTATTGCTGTCAGCAGAGCCACACGCAAAGACGTGATTGAACTTTTGCAATATCCTCAATGGAAAGTACATGTAGTCCACTCCGCCTTGCCAGCTGACGTCAGAGAAATTAGTCAGGAAATTACAGAAAACAAAGCTAAAAACATCAAAGAAAAACTGAGATTAGATCAACCTTATTTATTTTTTGTGGGTACACAAGAACCACGCAAAAATTTAAAAAAATTAATTCAAGCTTGGCAGCCTTTAGCAGACCAATATCAATTAATCATCGCTGGTGATCGCGGTTGGGATGCCTCAGAAAAAATGTTTCACCATCCTAATCTACGTTTTTTAGGACGAGTCAGTGATGAGGAATTAAACATTCTTTATGCTGAAGCTGACGTCTTTTGTTATCCGAGTTTGTATGAGGGCTTTGGTCTACCAATTCTAGAATCTTTTTTGCACGGCACTCCTGTTGTTACTTCTAATTTATCGTCGATGGTGGAAGTGGCTGGTAATGCAGCCGAACTGGTTAATCCTGAGTCTGTGGAGAGCATTCACCAAGGAATTAGTAATGTCTTAAATGAAAATGCTGATACTCAACGCAAGCGTCTGCAGCGTATGATTATTCGGCAGCAAATGTTTAGCTGGGAACAAACTGCTTTAAAAACTGTTGAAGTTTATCAGCAGACGATTAAACACTTTCAGAATCAAAAAAATTCCTAACAGACACAAACCTGCAGCTTCCTACAAAACCCGCTATAATAAAACCATCTTATGTCAGACAAGATTCATATTGCGATTGATGGCTGTGAAGCCAATGTTACTCAGCGAGTTGGCAGCAATGTCTATGCTTTTAACATCATTAAGCAAATTTCCAATTTACTACGCTATAAAAAGAAAACTAGGGCCACAGTTTTGCTTTCTCAAAAACCAGTAGCTGACATGCCAAAGGAGAGAATTAACTGGCAATATAAAATTGTTAAACCAGACAAATTTTGGACACAGTGGGCCGAACCCTGGCATTTATTTTTTCAACAAAATAATTATGATGTGCTCTATACACCAGGACATTATGCCCCTCGCTTATGTCCAATTCCTTATGTTTCCAGTGTGATGGATCTCGCTTTTTTACAGTATCAACATCAGTTTAGACAAACAGACCTTTTTCAGCTGGAGAAATGGACCAAATACAGCGTCAAAAAAGCGTCCAAGGTTATCGCCATTAGTCAATTTACCAAAAAGGAGATCCATCAACACTATGGGGTCAACCCACAAAATATTATTGTGGCTTATCCTGACGTTAGCCTTAATTTGAAAGAAACTGCTCCTGCCAGAAAAAAAGCTTACTTTAAAAAACATGGTATTAGCCAACCTTACTTCTTATTTGTTGGCACGCTGCAACCGCGTAAAAATTTAGTCGGATTAATTCAAGCTTATGAATTATTTTGCGAAAAGCAAACTGGAGAAAAACCCCTACCCAAACTGGTAATTGCTGGCAAGATTGGCTGGCTGGCTGAACCAATTCTGCAAAAAATTAAAAATTCTCCTGTGCGTGGACACATTATCTTAACCAGCTTTGTCCCAACAGCAATCAAGCCAATTTTAATTAAAAACGCTTTAGCTTTGACCTTAGTTGGCTTATATGAAGGTTTTGGCATTCCAGCCTTAGAAGCTCTTTACCTAAATACTATTCCGATTGTTTCTGAAAGCAGCAGCTTGCCAGAAGTTGTGGGAAAAGCAGGTCTTAAAGTTGATCC
>JAYEJP010000052.1:0-3191 GCA_034660615.1 Patescibacteria group bacterium
GAAGGCAGCCGCCACGAAGTGGCACAAGCCTGCTTCTAGCAAGCTAAAACCCCGAGCGTAAGCTCGTGGGAAGTTTAATCTTTAGACTTTTGTTTATTTGAAATTGTGCTAACTAAACCAATCATTCCGTCAAGATCGCCCTCTAAAATATTCTCTAATTGATGCCAACTATGATGAATCCGGTGATCAGTAATTCTATTTTGTGGATAATTATAAGTGCGAATTTTTTCTGCTCGTTTGTTGCCCCCGATCACTGCTCGTGCTTTGCCTAGCTTTTTCTCTCTTTCTGCTTTTTGTTTTTGCCAAAGTTGAGAACGGAGGAGTTCTAAAGCAATCTCTCGATTTTGCAGCTGCTTTCTTTCTTGGCTGACCCTAACAGCAATATTGGTTGGAATATGTCTCAATCTGACTGCGCTATTAGTCTTGTTAACTGATTGTCCGCCAGCTCCGCTTGAACGCATGAACTCCCATTCAAGGTCTTCTTTTTTAATCTGAACATCCTTAGCTTGAATTTCCGGTAAAACCGCAACAGAAGCGGTTGAAGTATGAATTCTGCCTTGTGTTTCTGTAGTAGGAACGCGTTGTACGCGATGAACTCCAGCCTCTGTTTGGAAGAGTTGATAAGGATAGAGTTGTTTTTCTGTGGAGTCGATTTGGTTCTCACAAGCTTCTGTTTCAAAAATAGGCGTTGATAGAGTAGTCTTTCCGCTAATTTTAACAACAAGATTATCAATAATCTCGACCTTCAATCCTTTATCGGTACTGTAGCGACAATACATTCTTAACAAATCATTCGCCCAAATTTTGGCTTCGTCACCGCCTGCACCAGCTCTGATTTCTAAAATAGCGGCTGATTTTTTTGTCGGATTTTTTTCTGTTTCTTCTTGCTCTTTGAGGGATTGTTTATAGTCGTTGGCAGCTTTTTGCAACGATTTTTTTTGTTTTTTTAATTTAATAATTTCTTCTTGGGCTAATTTTTCCAACTCAGGATCCACCAACAATTGTTGATTGTCTTTAATTTTTGTTTCAATTTGTTTGATTTGGTTTTGGTAAGGGTTTGTTTGCACGAATTTTCTAATTAAGTTTGATAAATAATATCATACATTAGCTAAAGTGCTACATTTCAGGCTTAACTTAAATTAAGCTACACTTCAGGTACAACGTGAATTAATGAAATTAATGTTTTTGATGAAAGTAATAATCGGGGACTATTTCTTTTTAGTTTTGGCTTCAGTTTGGCGAATTTCGTCTTTAGCTTCTCTTAAAATGTCTTGATAACTCTTATCATCTTTTTGTTTTTGAGAGGTTTTTTTAGTCTGTTTTTGTTTCTGTTTTTGTGCTTTTTGCTTCTGTGCCTTTTTAATCTTTTTCTTAAATTTATCAACTCTTCCCTGACGGTCGACAAACTTCATTTCTCCTGTGAAGAAAGGGTGGCATTGATCACAAATTTCTACTTCGATCTCAGCTAGAGTTGAGCCAGTAGTAAAAGTGTTTCCACAGCTACAAGTGACTTTACAATCATCGTGCCATTTAGGGTGTATTTTTTTCTTCATAACGAAAGCTGATTATAACATAGTCAGCGCCAGTCTGTTAAGTTTGGTTTTTTTGATTGACTTCTCAAGATAATTTTTTCTATGTTTGCCTATAATCGAATTAGCTATAAATTGGTTGCAAATCGGCTGCGAATTAGCTGCAAAGCAATTTATTTAATCAATTTAGTTAAGTCGCCCAAACTAACTGATTTTTGCTCCCCAGATTCCATGTCTTTGAGAGCGACAGTATTGGTTGATACTTCGTCGGATCCGGCAATAATTACCCAAGGAATATTTTTTTGATTGGCTAATTTAAGTTGTTTGCCAAGATTGTCAAACTCAGGGTAAATTTCAGTTTTAACTCCACTTTTTCTTAGTTTCTTAGTCACCTGGAGCGAGTAATTTCTAGTTTTTTTATCAAAGACAGTAACTAGCACTTGGGCTGAGTTTTTTACTTCTGGAATCAGGCCCAGTTTAATTGCGGCTTCAACTGTTCTGGCAAAACCAAGTGCAAAGCCAACCGCTGGTATCTCAACTCCGCCTAATTCGTTAATTAGGTTGTCATAGCGTCCACCACCTCCGCAAGAACCACTTCCATACTCAGGAATGATAACTTCAAAAATCATGCCGGTATAGTAATCTAAACCTCTGGCTAGAGTTGGAGTGAGTTGAATAGAATTGCTTGCTACACCTAATTTTTCGGCAAGATTAATAATGTTGCTCAATTCCTTTGATGGTTGAGTTTGTTGAATTTGGGCTATGGTAGATTCGGCTTGTTTTTGGTCAAGGCCCTTAGCAGCCAACTCTCTAACGACTGTTTCTATTTTTTGTTTATCGAGCTTGTCCACTGATTGAATTAGTGAAGCAACACTGACTTTGTCAGTGGCAAACTTTTCAAGAGTAGAGAAAAGAGTTTGTCGGTCGTTTATTTTCAACTGAATCTGTTTAAAGCCGATATTTTTATAAACTTGATAAATGCACGCTAAGATTTCAGCGTCTGCCAAAGCTGACTGAGCGCCAAAGATATCAATATCACAATGGGTAAACTCACGATAACGACCCTTCTGTGGTTTGTCAGCTCTAAAGACATTCTGGATTTGGTAGCGTCTAAAGAACTTAGGGAGGTTGTAACGGTATTGAGCCAAGATTCTGGCTGTAGGCACAGTTTGATCGTAGCGGAGGCCAATTTTGCGACCACCACGATCCTCAAAAGTATAGACTAGTTTTTCTGCCTCAGCTCCATATTTTCCTAGTAAAAGATCAGCATATTCAAGAGTAGGTGTTTCTATCGGCTCAAAACCAAAGACATTGAAAACTTCTCTAACTTTATTAAGAACAAAATCTCGCTGCCGCTTTTCTTCTGGGAAAATATCCCTAAAGCCTTTTAGTGTTTGTAGTGTTTGTTTCATATATTCCTCCTTAGTTGATTATATCTTTTAAAATTTAAAAAATTAAATTTGATTATTTTTTGGTTTATGTTCATTAAAAAAACCCCGTTTTCCGGGGTTGATTCAATATAATTTGCCAGTATCAACCACCCCCCTATATCCTGTAGGGATGATGATGAATTCTGGTTAAATTATTGATGACTTTCATTATTCGTATATTATAGGTTTAAATATTATTTTTTTCAAATCTAAAAAAATAAACTGGTATAAT
>JAYEJP010000053.1:0-16112 GCA_034660615.1 Patescibacteria group bacterium
ATTTTAAAAGGTAAGTAAAGAAAAACCGCCATTAAAAAAGAGGACGTGATAATTTTAATTTGCTTAAGAATAAATGTCTTTTCAAAAAAAAGATTAACGACCTTTCTTTCTAAGAAAACCAAAAACAAAGCTAGTTCAATAAATGCCACAATAGTAGTCGCCCAAGCTATTCCCAGCACATCACTATTTAACCTAAAAACAAAAATCCAAGAAAAAATTAAATAGGACAAAACAGTTGTTGCAATAATTAAGAATGGGGTTAAGGTATCTTTTAGTGCGTGAAAGGCTCTAATTAAAAGTTGGACCATTGCTTGAGCTCCCACTGATAAAGAGATGATTGCAACTGCTTTTCCAGTCATCAAAGTTTTCTGCCAAGGAAAGTTATGTGCTCCAAAAATCAATCTCACGATCGGGATCCTAAGAATTAACAGCAGCACAGAAGCAGGAAAAGCAAGAAAAGCAATTTGATTTACTGATTGTAAGACTAATTTTTTAAATCTATCCTTTTTATGACTAGATGATTCTTGACTAAGAAATGGCAAAGATGCTTGGCTGATTGGTACCCCAAATAATCTAATTGGGATTGCCATTAGTCGTAAGGCAAGTTTGATAACTACAAAACTAAGATTACCAATGCTAGTTGCAAAAAAACCTAAAGCCAAATTTTGTAACTCAGTCAAGCTTAAAGTTAGCACACGCAAAGGAATTAGTTTAAAAAGTTCTTTAACTCCAGGATGGTTAAAATTAAAAGTCAAATTAAATCGATACCCCAATCTTGAGACATAAGGTATTTGAATTATCATATGCAAAAAGGCTCCAATAATCACACCAATTCCAGCAGCATAAATGCCAAACTGAGAGGAGAACAGGAATACTCCCAACAAAATCCCGAGATTATAAAAAACAGGTGCTAAAGAAGGGATAATAAAACGCTGATACGATTGGAGAATACCGGTTAAAAAATTGGAAATGGCGAAAAAAAACTGAGAAAAAAGCATAATTCTAGTAAGATTTGCTGCCAAGCTTATCTGCCTGGGAGTAAAAGCACCCCCTGTTCGATATTCAGTGATTTTCTCAGCAAAAATAAACACCACAATTGAAGCCAAGAAAAAAAATAGCAATAAAATATTCATTACACTATTACTAACTCTAAAAGCCTCTTGTTCGTTGTTTTTTTTATACTTGGTGAAAATAGGGATGAAGGCAGCTGAAAGTGCCCCTAAAATAATCAGTTGGAACAGCATGTCAGGAATCTGAAAAGCAACTTGGAAAGCCTCGTAAGCCTTTTGCGTTGCTTCAGTATTAAAATAACTAGAAATTAACAACCTCTCACGAACTAAACCAGATATAGAAGAAGCTATATTGGCTAGAGTAATAATTACAGCCGCTGACAAAATACTATTCTGTTTTTTCTCTAGCCACTTAGTGTTGTTAAAAAATAATTTGGAGATTTTTGGCAGTTTGTCGATCATATTTTCATTAATTATAAAATAGTTGTGTCAAATTCACTAATCAACTTTTTTTTCTCAAGTTACCAGAGAGAGCATTTCCCCACTGTTTGCAATAGAGCCCATTTAAGATTGAAAATTGCTTCCAGGCTTAGTATAATCTAGCGACTACTTACAAGGAGACAAGGAGACAAGGAGAGAAGAAGACAAGGAGAGAAATTACTAGTAATTAATCATTGTTTAAGTCATTATGCCAATTCTACCAAACGCAAAAAAAGCTTTGAGAGCCAGCAGCAAAAAAGCTGAATTTAATCGGACAATTAAATCTAGATATCGAACAACTCGTAAAAAAATGGAGCAGAATCCAACCCAAGAGAACCTTGATTTGGTTCATGCTGCTATTGACAAAGCCGTCAAAAAAAATATCTTCCATAAAAATAAAGGCGCTCGACTAAAAAGCCAAACAGCTAAAATGTTAGCTGCAGCTGAAAAATAATAATATTTTCATCCAAAACCATTAATTGTTGATGTTTGGCTGATACTTATCTATTGTTGGATTAGGGTTGCTTTATTGGATTGGAGTTGCTTTATATGTCAAACTTAGCTTCACCCAAACAAATTCGTAATTTTTCTATTATTGCCCATATTGATCATGGCAAAACGACTTTAACTGATCAATTCCTCAAACTAACTAAAACAGTGGCTGAAATTGATCTTAGAGAAAGAATGATGGATTCAAATCCAATTGAGCAAGAAAGGGGAGTAACTATCAAACTTGCTCCGGTTAGAATGGAACATAAAGGCTATATTCTGAATTTAATTGATACTCCTGGACATGTTGATTTCGGCTATGAAGTCAATCGCTCATTACAAGCTTGCGAAGGAGCCATTTTATTGGTTGATGCATCTCAGGGAATACAGGCCCAAACGCTAGCTAACTATGAAAAAGCAAAAAAATTGGGTCTAACGATTATTCCAGTAGTAAACAAAATTGATCTCGATTCTGCCGAAATTGTATCAACCATTATTGAAATGATTGATACTTTTGAAGTTAAGGAGGAAGAAATTCTTCTCTGTTCTGCCAAAACAGGCAAAGGAATTCAACAAATTCTAGACACTATTATTGAAAAAATACCTGCCCCTAAGGGAAGCACTTCAGCTAATCTTCAAGCGATGATTATTACTTCCAAATATGACAATCACCGTGGAGCAATTGCTTACGTACGTGTAATTAATGGTCAGTTAAAAAAATCTGATTCGCTTTATTTAAAATATTCAGAGACTTCCTTTCAACCAAACGAAATTGGTGTTTTTGTCCCCCAGGCTAAAAAAGTTGATTGTTTAACTGCTGGAGAAGTGGGTTATATTGGGACTGGCTTAAAAGAGATTGAGTTACTCAAAATTGGCGATACAATCACACTTCAACAGCAAAAAAACAAAACGTCAGTATTACCAGGATTTAAAGAACCAACCCCAATGGTTTTTATGGAACTTTACCCTCTTGATAATCATCGTTTTCAAGATCTGAAAGATGCAACTGAAAAATTAAAACTTCACGATGCTTCAATTCAATTCTCTGCCACTCATTCTCAAGCTTTGGGCAATGGTCTAAGAGTTGGCTTTCTGGGCATCTTCCATGCTGAAGTAGTAAGAGAAAGATTAGCAAGGGAGTTTAATTTAGAACTAATTGCTACAGCCCCGTCTGTAAAATATAAAGTCTTAACTAAAAATAATCAAAAAATAATTATAGAGAGTCCTGCTGATCTACCTGACCCCAGCCAAATTCAAGGAATACAAGAACCAATCACTAAAGCTACTATTTTTGCTCCTGTAGAATACCTACCTCATATTGTTGAATTTGCTAGACGCAGAAGAGGGCAACTGATTAATTCTATTAATAATGGAACCAGAGCAAGATTGGAGTATCGACTTCCTTTAAGTGAGTTGATTGTTAATTTTCATGATAAATTAAAGTCTCTTTCTTCCGGCTATGCCTCTTTAGAATATGAAGTAATTGCTTATCGGCCAGTTAATGCTGTTAAGGTTGATATTTTGGTCAATAAAGAAATTGTAGAAGCCTTAAGTTTTATTACCATCAAGGAAAATGCTGAGTCTAAGGGTAGAGAGTTAGTGGAAAAATTAAAAGAAGTAGTTCCCAGACAACTATTTCAAATACCAATTCAAGCTGCCATTGGTGGAAAAATTATTGCTCGGGCTGATGTTAAGGCTTATCGCAAAGACGTAACCGCTAAATTGTATGGTGGCGACAGAACTAGAAGAATGAAACTGTTAAAAAAGCAGTCTGAGGGTAAAAAAAGAATGAAGAAATTTGGTGAGGTGGAATTAAATCAAGATGCGTTTTTAGCCGTGCTTAAGACTGATTAAAGAGAGGTTCGTGATATAATAAGATTATGCCCGATATCTTTGATGCCTCAGATTACAAAAAAGAGTCTAAAAAGAACAAAGTGTCTAAGAAAAAGTCCCCCAGAAAAACTATTCAGAAGAAAAATTTTCCCGTAAAAAATGGGTGCAAGGTTGATGCTTATTCACAAACATTGCGTAATGAAAAGCCAACTAACAATCCCCTTAAAGCTTTTGCTGCCAAGCCTGTTGAAACAGAGTTTGATTCGCAACTTGAAGGAGAAGAAATCGTTTTAATGCTCAGAAGACATCCCATTACTCTTTTTAAGCCAGTTGTTATTAGTTTAATAATTTTCTTTCTTCCTTTTTTATTTTTCTCCTCTCCAATGCTTAATTTTATGACTTCAAAATTAATCACTGCTTTTGTCATTGGTTGGTATATGATTTTGACTAGCTTTGTACTCGAATCTTTTTTAACCTGGTTTTTCAATGTCTTTATTATTACTGACGAAAGAATTATTGATGTTGATTTTTCTTCATTAATTTTCAAAAACGTTTCCTCTGCCAAAATAGACAATATTGAAGATATCACTGTTGCTACTGGCGGGGTGGTTGCTTCTATTGTTGATTATGGAACTGTTTATATTCAAACCTCTGCTGAGGTACCTGAACTTGAATTCGAAGATGTTCCGAATCCAAACAAAGTATCTAAAGTTTTAAATGAATTAATGCTTGAAGAAGAGCAAGAAAAAATTGAAGGGAGGGTTCGTTAATGTTGCAGATGTCTATTTTTACTAACCCGACTACTGAATCTCTCAATAATTTTGTTGTTTCAATTTTTAAAAACTGCTTTGTAATTGGATCGGTTGTCTCTTTAATCTTTGCAGTAGTGGTAATTAGACAGATCGCCACTATGAAAAGGACGATAAAAACTTCTTTTTCACCAGTTGTACAAATACTTGGCTATCTTCATCTGGCTATTTCTATCCTTGTTTTCTTTTTATTTTTGCTCTGGCTTTAGAGCTTTTTAAAAGAACCCCCTTTTATATTTTTGGGTTAAATCTGATCGTCTTCTAGTACGACTGATCTTGCAAAATTTGGGCTTAATTTAAGTTAAGCCAATAAAAACCAATAAAAAAGCATTTTGTTCTGGCCTTGACCTATCTTCGCAACCCACAAGGAGTTACTATTGTCAGCGCTGAGACGTTTCAAGACTCTGTTCGGAATGGGAAGAGTTGGTTCCATCTCGCTCTTAAGACCAGAACAAAATGCTCTTTTGTTCTGACAATAAAATCTTAAAGTTCTAACTATTTGCTTATCTAGAATCTAAATAAAAAATATTAAACCCCAGGGCAAGCCCTGGATCCAATATTCCCAAGGCAAGCCTCTGGATATTAGACCATAAAATTTTAATAAATTTAGACCCTAACAAGTGAAGAAAAATACATGTCATCTAGTTCAATTGCCCGTGTTATTTCGTGTTCGGTGGACAATTAGTACAGCTAGGCTTAGTATCTTGCGACACTTACACCGGCTGCCTATCAACGTGGTGTTCTCCCACGTGTCTCATGGAGACAATTAATCTAAGGGGGGGCTTCTCGCTTAGATGCTTTCAGCGATTATCCCTGAGGAATGTAGCTACCCTGCGATGCGCTTGATAGCAACAACAGGAACACTAGGGATTCCCTCACTCTGGTCCTCTCGTACTGAGAGCGACTCCCTTCAATTGTCTAGCGCTGACAGAGGATAGAGGCCGACCTGTCTCACGACGGTCTGAACCCAGCTCACGTACCGCTTTAATAGGCGAACAGACTAACCCTTGGGACCTTCTTCAGCCCCAGGATGCGATGAGCCGACATCGAGGTAGCAAACCGCGCCGACGCTAGGGACGCTTAGGCGCGATGACTCTGTTATCCCCGGAGTAACTTTTATTCGATAAGCCCGGCACCTTCCACAAAGTGCACGAGGATCACTATAACCTGCTTTCGCATCTGCTCGGCCTGTAGGCCTCACAGTTAAGCACCCATATGCTATTGCACTTACAGCCTGATTTCCATCCAGGCCAAGGGTACCATTGCGCGCTTGCGTTACTTTTTAGCAAGCAACCTCCCCAGTTAAACTACCCGTTTGACAGTGTCCCTGATCAAGTTTGCATTGATCTTAGGTTAGAGGTTCTATTGGAGACGAGTGGTATTCCACTAACGAACCCTGCCTAAAGCAGGATTCTCCCACCTATTCTCGACGATCTCCCATAAAACATCAATATCAAAGTATAGTAAAGCTTCACGGGGTCTCTTTGTCCTTCTGTCAGTAGGCCGCATCTTCACGGCCAGTTCAATTTCACCGAGTACTAGTTCAAGACAGTGTTCCGCTCGTTAGACCTTTCATGCGCGTCGCCAATTAAGCGACAAGGTACTTCGCTACCTTAGAACAGTTATAGTTACTGCTGCCGTTCACCGGGGCTTAAGTCGCAAGCCTCCCTACAAGTAGGGAAACCCGCTTCCGTGACCTTCCGGCACCGGGCAGGTATCAGCCCGTATACTTCCTCTTTCGAGTTAGCACAGACCTGTGTTTTTGTTAAACAGTCGACGGAACGTCTTTAACTGCGCCCCACCAGGACGAACCTGATGGGAAGGGCATCTCTCGAAATTACGCCCAGTTGTTTTGCCGAGTTCCTTGAACTACTTTCTCTCGCTCTCCTTAGTCTACTCGACCTATCCACCTGTGTCGGTTCTAGGTACGATTAGAATTAATTCTCATTGCGAAGCTTTTCCAGGATACAGAAATCACTTTAGTTTAGCTTTGCCGAAGCTTAGCTAAACCCATCACACCTCAAATAAACGCCTGATCGGATTTGCCTGACCAGACTGTTTTGGTGTTTAGATCAAGACTTCACCTCTTGACTAAAGTTATCCCGCATCGTCCCTCCCCAATTAATAACGAACCAATTCTAGGACCGGAATATTAACCGGTAACCCATCGACTACTCCCGCTCTGCAGGACTGGCCTTAGGATCGCCTAACCCGCACTCGACGAACGTGGGTGCGGAAACCTTGGATATTCGGAGTTAAAGATTCTCACTTTAATATCGTTACTCATGCCGGCATTCTCGCTTCTGATCGCTCCAGTATCTCCTCACGGGATACCTTCAATGCACACAGAACGCTCCCCTACCGCTTGCCTGCAATAATGCAGACAAGCCCCGAGCTTCGGTTAGATATTTGAGCCTCGATTAATTTTCGGCGCACGAATCCTGTGGCTAGTGAGCTGTTACGCTTTCTTTAAAGGATGGCTGCTTCTAAGCCGACCTCCTAGTTGTCTAAGGATTCGAACTTCCTTTTCCACTAAATATCTATTAGAGACCTTAGCTGTGGGTCTGGATTGTTTTCCCATTAGCTTCCGGAACTTCACTTCCGGGTGCTGAGTGCTATGCAGAAGTAGATGGTATTCGGAGTTTGACTAGATTCCAGGAGTTTCCTCCTTGAAACCCGATCAGTGCTCTACCCCCATCTACCTTAAAACATAACCCTATACCTACATATATTTCGGGGAGAGCCAGCTATCTCCAGGTCCGATTGGCATATTACCTCTATCCACAGCTCATCCAAGCTTCTTGCAGCAAGCACTGGTACGGACCTCCCCCTGCATTTCTGCAGAGTTCATCCTGGCCATGGATAGCTCACCTGGTTTCGGGTCATTCAGTAACTACTAGCGCCCTGTTCAGGCACGTCTCTGTCGAAACAGAGAACTCGCTTTCACTGCGACTCCGGGATGAAAATCCCTTAGCCTTGCAGTTACCGAATACTCGCCGGCTCATTCTTCAATAGGCACGAGATCACCCTCTAGGGGCTCTCTCTGATTGTTAGCAAAAAGTTTCAGGTACTATTTCACGGGGTCTTCCACCCTTCTTTTCATCTTTCCCTCACGGTACTAGTTCACTATCGGTCTTGTTTGGTATTTAGCCTTGGAGTGTGGTCACCCCAGCTTAAAACGGGAGTTTGCCGTCTCCCATCCTATTCAGGAACTCTCTACAAAAACATTGAATTTCACATACACGACTTTCACGTTCTTTGGTTACTAATTCCATAGCATTCTGCTATTCGTTGTTTTCGACATTAAGAGCCCTACAACCCCTGACAAGCAGGTTTGGGCTGTTCCCTGTTCGCTCGTCGCTTACTAAGGGAATCTCTTACGATTTATTTTCCTCTGGGTACTTAGATATTTCAGTTCCCCAGCTTACCTCCGCTCAAAAGAGCAGTAATTTTGCATTGCTGCAAAATTGGGTTACCCCATTCGGACACCGCCGGATCACAGCTTTTTGCCAGCTCCTCGACGACTATCGCGGGCTACGCGTCCTTCTTCGGCCAAACAAGCCAAGACATCCACTTTTTGCTTTAATTAACACGATATTACTTATTTAAGTATTTTTAACACGGTTACAATTGAACTATCTGACAATTGTATTTTCTTCACTTGTTAAGGTTCAAATTATTCTACGATTTATCAAAGTAAATCGTTATGTGGACCTGGGGAGATTCGAACTCCCGACCTCCTCGTTGCAAACGAGGCGCTCTAACCAACTAAGCCACAGGCCCTGAAAGCCTTTGACCTAAGTCCTCTTAGCGTTGATGATTCAACAATCTTTTAGGATCCTAGCCCAATAAGGAACAAGGACCACTAATTATACTAAATTTACAAAATAGGTAAATATGTTTTTGGAGGGAATCTCGTCGTGACGAGATTATCACTTTTGTAAAAGGTATTATATACAATTTGAAAACTAAAAACAACTCATAAAAAACTAAAAAGTTGAATCAAAAACTATTCTTCTAAATCAAATCCGATTTTTTCTAAAACCTTTTTATTCTCTGCAGCCTTTTCTTTTCCTAATTTTCCACCTGTTTGGAAAATTAAGTTCAATTTTTGTCCTGCCAGATCCTGATAAAAATCAACTTGAGCTTTAAGTGTTTTTTCAGCAATTTCTAGAGGTACTTCACTCACCCAATCTGCAGAAATCAAATATTGTCCCAAGTTAAACTTTTTCTCACCACCGCCCAAGGTAAAACAAATTTTATTAGCTAAATGCATGCCCATCGGTCTAACCATATGTCCTTTAATCTTGTACTTAACCTCTTTAGGATCAGCAAAGGGTAGATAACCAGCATAAAGCAAACCTTCTTTATCGGCCAAGGCTTGATGATGCTGCTGAACCAAAGCATTAACCTGTTCCCACTCATCTGTGCTTAGATGTTTTTTCATCCAAGCTGAATTTTGAGTTGAAGCTAAACGAATTTTTTCTTTGAATATTTTTTTCAAAGCCTTAACAATTTCTGAAAAACCAGGCACTTCATAACCAGCACCAGCAAACGCTAATCTTATCCCTTCATTAATTTGCACACCCTCATCCCCATCGGCGATCACGAGCTTTGGAGCATTTATTTTGTGAGACATGAAAATCTTTCTTTAGTGCTTAGTGAATAGAAAATAATATCCATCTTTAACAATAGAGTTATTATACCAGATTACAGACTAAAAAGCCAATTTTTTAGGATAAATCCAAACTATTTTTCAAATGAAATTTTTTCTGATTGCGTTCACAACAGGCTCAAATACAAACTATTTATAGCCCATTGGAACTTCAGTTAGCACCATGCTGAGACTCATGCGACGCTTTTCAGGCTCAATGCTGTCAACATTAACCGTCGCCTCATCGCCTTTTGTCAGCTTTGCCTTAGGATCAAGCTTGCTGACATGAATTAAGCCATCAACACCAGGCATAACATTAACAAAAGCCCCGAATGGCTCAGTTCTTGATATTTTGCCAGTAAAAGTAGTTCCTACGGGATAATCTTCAGCAACTTTTTGCCATGGATCCTGAGTTAAACGTTTGATAGAAAGATTTAGTTTTCTTGAATCTTCATCAACTCCCATCACCTTTACCTTTACCCGATCGCCAACTTGATGATAATTGCGAGGATGATCTACTTTTTCCCAACTTATTTCGGAAATATGAATTAAGCCCTCTACATAGCCAATGTTTTTGGCAGGTAGTTTTTTATCTTTCTTTTCCTCATCATCAGCCTTTTCTTCCTCATCTCCCAAAGTAATTTCAACCGTCATAAATAAACCAAATGACTTAACACCTGAAATAACCCCTTCGTAAACACCGCCTTCTTCAACTACCTCCAAAGCCTTTGCCTTCTGAGCGATCTGCTTAGCTTCGCTAACATTTCTTTCTGAAAAAATTAAACGATTTCTTTCTCGATCAACTTCAATTGCTTTAACTTCAAATTCCTTTCCCTTAAGCAAACCTATTTGTCCCAAATAACAACGACCAAATTGGCTAGAAGGAACAAAACCACGTACTCCATTAATTGAAACAATTAACCCGCCTTTGTTAGCTTCGATGCCTTTAGCTTTTAGAGTTGCTTCGTTGTCTAGAGCTTCTACAAAATATTCCCATTTTGCGTCACTAGCCGCCCCTCTTAAAGAAAGTAGTATATGTCCTCTATTATTATCAATCTTCCTTACAGTAGCCTTAATTTTCTCTCCTTCTTTTAGCTCATCAATGTAATCACTAGCAAAACTATATTCACGATCAGCAACTACACCTTCGGTTTTTGCACCAAGATCAATTTTAATCATTTTGTCAGTAATCAAAATGATCGTGCCTTCAATTTTCTTACCTTCTTGAGGAATAACTGGGTTGTAGTCAGTCATTATCAACAGCTCCTCCATAGTTTGAGGAGGTTTGTCCTGCTTTTTTGACTTTTGTGAAGTTTTTTCTGACTTCTTTGAAGGTGTTTTTTTGGTTTTTTTAGAGGTTTTTTTAGAGGTTTTTTTCTCTGTTTTTTTATTATCCTTCTTCTTACTCTTCTGATCAGCTTTTTTTTCAACCTCTTGCTGCTGCTCTTTCTTCTCTTCTGTGTTTTGTTTTTTGTTGGCCATAATTAGTATTACTCCCCTTTCATTTGAGTTTTCAGAGTATAGCACAAAATAGCTACTCCCTCAATAATTAGAAGTGTAGATTTAAATTAATTAATCAGTAATATTAAAATTCACCTCAACTAGGTTGAACTATTAAAAATATCGAAGTAATAGTAATATAAGTAGTATAATTTGAAATTAATGTGTGCGGACGCATATGTATGTATATAATGTATATATATGATTATTAAAATGAAAAACATTTCTACTCCCACCAACCAAAATATTGCTAACAAAGCAATCTTAGTTAGAGTTGACTACAATGTCCCGCTTAAAAAAGTGAATGGCAAGATGACAGTTGTAGAGCCAGAAAGAATTGAAGACTCCATTCCAACTATTAAATTTTTGTTAAAAAACAACTGTCGAGTAATATTAATGTCTCATCTAGGTAGACCAAGCGGTAAGGTAGTAAAAAAACTCAGTCTTAAGCCAGTTGCAGACTATTTAAAAACTGAATTTAATTTCCCAGTTTTATTTAGTTCGAAAACCGTTGGAGCTGAGGTTGAAAAAAAAGCAAAGGCTTTAGAACCTGGTCAAATTTTATTACTGGAAAACCTAAGATTTCACGCTGAAGAAAAAAAGAATGATAAGGAATTTGCTCAACAACTAGCAAAACTAGCTGACGCCTATATTAATGATGCCTTCTCAACCTCACATCGTGCTCACGCCTCAATTAGCAGTGTTCCTAAATTTCTTCCTGCTTTTGCTGGCTTCCATATAATGCAAGAGATTGCGCACCTAGCTGATTTAATGAAGAATCCCAAGCATCCCTTTGTCATGATTATTGGTGGAGCAAAAATTTCAGACAAAGTAGAGGCTGTACAAAATTTGTGTCAGTATGCTGATCTTGTTTTAGTTGGCGGGGGCGTTGCTAATAATTTTCTCAAAGCTGGAGGTCTTGAAACTCACAAATCGTATCTGGAAGAAAAACCAGGAGATAAAAGCAGAGAAGGAAATAATTATGTAAAAGTTGCCAGCAATCTCATTGAAGAGAATAAAACTGAAAGAATTCTTAAGGATGGCTATATTCCCCTACCAAAACTATTGTTTCCCACTGATGTTATTGCCGCCGAAAATAAAGACAGTAAAAAAACTGAAGTAGTTGATCTATCTAGAGGGATGAAGGATACTCCTGATGATAAAGATTTGATGTATCTTGATATCGGCCCTAAAACTATCAAATTATATAAAGAATTAATTCTTCAAGCTGAAACCATTTTTTGGAATGGTCCAATGGGAGTTTTTGAAAAAGAACAATTTAGTCAGGGCACGAAAGAGATTGCCCGAGCTATCGCTAAGAGTGCCGCTTACACCGTAATCGGTGGCGGCGATACAATCGCCGCCATTAAAAAATTCACTAAAGAGGATCGATTCGACTATGTATCTTCAGCTGGCGGGGCTTCTTTAGCCTTTTTGGCTGGAAAGAAATTACCGGGGTTAGAGGCAGTTAAAAAAAGCGGCTGATTTGGCTCTGCGATTTAAAAGTTATAATATGATCCATGGCTGTCAGCATTAACCCCTACTATCAATCGTCAGTAAAAAGAATTTTAGATATAGTAATCTCATTACTACTACTGTTCTTCCTCTTGCCAGTATTTTTAGTCATAAGCTTGTTAATCATATTAACTAGCGGTTGGCCTGTTTTATATATTCAAAACAGAGTGGGAAAAAACAAAAAAAATTTCAGGATGTATAAATTTAGAACTATGGTCAAAAACGCTGATAGACTCAAAGCTCGGTATGTTCATCTCAATCAAGCACCAACACCCATGTTTAAAATTCATAATGATCCTAGATTCACTAAAATAGGAAAATGGCTCTCTCATAGCGGAATTGATGAATTGCCTCAAATCATCAACATAATTTTAGGTAACATGTCTTTAGTAGGGCCCAGACCGCTTCCTATTAAAGAAGCGCAAAAAATTCCTAATCATTGGGATTGGAGATTTGAAGTCAAACCTGGGCTTTTTTCTTATTGGTCTTTGTCTAACAACAGACATGAATCCTTAACTAAATGGAAAAAACTGGAAAAACAAACCTTAGAAAAGGGTAGTATAACCCATGATTTGCGACTAATTCTAACTACAGCCATAAGACAGTCTAAAAAAATAGCCAACTTCAAACAGTTGTCCTAGTTTCTCAATTCTCAAAATCAGTCCATTCTTTTTTATCCAAAATAATTTGCCTAACTTGATCATAGCGCTCATAGTTAGGATCAATATCTTCTATTTTTTTTAAACCAATCGAGCAATCTTTGTGTTGATTTTCATAGCTTTGTAAACATCTTTCGAATGCTTTTCTTGCAGATGATATTTTGTCATATTTTACGTATAAATTTCCTAATTGAGCCCAAGCCCAATATTTGTCATAACTAAAATCAGTTAGAGTAGCCATTAACCGCTCTGTTTGAACAAAATTATCAGTTTGGACAGACTTTTCAGCCCAATCTAATAATATTATTTCAAATTCATTCATTAATTCTGAATTTAAATCATTTGAGGCATATTCTTGATATGCCTCAATAAATCCAATTAAGTCTAGAACATTACTTTCAGAGGGAGAATCGATTGCTTTCAATTCTCTTATTAACACGGGTATAAATTCCTCTTTGATACGATAGCGCCTATTTTTCTTAAGCTTAATTGCTTTTTCTGTTAAATTTCCCAAATATAAAAATTCTTGCTTCTTAGCTCTTAACAAGGCTAATCTAACAAAATAGTCAGCATACTCTTCTTGAAATGAACCAAAATATCTACTCGGAATTGGCTCTATTTTTAGAAAAAATGAAATTTGGTCTAAAGAAAGAGGATTATTATCGACTATGCTCTTTTCTTGTTGATCTATGCTCCAAGTGTCATATTTAAATGATCTATAAACCAATTCTCCAGCACGCTCATAAAAACCTTCCTCATATAATAAACGAGCTAGATCCATCCGTCTTTGATTTAAGTCTTTGGAGATCGGGTGATCAAAACCACGTTCCCTGCTTAGGTTAATTATTTGCTCCAAACGACCCAGCTCTTTTTCAGCCTTGTCTGTCTGACTGGTTTCTAAATAGTAATCAATGTTGTCTAGACTAAATGTTAGCCACGGCTCAAGATAGGCTATCTGTTGCTGAAGCTCTAGCTTTTTTAACCTGTCGTCTTCATTAAAAAGCAAAGTTTTTAAAACTTTACTCTCATTAGAATATAGAGTTATCAATTTGTCTGTTTGATTTTCGTTTAACAAACTATTTTCTAAGGAATAAATATGAGCATGCCAATGAAAATAGGGAAACGTATTAAAAGCTTTTACAATTTCACCCCGATCGATCATTTGGTTCGTCATTAAATATAAAAAACTAAGAATTAAAGTATAAACAAAAAATCCTATGAGTATAATTTGTGCAAAAAGAATTGAAACACGATTTGTTAGCTTGTCTTTTTTTGATCGAGGCGACTTGCTCAATTTTGAGAAAAATTGAGATTGATTTAAAATTATTCCTAAAAAAAGGAATGTTAAAATGAACAAGCTATTGTAATACCAGTCATAATCAAAGAAATTATCAACACAAATGGCAATCACTCCTATTAAAAGCATCTTTTCCAAATCCATGCTTTTTTGCTGGGAATAAATATTTTTGATAGATAGAAATATTAGTCCTCCAATTAACAAAAAGAAGAAAGAGCCTCCAACTAAACCTAGCTCAGCAACTTTTCTTAAATAGAAATTGTGAGCATGAGCCGTTACGTAATTGGGGTCGGTTATATATTTTTTGACTGCAATAGAATATGATCCTGCACCCACTCCAGTCCAAAGATTGTCCTTTGTCATTCTTGCAGCCTGCCTCCAATACTTAAACCTCGGTTCTTTATTTAGTGACTTGCATAATTGATCCTCCATTTTTCCAAAAGGACATTTATATTGGGAATCCAGAACCGGAGCTAGTGATAAGTAGGCTTTAAAGGCAACGGTTGTTGCAAAAAGGGAAAAAATAAACAAGACAATTGCTTTGACAAATTTGGAAGACTTCTTGTCTCTGCTTAAAATTTGATCCTTATGAATATAAAAAATAATAAAAAACTCGATGAAGCCAAGTAGTATCGCTACTCTGCCAAAACTGGTCAACAAACCTATTGTTAGCACTATTGGAGAAATAAATTTAAATGCAAAAACTGTATTTTTAGGAGATGATAAAAAATTCCACCAACTGAAGGGAAGGATTAATAACAAATAAGCAGCTAAGTGGCTATGACCATAAGAAGCGTAAATCAAATTAAAACCTGGCAACAATTCCCCCAAATTTGGACAGATTAGCAAACCAACAGCAATTGCAACCAAAGCTAATCCAATTAGCTCAAACATTTTTAACAGAGTCATTTTGATAGATTCTTCAAGATTGAGTCGCCCGAAAACAATAAAAGATAAAAAGGCCATACCAACAACCGTCAGTTTATAAATGGTTCTTGGAAAACTAAAAGTGTAAAAGCTTAAAACTAATAAAATCAGCAAGTAAACGGGAAACAAAAGAAATCCAACTCCAAAAGAATACTCATCCTTCTTGGGTAATACAAACAAACCGAGTTGAAATATAGCACCAAATACAAATAAGTAATAACTTAAATATGTGTCACCTAATAAGGCAAGTAACAAAAACCAAATAGAGAAAATAAGAATCAACAGCTTTTTCATTTGTAAATTTATTATAATTAAGTAAACTTCATTATTAAAAAGAGAAATCGAAAAAGCCTACTTAATAAGTTGTTTAATTAGAGCTGTTAGTTATTCTATTAATATATGAAAAAGAAAAAACTAAAAAAAATTTGTTTAATAAGCTCCTCAGGTGGTCATCTCACTAAAACATATGCTCTATCTGATTGGTGGACAGAATATGAACGAGTTTGGATTACGAGAAACGACAACCTGAGTCAAAATTTACTTAAAAATGAAATTGTCTATCACGCCCATTTTCCTGAGCAAAGGAATATTGCTAACTTTTTAAAAAACCTGTTTACAGCCTATCAAATATTAAGAAAGGAAAAGCCCAACCTCATCTTTTCCACTGGAGCTGGAGTTGCTGTGCCTTTTTTCATAGTAGCTAGAATCTTAAAAATCAAAACAATTTTTATGGAAACATTCATTTTTATTGATCAGCCAACCTTAACAGGAAAATTAATCAATGTTTTTAGATTGGCAGACTTTTTTTTAGTACAGAATAAAAACTTGTTGAAACAATATCCTCAAGCTAAATATATAGGAAGCATTGTATGATTTTAGTATCAACTGGAACAATTGACAAACCCTTTAGCCGCCTGACCGAGGCCTGCTTGGACATAT
>JAYEJP010000054.1:0-3137 GCA_034660615.1 Patescibacteria group bacterium
CTGTGATTATCATTATATCCGTTTATTCGGTTTTAATGTTTTATTTCTAAAACATTCCGAATAAAGAGCCTGCGCTATAAACTAGTCCAAAGATTACAACTAAAGAGATAAGTCCGAAAGCCGCGATTTCCGCCGTTGACCATCCACTTGTGTTAGTTCCCTTTAGAGTTGTCATTACAACAGTTGCAATTAGAACTATTGAAAGCACTAGGCTTATGATTCCTCCTAAAAAGTTAGCCATTTGTTATTTTCCACCTCACTAGTTTTTTTATTTGTTTTGTTTGTTTATATACTATTTGGTATTTAAATAATCTGTTTTACTACTTTATAGTTTTTTTAGAAATATTTATATACTCACTCAATCATTCATATTTTTATGAAATCTATTTATGTAACTTTTGAGGATGAGGAAATAGAACTTTTAGAGAAGAAAAAGGGTTCTCTTTCTTGGAAAAGTTTTATTTTGGGGTTGGTTAAATGAGTTTGTTTGATTGGCGTGAAATTCCAAAGGATGGTAAGAAGAGGGTTTGGAAGGTTCAAAAAAAGACTTCTAAGATTATTTCTGATATTGAAAAAGATTTGCTTGATAATTCTTTAAGGGGTGTTGAATGAGTTTTAAGGATGTTTGGAAGAAATTAAATTCTTTTAGTCTTGCTAATAAGTTTTTTCCTGATTATGTTATTAATAAGAATATTTTTCGTTTTGCTCTTATCGTTTCTTTTTTGTTCTTGATTGCTATTCTTTCTAATTATGGTTTTGATTTTGGAACTAAGTTTTATGTTAGTTGTCCTGTTGATAATCCTACTCCTTGTGCTAATCCTTTTTATAATTATGGGAATATAGGTTTTCCGCCTTGTCCTGATGTTGCTTTATGTAAGATCCCTTATTTTAATCAGGGGGATATTTACGGAAGTAAGCCTCCTCTTATTCTTAAATTATTCCTTTATATTATATTGTTATTGTTTGGTATTGCTTTCCTTGTTAATCATGTAAAATATAATCGGAGAGTGAAAAAGTGAAGGGTGTTCGTATTATTGCTAGGAATGAGAAAGCTGAGAAGATTCTTAAAAAGCATTTAGTTGAGAAATTATCTTTTCATCAGAGGGTGGTTCTTAAAAAGTTTTTTAAAACTTCTTTTGATGGTTATAGGACTTTTGTTCTTACTATTAAAAGTCCTAAGCTTAATAGTCTTGTTAATCCTAAAGATTTATCTGATAGGATTATTAATGAATTTATTGCTGATGGTTGTTCAAAGAAAGATTTTTTGATAGAGGATGTATTATGAGAAAACCAATTCAACATAATCATTTAGGAGGTATGTTAAAGTGAGTGATGATAATAAAACAGAGAAGAGGGTTCTTCCTAGAAGTGATTTAGATTTTAATTTGATGACTACTGATAGCGTTTGGGGAACTTCTTATATTAATGCAGATCTTAAAGCTAGGGTAACTAAGTATTTTTCTTATGAGGATGAACACGGTGAAACTAAGATTGATTCTGAGAGTATGTGGGGTTTGTTGGGTTTTTATACTCGTGATATGCGTTTGGCTAATCTTGGGGTTATTAGTGGAGAACTTGATTATTGTAAGTTTTATTTAGATCTTGCTGGGGATTTTTTGCAAGCTAAACAGGTAGAGCCTTTTCTTATTTGTTTGTCTAGGGTGGCTACTATTTTGGAATTATCGCAAAGTAAGGGCGGTTTTCTTCGTAGGAGAATGAATACTTTTACTAGCGAACAATATAAACAACAGTTAGAACCAGGAAAAAAGAATTTATTTGGTTCTCAGGGTAAAAAACAATAAGTATTAATGTGAGGTAAAAAAAAATGGCTGATTTTTGGAAAGACTTAATTATGATTGTTGGAAGTTATTTTGGTGTAATTATTTTATTATTTGCAGGTCTTAATTTCTTTAGTGTTGGTTTCTTATTTACTTGGCTTAAAGTTAAGCTTAGTAGGGGTAAGAAGATTCTTGTTATTGTTCGAACTGTTACTCAGGATTATTATAGGGCTGGGGTTATTGATAAGGGTTTCCTTATTTTTAAGGATAAGCTTAAAGAAGAAAGGAGAGTAAGTCTTGTTGATGGTTGTATTAGTAAGGGTATTGGAGTAAATAATGTTTTTATTGATGATGAGAAGAATTCGGTTTTTGTGAAAGATTTTTCTTCTGTTAGCGGTTTTGATGCTGTTAAGTATAATGATCTTTATCTTAGGGCTTTGTATAAGCCTACTATTTTTGATAATAGAGAAAAGATTTTGTTAGCTATTGTTGTTATTACTCTTGTTGCTGTTGCTGTTGTTGGTTTCCTTGTTTATACTAATAGTGGTAGGATTGATGAGGTTATTAGTGTTGTCGCTAAGATTGGTAGTATTAAAGAGGTTGTTTAATTATGGCTTTGTTTGTTGTTGAAGTTCAATCTTGTAAGATTTCTGAAAAGTTTTTCAGAGATACGGATAATAGGATGAATGAGGATTTTGATATAGTGAAGAAGCCTTATGATTGTAGTATTAAAAGGTTGGATAAGCATTTTTATGCTGTGAGTATTATTCCTGTTTATCTTAAGGTTTATTGGTTGGGTTTATTTTTTCTTATTCCTAGCTTAATATTCTTTCAAACAAAAGTGGGTTTTATTTTGTTTCTTGTTAGTATTCCTTTTTTCTCTTTGCGTTTTCTTTGGAGTAAATATTTTTTTTTCTTAAACATTCTTTTTGGGTTAAGAAAAGCAGGTTATAAAGGTAGTGTGAAGCTTCTCGGTTCAGGTAGGGCTTTGCGGAGGTTTTACAATGGGACAAATAGACGTTTATGAGTTATTGAAAGAACTTAGATTAAGGGAAGATCATAGGTATTTTTCTAGTTCTGATATTATTAAGTTAATGAAAGAGAAGGGTTTTTCTAATGGTGTTCTTGAAAGTGTTAGGAGAAATCTTATAAGTCTTGAGATTAGTAATTATCTTGATGTTAAGATGACAGGTAAGTTCAGGGATTGGCGAAGGTTGTTCAGGCTTAAAGATAAATATGTTAAGGGGTGAATGGTTAAGATGGTTGATTTTAATAATGAAACTACGGTTTCAACTCCCGCTGTAGATGTAGTAAGGATCCTTATATTACAACGGCGTAATGATGTTATTGAAAGTATTG
>JAYEJP010000055.1:0-1161 GCA_034660615.1 Patescibacteria group bacterium
TCCTCTTCCGTGTCCTGATATGTTATATGATAGTGTGACACCTTAATTTTAACTTAAAACCATATTAGAATCTATTTAGACCATGAACTTGAATAAGTTTAAACCTACTCAAAACCTTAAATCTACTCAAAAGACCGAAATTCAGGATGATGAAATTCTGATTACATCTCTCAGAGCTAGTGATTGGGGTGAGTTTTACGGTCAAGAAAACATCAAAAAATCACTATTGATCGCCATCAAAGCAGCAAAACAAAGAAAAGAACCGATGGATCACTGCTTATTGTACGGCCCACCTGGTCTAGGCAAAACTACGCTATCTCATTTAATTGCCAAGGAGATGGATGTTAATATCAAGATTACCTCGGGCACGGCCTTGGCCAAAACAGGTGATCTAGCTGCCATCCTGACTAATCTCAAAGACGGCGATGTGCTTTTTATCGATGAAATTCACCGTTTACCAAAGGCAGTGGAAGAAACTCTTTATCCAGCTATGGAAGATTACGCCTTAGATATTGTTATCGGCAAAGGTCCTTCTGCTCGTACTGTTAGGTTGGATTTGCCTAAATTTACCCTAGTTGGAGCTACCACTCGTTATGGTTTGCTGGCTGGACCATTCAGAGACAGATTTGGTCTTACTCACCGTCTCGAATTTTATCAACCAAATCATTTAGCCAATATTTTGCAAAAAGGAGCTGAAAAGCTAGAAGTTGATCTACAACCCAAAGCCGCCAGAGCCATTGCCAGACGCTCCCGTGGGACACCACGTATTGCCTTAAAATTACTTAAAAGAATTCGTGATGTAGCCCAAATCAACGGCCACGAAGCTATTTCCACAGACTCTGTAGAACAAGCCCTAGACATGCTTAAAATTGATAAACTTGGTCTTGATACTAATGAGCGCCTCTTTCTGAGTAAAATAATTGATAAGCATAATGGTGGACCAGTTGGTCTTAAAACCATTGCCGCCACTATTAGCGAGGACAAAGGCACAGTTGAAGAAGTTTTTGAGCCCTATTTAATCCAAATTGGCTTCATCAGAAGAACTGCTCAAGGAAGATTAGTCTCAAAAAAGGCCTATTTTCACCTGGGGATAGAGTATAATAAAGAATAATTCTAATTATACCCAATAGCTTGCTTTGGAGATTATACCCCGTAGCTTGC
>JAYEJP010000055.1:1261-10580 GCA_034660615.1 Patescibacteria group bacterium
CAGCTCAGTCAAAAAGCAACCGGGCGAGTGCAGGCCATTTATTTGGAAATTGTGACCAGCTTTCTTTGGTTGATTGTCGGCTACATCCCTTTTCATAGCGTACGCAGATTTTTTTATCGTTTATTTGGCATGAAAATTGGCAAAAAATCAAGTTTACACATGATGGCTCGTATTTACGATCCCCGTCATATTGAAATCGGACAGGGTACATTAATTGGGGAAAAAGCTACCTTAGATGGACGACGCCAACTACCCAATTCAAACGGAGGTTTGAAAATTGGCAATCATGTTGATATTGCTTCAGAAGTAATGATTTGGACTAGCCAACATGACATTCATGACCCACACATGAACCCAATTGAAGAACAAGTGGTAATTGAAGATTATGTTTTTATTGGACCACGTTCCATTATTTTGCCTGGAGTCACCATTGGTCAAGGCGCAGTGGTTGCAGCCGGAGCTGTAGTCACTAAAGATGTACCAGCCAAAACTGTTGTGGCTGGCACTCCAGCTAAAAAAATAGAGCAGAGAAGACTAAATGCATTTAATTACCGCCTGGGCCGACCCCGCCTATTTCAATAATCAATCCTACCTATTTCAATAACCAATTAATATGTCTAAAAAACCTCAACCTATCTTGACCGTCGCTATTGTTTCTTTCAACACTTGCGACCTTACCCTGCAGGCAGTCAATTCAATCCTAGCAGAAATCGAAAACACTACTCAACTCCAGCAACGAACTGAAATTATTGTGGTTGATAATGCCTCTGCAGATGATTCAGTTGCTAAATTGAAAAAAATCAAATCAAAATTAGCTCAGATTAAAATTATTGAAAACAAAAAAAATAAAGGCTTTGCTCAAGCCAACAACCAAGCTATTGAAAACAGTAAAACCCCATATCTTTTTCTACTCAATTCTGACGCCGTTGTTCAACCAGGAGCCATTAATCAACTTTTAAAAACATTTAAGCAACATCCCGATAATCCTACTACGGCTGGACTCAGCAGCCATGCTGGCGAGCTTGATCATCTGGGTATTTTAGCTGCTACTTTAACCAACAAAGATGGCTCAATTCAATCTCAAGGCGGTTCTTTTCCGACTTTGTTAACAGTAGCTATTCATTTTTTGATGTTAGATGACCTGCCTTTGATTGGCAAATTACTACCTTCAACTCAAGACACAGGCAAGCACTTCTCACTAAAACACGCCTTAAAACAAAAAAAGCCTTATCAAAAGGCTTGGGTCGGAGGGGCCGCAGTCATGATTAAACGCCAAGTGTTCGAGGAAATTGGTTTACTAGATCCAAATATATTTATGTATGGTGAGGACGTAGAGTTTTGTCTGCGTGCTAAACATCATCATTGGGACATTGCTGTTGATCCAGCTGCCAAAGTAACACATCTTGGCAGTGCCAGCTCCTCTTCAAATAAAGCTTTAATTGGAGAAATTAAAGGCTATTTATATTTGTGGTTAAAACACAAACCAGATTGGCAGATATACCCTCTAAAAATGATTATTTGGCTTGGCTGTCAGTTAAGGTTGCTGCTATTTGGATTGATTTTGCGTCAAAAGAAAAAAGCTAAAGTTTATCAAGAAGCCCTAACTTTACTCGACTAATTAGTTTACAATTGCTGTATGAAATTTCCCTTAAAGAAATCTCTTAGTTGGCTTGACAATAATGTGCTTTTAGTACTCACCGGTTTTTTAATTGCTTTTATTCCGCTTTATCCCAAAATTCCCTTAATGGATGCTTTGCCCGGCTACATTGTCCGCATTAGACTCGAGGATATTTTTGTTTTGTTAGCTATGGTTATCTGGTTAATTCAAGCTTTAAGAAAAAAGATTGAATGGCAGTCAATTATTTTTTGGCTCATTGCTCTGTATGCTCTTTCAGGTTTATTATCGATTGTTTCAGCTATTTTCTTGCTTAAATCAGTGCCTTTAGAAACTTTGCACATTGGTAAGTCAGTGCTGCATTATTTTCGCTACCTCGAATATTTTTCTTTATTTGTTTTAGCTTTTTCTGCAGTCAAATCTAAAAAAGACGTGCAAACTTTAGTTACTATTTTTGCTTTTACAATCATTGCTGTCACAGTTTATGGTTATGGGCAAAAATATCTTTACTGGCCGGTTTATTCCACGATGAACCGGGAGTTTAGTAAGGGCATGAGGCTTTATCTGACTGAACATGCCCGTGTTCAATCAACCTTTGCTGGTCATTATGACTTAGCTGCTTTTTTAGTGATTGCCTTAAACTTAATGTTAGCGTTTGCTTACAAACAAACTAACAAACTTAAAAAAATTTGGTTTCATTTGGTGCACTTGGTGGGGTTATGGCTGCTGCTGGTAACGGCTTCGCGCACTTCTTTTATTGCTTATATTTTTGGATCGCTCATTATTTTATTTTTAGTGGCTCTAGAAAAAAAAGATAGAAAATCTCAAATCAAATGGGGTTTGTCACGCTTTGTAGGTTTCTCAGCTGTAATCTTAATCATGACTATTAATTTCGGCGGTGACATGTCCGAACGTTTTTTACATATATTGGAAGGCTATCCTCAATTGAATGATATTTATCATACAGCCAACCGCCAACGCAAAGATGCCTGGAGAAATACTTTGGTGTTTTTGGGCATTAAAGAATATGAGCCACAAAAACCAAAAAACGGAATGTCTTTGGCAGAACTAGAAAGACAGGTATTGACTGGCACTGATCAACGCCCGGTCAAAGATAGACCTAATGATGTGTATGAAGACATTCCTGATAAGGTTAAAGTCGCTACTAAAGCTGCTGACGGCAGTACTCAATATGTAATTCAAGAAAAAGAGCGCACCTGGTCTGATAATGCTCTTAAATATGGTTTGTCAGTTGCCATTAGATTGGACACACTCTGGCCTAATGCTATTAAAGGTTTTAAGGCTAATCCAATTTTGGGCAAGGGCTATGCCACCCTTAATAAAGAAGGTCCTTATCAATTTACCGAAGCTGAAAGCACTGATAATAATTTCCTGCGTATTCTTGGTGAAACTGGGCTTTTTGGCTTTATTTCATTTTTTGGCATTGTCGCTCTGGCTGTTTACTATGCTTTCAAATTTTACCAAATTGATCGCACTTATACCTCAGCCATTAGTATTGGTTTTATTGGCGCTTCAATGGGCTTGCTCCTTAATGCCGCTTATATTGATGTTTTTGCTGCTTCAAAAGTCGCCTTTACTTATTGGGGTATTACTGGTGTAGTAGTGGGCTTATTTTATCTTGGTCAAAACAAAAAAGTGATGAAGAAAAGCCGTTTAACCAAACTTGTTAACTGCATTCGATCAAAAATTTGCCACAAAAAATGATGAAGCTCGACTACAGACAGCTCCGAAGCATTGCTCTTAACCAATTTTTTCAACTTGGTTTAATTGTTTTAATAGCTTTGAGTGTTCGTCTCTATAAAATCAGCAACCCAGTTTTAGACTGGCATGCTTTTCGCCAAGCCGATACTGCTTCTGTTACCCGCCGTTTTGCACAAGAGGGAATAGATTTAGCTAAACCGCGTTATCATGATTTATCCAACATTCAATCAGGTCAGCCTAATCCTGAAGGCTATCGTATGGTTGAATTTCCTCTAGTTAATGGCTTGATTGCAGTTTTAATCAGAACCTTGCCTCAACTTGATTTGGTCATTGCCAGCCGTTTTATTTCTGTTCTGTTTTCGTTGGGAACTTTACTCAGTCTTTATTGGCTAACTAAACAAATCAGCAACAGAGTGATTGCTAATTTATCAGCTTTATTTTTTGCTCTTATTCCTTATTCAATTTTTTATTCCCGCGTGATTTTACCAGAGCCAGCCATGCTCTGTTTCTCAACTTTATCCTTAGCAGCGTTTGTCTATTTTCTGAAAACTAGGAATAACTGGGCTTGGATTGGCTCATTAATCTCTCTAGCTTTAGCTGCTTTGCTCAAACCATTTGCTTTATTTTTAGCTCCTGTTTATTTGGTTTTAGTCCTGTGTTATCAACCCCACCAGCCAAACCCACTCAAACAAATCAAACTATGGCTTTATCCGGCGATATCTATTGCCCCTCTTTTGATCTGGCGCGACTGGATTAAAAAATTCCCTAGCGGTATTCCGGTCTCAGATTGGTTATTTAATAGTAACCAAATTCGTTTCAAACCGGCTTGGTTTCGCTGGCTGTTTTATGAACGTTTAGCTAAGTTGATTCTTGGTTTTGTTGGTTTAATTTGGCTACCGATTAACTTTTCTAAAATTGATAAGGTTTTTTGGATATTGGTGGGGTGGGCTGGAGGTTTGCTCGCTTACTTATCAATCATTGCCACCGGTAATGTTCAGCATGATTATTACCAAGTCTTAGCTATTCCCGCCCTTTGCCTAGCCTCTGGACGCGGAGTTTATTTAGCTCAACGCCATTTTAGTAAAAAAATAGACAACTTATTAACAAAATTAAAACTACCCCTGCATTTATGCGTGCGCAAAAAACAACCCAGCTTATTTGAACAAACTAAAATTTCTAGTTTTATTAGCTGGCTGCTTATTTTAGCCATTTTTCTAACTCAATTATTTTTCTCTTGGCGAGTTGTCAAAAGTTATTACCAAATAAATCATTATGATTATCTCAAAGCTGGACAAGCAGCAAATAAACTTTTACCTCCTGATGCAAAAGTAATTGCCCCAGCCAATGGCGACACCATGTTCCTTTTTCAAACCAAGCGCAATGGTTGGCCATTAGGAGTAGAAATCGAAGATAAAATAGAGGAGGGTGCGACACATTATGCAACAGTCAATTATGATAATGTGGCTCAGGATCTTGAAAAAAAATATATAACTGTCAAAAAAACTACTGATTATTTAATATTAGATTTAACTCAGACCAAAAATGAATAATCAAGCCAATAACAACCAGTTGTGCAAACTTTACTTGGTCAGACATGGAGAAACCGAGTGGAATAAACTCAACAAAATTCAAGGCCAACTTAACTCTCCACTAACTGCAGAAGCCATCAAACAAACTAAAGACCTGGCTGCTGAACTTAAACATATTGATTTTACTGCTATCTTTTCATCTGACTTAGGACGAGCAGTTCAAACTGCAGAGATTTTAGCTCTAGAGCACAAAATTAAGATCACCACTAATAAATTGCTACGAGAAAGACACCTTGGCATTCTTCAAGGCTCGTATAAAAATAGTCAAACACAAAAACTTCGAGAGATGATCCAAAATTTAGATAACATGAAAAGATTGAAGCAAATTGACAGTCAAACAAAGATAGAAAGTCCAGACAAATTAACTACCAGGCTAATTCAAGCCCTGAGGGAAATTTCTTTATCTTATCCTAATGAAAAAGTGCTAATAGTCACTCACAGCGGAGCAATGCGTCACCTGCTTAAAAAAATCGCCTATCCAGATGTTAAAAATGTCTACCAAATAAAAATTGAAAACTTGGGTTACTTTGTTTTAGAGTCAGACGGTCCAGACTTTTTTCTCAAAAAAACCCATGGTATCTATCTAAGGGACTAGTTAATGGACTATCTAAGCGACTAGTTAAGGTACTAGCTTATGAAAATATTAATGCTCACGCCATATCTCCCATATCCGCTTTTATCAGGCGGACAGATTCGAACTTATAATTTGCTTAAAAAGTTGGCTAAAAAACACGAAATTACCTTATTTGCTCTGATTAAAGACTATTCTGAACAACAATATGTTCCAGAAATTGAAAAATATTGCAAAAAAGTTATAGTATTTAAACGTTCAAAACAACCATTCACTTTCAAAAATATTTTCAAAACTGCTTTTTCCTCTTATCCATTTTTAGTAATACGGAATCATGTGCCTGCTGCTGTCCCTGCTATGAAACAAGAATTAGCAGAAGGCGACTATGATTTAATCCACGCTGAAACTTTTTACATGATGCCGCATTTGCCGCAAACAGAAATTCCAACCATGTTGGTTGAACAAACCATTGAATATTTGGGTTATGAATCCTATGCCCAAAAAGCTCCATTTTTTATCAAACCATTATTTAATTTAGATATCAAAAAGATAAAACATTGGGAAAAATACTATTGGGAAAAATCAGACAAACTGATTACTATGAGTGAGGGGGATAAAGCCTATATTCAGAAATTTGTCAGCAATCCTAAAAAGATTGAGGTTGTCTCTAATGGAATTGATGGTGACTGGTTTGACCAGGTTAAAACCAATCTCCCAAAAAATCCAACTGTTCTTTATGTTGGTACTTTCAAATGGCTGCCCAATATTGAAGCAGTTAACTTTTTAGTCAAAAAAGTTTGGCCTAAGATCAAACAGCAAATTCCTCAAGCCAAATTATGGATTGTAGGCAATGCTCCTACTGAGCAAATAAAAAACTATGACAAACAAGATTCTCAAATTACCGTTAGTGGTAAGATTGCAGATATCAGAACCGCTTTTAAGGGTTCTCATGTACTAACAGCCCCAGTTTTTAGTGGTAAAGGCACGCGCTATAAAATTCTTGAAGCTATGGCTTGCGGCACACCAATTGTAGCTACACCTATTGCGATTGAGGGTTTGAATGTACAAAATCACAAACATGTGCTTACTGCTAAAAATGCTGATGAAATGGCACAAAAAACAATTGAAGTAATTAGTGACAATACGCTCTGGCAAAAACTTTCTCAAAATGGTTATCAATTTGTCCAAAAAAATTATGATTGGCAGTTAATTTCTAAAAAACTTGATAAAATATACCAATCAATGGGCTAAAATTGATTTTTAAACTTTATGACAGCTAAACAACCTAAGCTAACACTTGTAATTCTTAACTATAATAGCCAATTCTGGCTTAAAAAGACGCTCACAACTCTTAAACAGTTTTATTTAGACAAAACTAAAACCAAGGTTGATACTATTGTGGTTGATAATGCTAGTCAAGATGAGAGCGTTGATCTACTAAAAAAAGAGTTTAAATGGGTTAAATTGATTAAATCTGAAGAAAATCTAGGCTTTTCTGCCGGCAATAACCTGGCTCTGAGAAAAATTAAGTCCGACTATGTGATGCTGCTTAATAATGACATTGAGTTTACTGATAAAAGCAACTTAGATGTACTGCTTAAATTTATGGACGAAAATAAAAAAGTTGCTGTTTGCACTTCTCAGTTAAATCTAGCTGACGGCAGTTTAGATAAAGCTTGTCATCGTGGTGAACCTACTTTCTGGGCAGCAGCCACTTTTTACCTTAAACTGGAAAAATTATTTCCTGATTCAAAGTTTTTTGGCCAGTATCACTTAACTTACAAAAATATGAATAAAGTACATACGATTGATGCTTGTAGTGGTGCGGCCATGATGATTAGAGCATCTGCTATGGATGAGATTGGTCTGCTTGATGAAAGATTTTTTATGTATGCGGAAGATTTAGACTGGTGCCATCGTTTTAGAGATAAAAACTATCAAATTGTTTATGTCCCCCAAGTTGAGATTATTCATCATAAATACAAATCTGGTATTAAAACTGAGTCTGATTTGACCTCAACTCAAACCAAGCAATATTTCTACAATACTATGCTGCAGTACTATGACAAACACTATAAAAATGAGAACCCAAGAATCTATCGCTTTATCCTCAAAGCATTTATTTTTATTAAAAAAGATGGTTTATAGCCATGAGTAAAGCCAAAACAAAAATCGGACTTGATTGTCGCTTAGCTGGACAAAAAAATGCCGGCATTGGTCGCTATATTGAAAATCTATTAATCTGGCTGCCATCTACAACTAGCAATGATATTGAACTTTATTATTTTTTTCATGATCAAAAACAACTTGATTTAATTAAAGAAAAAATCACCCAACCTAAAAAAGTTAAGTTTATTTTTACTCCAATTAGACATTACTCTTTTAAAGAACAAACTACCTGGCTTAAAGTTGTAAATCAAGCTGATTTAGATTTACTGCATGTCCCGCACTTCAATATCCCACTTCTGTATCAAGGCAAATTGGTAGTCACTATTCATGATTTACTCTGGCATCAACAGATTGGGCCTGAGGCAACAACCCTGCCAGCATGGAAATATTATTTTAAATATCTAGCTTACCGTTTAGTTACTCGTCAGGCAGTTAAAAAAGCCGATCAGATTGTTGTTCCTGCCAAAACTATTAAACAAATTCTGACTCAGCATTTCAAAAAAATTGCAGATAAAACTACTATTACTAAAGAGGGAATTAGTCGTATTTTTGCTCAGGAATACTTGCAAAGAAAAAATAAACAGATTAATGCTGATTTTCAAAGCCGCCAGCTTATTTATGTTGGCTCGCTTTACCCGCATAAAAACGTTGATCTAATTCTCCGCGCCTTAAAAAGATTACCTGAATTTAATTTGAAGATTGTTAGTGCCCGCAATATTTTTGTCAAAAGATTTGCTGCTAAAGTTAAAAAGATGGGCTTATCTTCACAAGTTGACTTTGCTGGTTATTTAACAGATGAACAATTAGTTAAAGAACTAAAAAATAGTCTAGCCTTGATTCAACCATCTTTATCTGAGGGCTTTGGCCTAACTGGAGTAGAAGCCATGGCTTGCGGTGTCCCAGTTTTAGCCTCTAATATTCCAATTTTTGAAGAAGTTTATCAGCAAGCACCTTTATATTTCTCACCCTTTGATCCCAATCAGTTAGTGGCTCAAATTAAAAAAATCAAAACAAAAAATGCCAAAAAAAAAGCAATTAAGCTTGGTTATGAAACCGTAGCAAATTACGATTGGTCCCAAATGACACAAAAAACCTGGAAAATTTACCAAAAAGCCTTATCAAAGTGAAATCAAGCAATGATTTTAAAAATATCAGAACTGCCCTGGTTTATGACCGCGTTAACACTCGTTATGGCGGAGCAGAGCAGATTTTAACAGCTTTTTTTGAACTTTTTCCACAGGCGGATCTTTACACTTCGGTTTTTGATCAAGAACAAGCCAAATGGGTTAAACCTCATCGAGTAAAACCTAGTTTTTTGCAAAAATTACCTTTAGCAAAAAGCCGTCACCGTGCATTTCTGCCTTTAATGCCTTTTGCTTTTGAAAATCTTAATTTATCTGATTACGATTTAGTTATCAGTGTCACTAGTGCCGAGGCTAAGGGAGTTATTACTAAACCAGAGCAACTCCATTTATGTTATTTGCTATCACCACCGCGCTATCTTTATTCTCACCGTCAGCGATATTTACAAAGCAGGCTGATTCTTAAAATTCCACCATTTGCTTTTGTTGCAAAAAAAATCTTAGATTATTTAACTTGGTGGGACCAAGTGGCAATTTACCGACCCGATGTTGTTATTCCTTTATCTAAATT
>JAYEJP010000055.1:10680-12527 GCA_034660615.1 Patescibacteria group bacterium
CCAAATTGAACTAGAAGCGAGTGACGACAAAATTGATCTTGAAGCTAGTGATCACAAAATTGAACAATATATAAATCAACTTAATTTGTCTAAAAATTTTGTTTTGACAATAGCTCGCTTAGTTAATTACAAAAGAGTTGATTTGGCAATTAAAGCTTGTGCTGAAACTAAAATTCCTTTGGTTGTCGTAGGTGCCGGCCCAGAAAAAAGAAGATTGATTAATTTGGCAAATAAAATTGGGAGTGAAACTACATTCTTAGAAAATCAACCGCAAGCTGTAGTTAACCATCTATTAAAAAAAGCTACTGTCACTCTTAATCCAGGTATTGATGACTTTGGCTTAGTTCCTATCCAGGCTAACTATTTCGGTACTCCAGCAGTTTTAAATAAATATAGTGGAGTGGCTGAACTTGTTAAGCACAAAACTCATGGCATTCATCATGAAAAAATGACTGTTGAATCGGTAAGTGAAGCTTTAAACACTGCTTTTGCAACCGAATTTGATTCAAACTTGCTAAAGAGCGATGCAAAACAATACAATAAAGCCCAGTTTTTGAAAAAAATCAAAAATGTGGTAAAAAAGTTATTGTAAATATACTCTGATATTACCCCGTAGCAAGCTATGGGACACAATCAGAACAAGTGCATATTAATTAATACAAATTTGTAAATATATTACAAAGTATTACTTTTTTCTTATGATCAAAAACCAACATGTTTATGCAGTCTTATTAGCTGGGGGTGGAGGCACTCGTTTGTGGCCCAAATCCAGGAATAAACATCCCAAACAATTTCTCAAGCTCACAGGTACTGAAACTATGATACAGCAAACTGCTGCTCGCCTAGCTAAGCTTTTACCTCCAGAACGAATCATTGTTGTTACCAACAAACTCTATCAAAAAGATATTTGTGAACAATTGCCTGAAGTTCCTGAAGAAAACATTATTGCTGAGCCTCAAAAAAAGGATACAGCTATTGCTATGTTGGTTGGCGCCCTTTATGCCAAGGCTAAAGACCCTAAAGCTGTAGTGATGAATGTGGCTAGTGATCATATTTTGACTGATGAGCAGGAGTATTTCCGCGTAATGAAAGCTGCTGTCAAAGTCGCTGCTGATGAAAACTATTTAGTCACCATTGGTATCACTCCTACTTTCCCTCATACGGGTTTTGGCTATATTAAAGCAGGCGAAGATTTAAAAAAAATTAATCATAGACTGTCTCTATTCAAAGTAAATAGCTTTACTGAAAAACCAAATCGTCCCACTGCTTTAGGCTACATCTCTACAGGCAAATATTTCTGGAATGCTAATATGTATGTCTGGTCAGCAGCATCAATCAGCAAAGCTTTTGAGAAACACATGCCTGAGATGTACAAGTTAGCCAAAGATTTATACAAGAAGAATCCTAAAGAATTTCATCAGGCATTACCTGCTATTTATAATCAAGTTGAAAAGATGTCAGTTGATTACGCAATTTCAGAAAAAGCCAATAACCTAGTTTTGATCCCAGGCGATTTTGGCTGGGATGATGTTGGTTCGTGGAAAGTCGTTTATAACTTAGGCAAAAAAGATATTAATGGCAATGTCATCATTGGTGATACAGATGAAGTAAATGCAGTTGTAATTAATTCGCAGAAGAACTTAATTCATGCTAACAAACGTTTAGTAGCATTGCTTGGAGTCAATGATATGGTCGTAGTGGATACTGATGAAATTGTTTTAATTGCTCCTAAAGATCGCAGCCAAGAAGTAAAGAAAATAGTTAACCGTCTTAAGGAAGAAAAAAAAGATGAATATATTTAAGATGACATACGATCAAAAAAAACGAATTCTTGATTTGGTCGTTGC
>JAYEJP010000055.1:12627-15176 GCA_034660615.1 Patescibacteria group bacterium
CAATAAATCCGCCCCAAAAAAAGAAATTTTCATTTTGGCCTGAAAAACGCTGGGCTCAAATTCTAATTATTTTGTCCATAGTTCTTTTAATCATCTTAAGCGCTTTAGGCGTTCTTGCTTTCTACACCTATCAGCGTGGCATGGCTCTAAAAAATCAAGCTATGGTCTTAAAAACTAAAGGTCAGGAAAGCTATGATTTATTCAAGACTCAAGATCTACCAGGAGCACAAGCCAAGTTAGAAGAAGTCAAAAACGAATTAAAAACTCTAAAACAGACATATGATGAGTTGTCCTTTTACAATAAGGTTCCTTGGCTTAATAATTTTTATCAAGATGGCGTAGATGGATTAGAGGCA
Organism: Patescibacteria group bacterium; assembly: GCA_034660615.1. Classification (GTDB taxonomy): domain Bacteria; phylum Patescibacteriota; class Microgenomatia; order UBA1400; family PJMF01; genus JAYEJP01. The sequence continues at coordinate 12,984 of JAYEJP010000055.1, forward strand.
GGCTCTCATGGTCTAGAAGCAGCTCTTACCGCTCTCAAAGCTCTAACTCCTTATGCCGATGTTTTAGGATTTCAGGGAGAAGGTTCTTTTTCCGGCGGAACTGCTCAAGATCGCATCAATATTTTGCTACAAACTCTAGATAAAATTAGCCCTGAGTTAGACAAAATTGAGTCTGAATTAGTGGCGGCCCAAACCTCATTAAACAAAATTCAAGCTGATTCATATCCAGAAACTTTTCAGGATAAACCAGTTAGAGAGACTATTAAATCTGTACAAGGCATAGCTGATCAAACTATTTCTACATTTTCAGATTTTAGACCCGTTTTAGAGGAATTGCCCAATATTGCTGGAGCTAAAGGAGAAAGAAAAAAATATATTGTCCTTTTCCAAAATGACAATGAGCTTAGACCAACCGGCGGTTTTTTGACTGCCTATTCAGTAATTTATATTGAAGACGGCAAAGTCACACCTGAAAAATCAGATGATATTTATGAGCTTGACAAAAAATTTTATGAACGCATTGAAATTCCAGAATCTTTAGGCCGCTATCTAACCACAGAAAGATATTGGAATTTGCGTGATATGAATATTTCGCCAGATTTCAAAGTTTCAATGGATCAATTTTTTGAAAATTATCAGAAGGTGAGGGGAGAGCCCGAAAATGTTGATGGCATTATTGCAGTTGATACCCATGTTTTAACACGGCTTTTGGAAATATTAGGTCCAACTGAAGTTCCAGGATATGGTACTTTTAGTGCAGAAATTGACAAAAGATGTGACTGCCCACAAGTAGTTTATGTTTTGAGTGAAATTATTACCAAACCAACCCCATATATGAGAGAGGACCGGAAAGGTATTCTCGGACCAATGATGCAGGCAATCTTAGCTAAAACTTATGCTGCACCTAAACAAAAGTGGCCAGAATTATTCAATATGATTTGGCAAAATATTCAAAGCAGACATGTACAGATGTATTTTATTGATGAACAAGCACAACTAGCAACAGAAAACGCTGGAGCTGCCGGACGCATTCCTGACCCAGAAACAATACCTGGTGACTTTTTAGCTATTGTTGATGCCAACCTAGGTGGAGCAAAGTCAAACTTGTTCACCAGCTACAAGGTTAAGCAAACAGTAGACGCTCCTGAAAACGGCAAGCTTAAAAAAACTATAGAGATTACCTACACTAACTCGCGCCAAGCTGATAACTGCAACTTGGAAGCGGGTGAACTCTGTTTAAATTCAACATTGCTAGATTGGCACCGTCTTTACTTGCCAGCCGGGTCCAAACTAGTTGAAGCCCAGGGTTTTACTAAAGAACCTAAACAGTATGAAGAACTTGGTTATCAAGTGATTGACGGCTTTTTCAGCTTAGAGCCTAAAGGTGTGGCTAAAGTTATTGTCACTTACACTATTCCTTATGAGTTAGAAGACTATCAGCTTTACATTTGGAAACAAGGCGGCATTGATCCTTATGAAACAATTATCGATGTTACAGGCGGACAGGAAAAAGTATTGGTTAATAAAGACCAGATCTATCAGACCATTTTTTAGGATAAGTTGACAGCAAGCTACTTTTTATCACAATTTATAATTTATATTGATTTGATAGACTTAATAACAGGTAATTCTGGTATGAGAAACAAAAGTTATACTCTCCCTGCACTAATCATCAAACGGAAAAATGTTGGTGAAACTGATCGTATTGTAACTTTACTCGCTCAAGAAAAAGGTAAATTTGTAGCCGTAGCTAAAGGCGTACGCAAACTTAATTCCAGCAAGCGTGCTTTTATGGAACCAGGTAATATTGTGAAGGCCCATTTTATTAAGACTAAATCTCTCCCTTTGCTAATTCAGGCAAAATTAATTCATGACTCATCTCGTGCCAAAACTAAGCTAGCTCGCATTAGACAACTCACTCAAATTTTAGAAATTTATGACAAGCTATTTGTGGAACAAGAAATTGAGAAAGATTTATTTGAATTAATTCTGGAAATTAGGTTAAACGTCATCAATCACAACGCCAGCACTATGAATATTCAAAAAAAACTCAATCGGTTAATTTTGGCTTTAGGTTTTCCTCCAGCTGATTTGCACAAACACGGCTCTATTTTAGAATATGTATCTCAACTAACTGAACGCTCCATGAAAAGTTTTGATTTTTTACAAATCAAATGAAAGAAGATTTATGGA
>JAYEJP010000056.1:0-2953 GCA_034660615.1 Patescibacteria group bacterium
ATTAACTTGGTGGGCATCAGTGCCAAAACTAATCTTAACTCCCATTTCTTTGGCCATTCTAGCCTGCTTAGCACTTAAATCAAGTCGGCTGGGTTGAGCATTAATTTCCATTATACAGTTATTAGCTCTTGCTGTTTTTAATACTTTTTCCATATCTAACTGATAAGGTTCACGCCTGTTGATCAATCGGCCAGTGGGATGGCCAAAAATATGAAAATAGGGTGACTGCATTGCTTTCACTACTCGCTCAGTCTGCTCTTTTTCAGAAAGATTAAAGTGTGAGTGAATTGAGCAGACAATTAAATCAAACTCTGCTAAAACTTCCTCATCAAGATCTAATTTCCCATCCTTTAGAATATCAACTTCAGCTGACTTTAAAATCTGAAAATTAGAATACTTTTTATTAAGCTCATCAATTATTTTAAATTGATCACGATATCTTTTTTTATCTAAGCCGTGAGCCACTTTCAGATTTTGTGAATGGTCAGTGATAGCAATATATTCATAACCCAAATCTCTTGCCGCCTCCATCATCTCTTCTGCAGTATTGATGCCATCACTAGCTTTTGTATGCATTTGCAAGTCACCTCTAATCTGCTCTAGTTTAATTAAATTGGGTAGTTTGTCTTGTTGAGCCGCCTCTATTTCTCCTCTACTTTCTCTCAGTTCTGGAGGAATCCACTTCATATCGAGTAATTGATAAATTTTCTCTTCATCAGCTCCAGCAATTTTTTTTTCATTTTTAGTACGCTCAAACAGACCATACTCATTCAGCTTGAAATTGTGATCAATAGCAATCCGCCTGAGTTTAATATTATGACTGCGAGAACCAGTAAAATACTGCATAGCAGCTCCAAAACTATCTTGTTTAACCACTCTCAAATCAACCTGCAACCCTGTACGGAAAACCACACTTGAACGCGTTTTCCCTTGACTAATCACCCGCTCAACATCTTCATATTTAGCAAATTTTTCACAAATCTTAGCTCCTTTATTACTTGCCACCAAAATATCAATATCGCCCACTGTTTCTTTTTTGCGACGATAACTACCAGCTACAGCTAAACGCTTCACACTTTTTAGCTTTTTTAAATAGGCTAATAAGGGTTCCGTCACTCTTTCTGCTTCATAAAATAAAGTTCTTATTTCTTGAGCCGATTTTTTCTTTACCCTTTGTAAAATTTTCTTTTCGATTTTGGGACCAAATCCATCAAGTCGTTGAATTCTTTCTTCTTGAGCAGCTACTTTTAGTTCCTGCCAATTGGTAACATTTAACTCTTCATAAAGTTGTTTAACTCTTTTTGGACCTAAACCTTCAATCGCTAGCAATTGTAATAACCCGGCCGGTAACTCTTGCTGCAACTCTTGCAGTTGCTTAAGTTTGCCTGTCTCAACTATCTGCATCATTTTGGCTGCAATATCTTTTCCTACTCCTGGAATCTCAGTTAAATCTTTTTCTGTTTTAATCAAATCTCGCACATCTTGGTTTAATGTTTCAATATTTCTAGCAGCATTACGATAAGCACGCACACGAAAACGATTAGCTCCCTTGATCTCAAGCAAATCTGCCATTTGCTTTAACAATTTGGAAATATCAATATTGTAAATTAGCATAGTAATATGTGTTATCAGGGTGTTAATTCTAAATTTAAATCGATTTAGGCAAATACTCCCTCTATTTCATAACCACAGTAAGGGCAAACATTCTCATCTAAGTTTGATTCTCCCCGATAATTAGTGCGGTCGATTACTTTTTGCTGACATTGTGGACAAATGGTGTGTAAATATTCGTCATCATTAACATTACCTAGATAAATATAGTTTAGCCCAGCATCTCGTCCTATTTTGGCAGCTTTTTTCATTGTTTCTAAAGGAGTTGTTTTCACATCTAACATTTTATATTGAGGAATAAAACGAGTAACATGCCAAGGAATAGTCGGATCTAACTTAGCAATAAATTCAGTCAATTTTTTCAGTTCTGCTTCATCATCATTTTTCCCGGGAATAATCATAGTGGTTAATTCAATCCAAATACCTTGCTCATAAGTATATCTAATCGCGTCTAAAACTGGCTCTAACTTAGCTCCACAAATTTCTTGATAAAAATTATTAGTAAAAGCTTTTAAGTCAAAATTAATCGCGTCGATTACCTTTACCAATTCATTAATGGCTTGCTTAGTTTCATAACCATTGGAAACAAAAATATTTTTCAAGCCCTTTTTCTTTGCTAATTTAGCCGTATCAAGGGCATATTCGAAAAATACAGTCGGCTCAGTGTAGGTATAAGCAATGCTTGGACAATTGTATTGCAAGGCTGCTTGCACTACTTCTTCTGAAGGAAAAAATTCACCAATTACTTTTCCGGATTTTCCCTTGGTAATCTGAGAACTCTGCCAATTCTGACAGAATTTGCAACTAAAATTACAGCCTGCCGCACCAATCGAAAATGCCCTGCTGCCTGGCAAAAAGTGGTAAAGTGGTTTTTTCTCTACCGGATCGATGTTAGCTGCCATTGCTTGAGCATAGTTGAGAGAATAAAGCTCACCATCAATATTTTTTCTTACCCCGCATAGACCTTTTTGGCCAGGTGAAATTATACACCCCTGACGACAAAGATCACACTTAACTTTTTTTTGATCTAGCTGGTGGTATAAATAAGCTTTTTTCATTGTTATAGATCCTTGTTAAATCTTGCTTTATTCGTGAAAAATATCAGCAGTAAAAATTTTGATTTCTATATTTTTATCACGCCAGCAATCTGAGGCTAAATTCATCTTATGGGTACACAAAGCTGCTAAAAATTGCTCTCGGTTATACCCTTGCTCAATTGCCACTTGTGGTAGAAAAACACCTCTTCTCAATCCTTTTTCTAAAATGACACCATGCTTTCCCATCTCAATTATCTCTGGATCATTAATGACTTCTGGTACTGACAAAACTGAAACCTCAATTT
>JAYEJP010000057.1:0-15022 GCA_034660615.1 Patescibacteria group bacterium
AACCACCCCCCTATATCCTGTAGGGATGATGATGAATTCTGGTTAAATTATTGATGACTTTCATTATTCGTATATTATAGGTTTAAATATTATTTTTTTCAAATCTAAAAAAATAAACTGGTATAATTATGGTATCTGAAAATGGGCCTGTAGCTCAGCTGGCTAGAGCGCTGCTATCGCACGGCAGAGGTCAGGGGTTCAAATCCCCTCAGGTCCACAGTTTTTTAAGTATTAGGGAGAACAAAGTTAGAAATTACTGAATCGGTGCTAGCGATCTAAAAATGATGGCAACATTAGTTTCTACATCATCATCTTCATCTTCATCAATATCTTTGTAACCAGCAATCAGGCATTGCATGTCTTCAAATAAATCAGAAGTTGAAAATTCCTCTGAATTACTGTCTTCGAGTAGAGTAGTCTTTTTTATTTGAAACTCGATTTCTGAGCCCCCATCTCTAGTTTTAATCGTTACTTGCTTTTGATCAAAGTCAACGATGGACCCAATTTCTACTATTTGTGGTCTGACATTTAGATCGTCTTCGCTGACAATTAGCTTAATTGGCGAAAAATTTGTTTCTTCTTGAAAGCCTAATACGGTTACCCAATCGTCCACAGCTAAGTCTTCAACAGAGACCTCGTCATTGTTTTTGGTTAAAGCTAATTCATCGTTGAAAGGGATGATTTGCGTTCCTTTTCTATTTTCAAGAGTGATTGCTTCTTCTGAAACCCGATCAATCCGACCAATAAAACCACGCTTTTTTTGTGAAAACTCTTCAACTTTATCTTTAACTTGCTCTTTTTTTTCTTCTACTACTTTATCAATTCTTTCTTTTAAGGATTCTTTAGTAGAAGGACTAGCTTCATTCGTTTCTTGGGCTAGGGTGGGGGAGTTGGTTGGCGCATTCAAGAAAGCAAATAGACAAAGAAAAAATGCTAAATATGTTTTTACTGACTTGTCAATACTTTTCATGATTAAAGAGTAAATTTTTAATTAGATTTAGTTTCTGTCTTAGCTGACGCAGAGGCTTTTTCAGCTTCTGGTTGTGTTGTAATTAATGGTTTTGGATGGACAATTACTGTTTTGGTTAGCTCATATTTTTCGCCATCTTCATTTATACTATGGATAGTAATAATGTTACTAGATTGATCCAATTCAACTTCTTGAGAAAAATTGCCTGTTTCATCTGCTTGGGTAATATAAGGTTTGTCATTAACATAAATTACAATGTAGTCTTTGGCTTCGATTTTTCCAGTTACCCTAATAGTTGATTCATCCACCACAGATTCATCTTCAGGATTATAAACAGCCAATTTACCAGTTTTTTCAATACTGCTAGTCGGTTCTAGCTCTTGCTCTAGCTCTTGAACATCAATCGCGGCTTCTTGGTCATTGCTTTGTCTAGCTTGATAGACACCAAAAGTGATAAACAGCCCCATTACTAGTCCAATTAGTATTGCTAAGAATACCTCTTTTTGCATAGGTTTGTTTATTATACCTTGTTTATCACAATAGATAAAACCGAAAACAATTCACTATTAATTTTGATTTTTGATTATAGCTCTTATAGCCCGTAGCTTGCTACGGGCTATAATTAAAATGAGGGTTCTCTCTCAGAAATGAGCACATATTAGTTAATGCAAATTTACGAATTTATTATGATGGTATAAACTGTGGGTTAAAGGATATTTTGCTAGTATTTGTTTATAATCAAGTAGATTTCCCCGCAGCTTGCTGCGGTTGGAGTCATGATAACGCGGCGTAGCCGTGCTATCATCAAAGAGTGTCAAAATATATTATGAAAATTACTCTTTGATTAATTAACAATTACCCATTAATACCCCGTCAGCTTGCTGCGGGGAAATTTATTTGATTCTAGTTGCAATTAGAATCTTTTTTTAAAATAATAGAACTCTATCAGAGCGGAATAACAAACTAGAAAGGAAATATGATTGTCAATTTTTATGGTCATGCTTGTTTTAAATTAAAGTCCAAAGAGGGAACTGTAGTAACTGATCCCTATCAGAATTTTGTAGGCTTTGAGTTGCCTAATTTGAGTGCTGATATAGTAACTGTTTCCCATGACAATCCAGCTCATAATAATATCAAGGCTATTGATAAAACTACTCGTCGCAGCCACCCTTTTATTATTGATCATCCAGGAGAATATGAGATTGAAGGAATTTCTGTCTTTGCTGTTAAAACTTTTCAGGACGATCAGCAGGGTAGCGTGAGAGGGGAGAATATTGCCTTCACATTTTTAATTGATGATTTACGCGTAGCTCATTTAGGCTCAATTGGTCATGAGTTAAGCGACAAATTAGTAACGGCAATTGGCTTGGTTGATATTTTATTTGTGCCAGTTGGGGGTCAATTTTCAATTAATCCCAAGCAAGCGGTCAAAGTTTCCCGATCTTTAGAACCTAATATTGTTATTCCAATGCAGTACAAAACTGATAAGCATGATCAGAATGTTTTTGCTGACATGGCTAGTTTGAATGAACTAACCAAAACTTTCGAAGTTGAACCAGAAAAAGTAAACAAACTTAACATTAGCCGAAGCAGCCTGCCTGAAGAAACCGAGCTAATAATACTCAAAAAGAGTTAGCTTAAAGATTTAAAATATTCTATAAAGCAGCTGTTATACTAAAGTTAATATGGCTATCAATCCAAAAGTTCCTCCTCATGATACTAAAGCTGAGCAATCAGTTTTGGGTGCAATTTTAATTGATGAAAATGCGATTATTAAGGTATCTGATCTTCTTAATCCCAAGAGTTTTTATGATCACGCCCACCAGGTAATATTTGAGGCAATGCGCGATCTTTATGAAAAAAGAGAAGCAATTGACGTTGTTACTTTAACCAATAAATTAAAAAAGAAAAAGGCTTTGACTAAGGTTGGGGGGGCGAGTCAAATTGCTCAATTATCTAATTCAGTTTCAACTGCGGCTAATGTTGAAAGTTATGCGCGCTTAGTAAGAGAAGACTATATTAAACGCCAGCTTATTTCTCTTTCTGGTGAAGTGAGCGAGTTAGCTTTTGATGAATCTAAAGAAGCAGAAGATATTTTAGATATTGCTGAATCTAAGGTTTTCAAAGTTTCTCAAACTCACACCGACCAAGACTTTGTGTCACTAAAAGATACTCTAGTTGAGAGTTTTGATCGCCTTGATGAATTACAAAAAAATAGGGGCCAATTACGAGGAGTTCCAACTGGCTTTAAAGACTTAGATCATTTGTTAGCTGGTATGCAGAAGTCTAATTTGCTTATTCTTGCAGCAAGGCCGGGTATGGGTAAAACCGCGCTAGCTCTTAACATAGCTCACAATGCTTGTGTAGTTAATAATAAGAAGGTTGGCTTTTTCTCTTTGGAGATGAGTAAAGAGGAGTTGGTTGATCGTTTATTGGTTTATCAGGCTGATATTGATGCCTGGAAATTGAAAACCGGTCGTCTTAACCAGCAGGATTTTTTAAAACTGTCAGATGCAATGGGAATTTTAGCAGAAGCTCCCTTATTTATCGACGATACTCCGGGATTAAACATTTATGAAATGAGAACAAAGGCGAGAAGATTGATGGCAGAACATGATATTGATTTGATTATTGTTGATTACCTGCAATTAGCTCATGGTCGGACAAGAGACAATCGTGTTCAAGAGGTTGGGGAAATTTCTCAAGGGTTAAAAAATATTGCTCGTGAATTAAGAGTTCCAGTTTTATCTCTGTCTCAACTTTCTCGTGCGATTGAAAATCGTGGAGAAAAGAAACCGCAGTTGTCAGACTTAAGAGAATCAGGATCAATTGAGCAGGATGCTGACGTTGTGATGTTTTTATACCGCAAAGATGATGATATTCAGGAGCAGGTGACAGTCAAGGTATCAAAGCATAGAAACGGACCTCTTGGTGACGTTGAACTATTCTTCCGTGGTGATAGGATTAGATTTTACGGTATGGAAATGCAACGCTAACCTTCTATAAGCCTGGCAGAGAACGCCGGGCTTTAGCCCGGAGAGCTTCACTATTTTGCTCAACTTATTATTAACTCAAAGGATGTGTCAAAAGCTGGCACTGGCTGAGAGAGTAGGAGTGAATCCAAAAAGCAGATAGATCAACCCTCCGGATAAGATAATAAACATCACAAAAAAACCAAGATTTGATTTCAGTTTTTTGATTGAGGCTTCTGGGTCGGGATTATCAGTACTGATAAGAATGACCACAGCGATTACCAACCAAATAGCACCTCGAAAAACAACAGACCAAATAGAGTCAACAGCTAGAGCTTGATCCAGGAAGGATCTGAGGGTAATCATAATTCAACATAACTATGAAACATTTGTTGGTAAAAGACAAGGGCTATTGGTAAAATAACTGACTGTTATACAATATGGTAAGAAAATTAAAATAATTTTAGTCAAGCCTAATAAGCCGCGGTGGCGGAACTGGCAGACGCGTGGGTCTCAAAAACCCATGAGGTAAACCCTCGTGTGAGTTCGATTCTCACCCGCGGCACACTTTTTAAGCTGATTAAGTTAACAATCTTATGTTACAAACTCTTTTTACAATTGGTAGCTTCCAGCTCAGGACAATCAATCTTTTTCAAGTAATTGCCTTTGTTTCCTCCGCTTTTGTTTTTTGGAGAAGGGGCAGAGAGGAGCATTATTCAGAGGCAAAGCTCATTGACGCATTTTTACTGTCATTGTTGTTTGGAGTGGCAATAGGCAGAATTGCTTTTATTGTTTTTAATTTTTCCAGTTTTGGCTGGAATATATTAGATTGGTTGAACATTGTTCAAAAACCTGGAAGTCAGCTATTTTTTGTATTAATTGGAGCAGTGCTGCATCTAACGGTTTTTGCTCAGAAAAATAAATGGGATCAATTTGAAATTTTGGATTTCTGTGCTCAGGTTTTAGTAGTTGGTCTGCTTTGGATTAATATTGGTTATTTTTTCGAAGGAATTCGTTTTGGCCTGAGTACTGAGCTACCTTGGGGAATAGTTTTTCCTGGTGTTTTTGAAAAAAGACATCCAATTCAACTTTATTATGCTGCTTTTCATTTTATTTTTGGAAAATACTTAACTTGGCTTGAGTTTAATTATCGTACTTTTGAGTGGTATCGGGGTGGTAAAAAAACTGCCAAAACTGGGTTTTTATTTATTAGCTTTTTATTAATTTATTCTTTATTTTCGTTTTTGCTTTCATTCTTACAAACTCCTTCTTTGGTAGTTGCAGACCTACAACTTGATGTTTGGTTATACCTAACCCAATTTGTAATTGGTGTTTGGCTATTGCTAAAACGATCAAATAGGGCTCTGTTTTCTTTTAAAGATCTTAAATTTTTTGCACTAAAAAAGTAGCTCAAGCTGTTTGATGAAAATACAAATAATTTATCAAGACAAAGATCTAGTTATTATTGATAAACCAGCAGGAGTTGTAGTTAATAAAGCAGTTACAGTTAAAGAAGAGACAATTCAGTCCTGGTTTGAAAATCGGCTTAAAGAAAATGCTAAAAGGATAAGGTCTGAATGGGAAGAGTTAGTGCCAGCTGATTTTAATGATAAGTATGGAACGCCTAAAGAAATTTTTTCTCAGAGAAATGGTTTGGTTCATCGTCTAGATAAAGATACAAGTGGAGTGTTGCTTTTAGCTACAAATCCTGGAAGCTTAGTAAATCTTCTGAGCCAATTTAAGCAAAGACAAATACATAAAAAGTATCAGTGTTTAGTCCATGGTAGTCCTAAGGTCGACTCAGCTCAAGTCAACGTTCCTATTGGTCGGTCCAAGGTTAATCGTCGTCAATTTTGGGTTGATATCGGAGGTAAAAAAGCCACCACTCTTTACAGAGTGATTAATACATTTAAGAAATTTGATTGGGAGTTATTGCAGCAAAAAATAGGGGAAAAATCCTTTAATAAAATAAAACCAAATTTTAGTTCTTATCACCAAGGCTTTTCTTTAATTGAATGTTTCCCTAAAACAGGAAGAACACATCAGATCAGAGTTCATATGCGCCATATTGGTCATCCGTTAGTAGCAGATAAGTTGTACAGCGGGAGGACTCGTCCCAAGTTAGATAATCTTTGGTGTCCGCGACAATTTTTACATGCCAGTTGGATAGAATTTTTTCATCCTGGTCTAAAGAAAAAAGTTAATATAGAAACTCCCTTGTCAGCCGATCTAGCAAATGCTTTAAAACTGCTAATTAAATAGTTTTTTAAAATTGTGCTTCTTAGCCCTGCTTTCCTAGAGATTTGTTTTGTGCTATACTGCCGTTCTTACAGAAGAAATTATTTATTTATACCTATTTTTAGTTTGACTTCTGTAGTCCTGATTAGACTAAAGTAGGTTTTTCTAAGAATTTTTCTTAGAAAAGAACAAGGACATATATGCAGGTTACACCTAAAAACATTGATTTAACTACTTTGCCGGACAAAGCTCCTGAAATTGACTTAAGAGAATTGTTAGAAGCTGGATGCCATTTTGGCCATCAGAAGGCTAACTGGAATCCGGCTATGGATAAGTTTATCTATACGGAAAAGGATGGCATTCATATTTTTGATTTAGCTAAGACAGCTGAGCAATTAGTCAAGGCCTACAATTTCTTCTATAAACTAGGTAAGAATAACAAAACTGTGGTTATGCTTGGCACAAAGCGTCAAGCTAGAGAAGTTGTAGAAAAGGTTGCTAAAGAAGCAGGAATGTTTTATATCGTTTCAAGATGGCTGGGTGGATTTTTAACTAATTGGAAGCAGGTTAAGAAATCATTGCATAAGATGGAGAGCATGGAAGCTAAAATGGAGGGTGGTGACTACGATGCTTATACCAAATATGAGCAAGCTCAATTCAGCAAAGAAATTAGCCGTTTTGGAAGATTTTTTAACGGTCTGCGTGGTTTGAAGGCCAAGCCAGATGCTGTTTTTATTGTTGATCCTATGAGAGAGAATGTGGCAGCTGCAGAAGCGAGAACCATGAAGGTTTCAGTTATAGCTGTGATTGATTCTAACGGTAATCCGCAAGATGTTGATTTAGCTATTCCTGCTAATGATGATGCAGTTAAAAGTATAGAATTAATTGTAGAGTTAATGGGAGAAGCTTATCTTGCAGGAAAAGAGGGTAAATAAGATTTATTGACAGCTATAATTAAAAAGATTAAAAACAATCACTAATAAGGATGAATATGCCCAATTATTCAATGACCGATTTAAAAAAAATAAGAGAAGAGACTGGTGCCAGGATTATAGACTGTAAAAAGGCTCTTGAAGAGAGTGATGGTGACATGGCTAAGGCTAAGGAATTTATTGCTGAAAAATATTTATCACGAGCTGAAAAGAAACAGGATAGGCAAACAGGCCAGGGATATGTTGCCAGCTATGTGCATAATAACGGCAAGATTGGCGCACTGGTTCAAGTTCAATGCGAAACAGATTTTGTTGCGCGTAATGAGGAATTCAGAACAATGGTCAGGGATTTAGCTATGCAGGTAACAGCGATGAATCCAGGAAACGTTGTTGAACTACTAGAACAAGACTTTATCAAAGATTCCAATATAACTATTGAGACTTATGTTAAATCTGTTAGCGGCAAGATTGGTGAGAAAATGGTAGTAGCAAAAATTGTTCGCTTTGAAGTCGGAGTAGAGTAGAGGCCTAATTTTTTTTAACTCTAGCTCAAAAATTCATCTTAGCAGCATTGCATCCCCAAAACTATAAAAATGTTTGTTTCTTTGGAATAAGAAATAGTAGCTGGTAATTGAGTTGATCTATTTGGCATGACATAAACTAGGTTATTATATTAATTGTTGGATTCTGATTTACACCCCGTAAGTTTACTCCAGGGAACAAATCAGAATAGGGCATAGGTTGGTTAGGTCATATTAGTTAATACAAATTTGCGAATTAATTTATTGCAAGAGCATTTATTTATGTCAGCTAGAAGAAGAAAGAAGAAACCCTTAAAAGTCGTTTTATCAAAAGTTGGAAAAATGTGTAGATTTATTACTTTGGCCCTAATCGGGTTAGCAATGATGTTAGTGATAGCTTGGTTACTACTACCTTACGTTTTTGGCTTATCAAGTACTAGCAATTATATTTTTGAACCAGAAAGTGTTGGAGCAGATTTAGAAGAAATTTATCTAGTTAGCTTTCAGCCAAAATCAGGGGCAGTTCATTTTCAGCCAATATCTCTTGATATGGAAATAGAACTATTTTTTGACGAAGAAATAGAAAAACGCAGGATCAAAGATTGGCTGTCTTGGTTTGCAGATAAAAATCAGAATTTAAACAAAGACAAAATCTATAGCTGGTTGTTAAAAAATAATATAAGGCAAGTCATCCACTATTCTGGACAGGAGCTAACACAACCAACTGATATTTTATCAATAATCAGAGCCGAGATCTTTAATAATAAGTTAAGCATTAAAGATCGTCAGAGTTTATTTGAGCTGTTTGCTTTTGCCAAAAATGCTGAATTTAGTCAACACAAATCTGCCCAGAACATTAATGACATAGCTTTTCCACTTTTGGACAACGGCCACTGTAGTGTGGCAGTAATTAATACCACCATTATTTCTGGATTAGCTGGTGAAGTAGGGGATAGTTTTGAAAAAATGGGTGTCAGAGTAATTAGAATTGATGGTGACGATTCTAACTTACAACAGACACAGATAATTATCACAAATAAAGACTCCTGCCAGTCAACAGCAACATCAATTAGCCGAATTCTAATGGGTACAGTTGGAAGAGGAGAAGACCAAGAAAAAAAGCAGTTGTTGTCAAGATATCGAGCTGATTTAGTTTTGTTGTTAGGAGCGGATCAAAGTCTTTCTGATTAATTTAAATCAGTAAATTTTCTGCTTTTAGTTGCGACGTCTTCATCAGTACTAACTATTTCTAAAGGGATATCATCTCTAACTTTATATTTGTCTGTTAATTTAGAAATGTAATTATCAGCAATGTCTTCGTCAACTTCAAAAGAGCACATTTTTTCATTTTCAGTAGAAACTTTTTTCTCTTTAACATGGACAACACAGCAGTCATAGTTGCAGGATTTAATAATAGCATGGTATTCGTTGCCTGTTTTGATTAGTTTGATTAGTTTCTGCGATATTTCCTTTGGAATAGCTCCTATATATTGATTATTATCTTCCAGATAAATAGAAACATATGATGTTTTTGGGTCTAAATAGCATTCCAGGCCTGGATTAAGATCTGCTAATGTTTTTTCATTAGCTAGCCTTGTTAATTGGACATTTTTTGCTTTACCTGGTTCTTCAATGTAATCAGCTTTAGTGAATCTAACCTGTCCCATTTGTTTGCTGCTGATTTTTGCCAAATTTTTTTTAGCAATTTTATTATGTTTGTCAATACAAATAACTTTTTTTAGTGCTCGTTTAGCTAGCCGAGGATGATTAAGTTGCATATTAGCTAAGGCAAGCCGATTAAGAGCATTAATATCGCGGGGATTTTCTTGAAGAATTGCTTCATTAAGTTCAATAGCAAGTTTCCAATTTTGATTTTTGGCAGCTTTAATCGCTTTTCTCTCGAGATTAGTGGTGTTTTTCATTTGATTTGCTATTGTTTGTTAATTGTTGCTTTTAATAATTACAAAATTTTGTTGAATTAGTGAAGAAGAATAATCATTTTTGTGCGATTTGTCAACCAATAAATTACCTTACTTAATATATAAATGTTATGCAAAATATATCAAAATAAACTATTGTAAGCTAATTTGACTGATGTAAGCTAATTTGACTGGCATAAAATAGCTATGAGATACTTAGGCAGTAGATAATCTTAATCTTACAAACAAATTAACAGAGGTTTAATATGGCCGGTCATAGTAAGTGGAATAACATCAAGCATAAAAAGGCTAAAGAAGATCGTAAAAGGGCTAAAATTTTTAGCCAAATTGCTCGGAAAATTAGAGTGGTAGTCAAAGAGGCTGGATCTGGCAACCCTGAACAGAACGCTGCTTTAAGACCAATTTTAGACAAGGCTAGAGCAGCCAATATGCCTAAAGACAATATCTGCCGGGCAATTGATGCGGGTCTGGGCAAAGGTAAAAATGGTCCTTTACAGGAGGTTCTATATGAGGGCTTTGGTCCCAATGGTGTTGCTTTTTTAATTACAGCAGTGACTGACAATAAAAATAGGACTACTTCGGAGTTAAGATTTTCTTTGTCCCGTGCTGGCGGGTCGTTAGGTTCACCGGGTTGTGTTAAATATATGTTTCAACGCGATGAAGAAGAGGGGTATAAGTGCACAATCCCAATTAAGCCTGAAGATGATAAGATGATAGACAAAATTTCAGAGCTGGCTGATGAACTAAGAGAACAAGAAGATGTCGAAGAAGTTTATTGTGCAATTGAAAATATTTAAATCATTTTAGAATATGAGAAGAAGAGAAAAGTTTGTATTATCTACTATATTATTGTCATTAGCTCTATCAGGAGTTCAATACATTAATCTAGAGTGGAGATTTTTAGCAATCGGCATCTTCATGATTTTTGTCTACTTGATTTCTTCATGGGCTTTATCAGATGATCTTCAATTTCACGAACGGTTGACAATTGTACCACTGCCGGCTTTATATGCTGGTGCAGTCGCTCTCTTTTACTTTCTGCTGCCAAGAAATTTTGTTAGTCAATTAACTATATTGGCTTTGTTTGGCATTGGCCTCTACGGTTTATATTTAACTGCAAATATTTACTCAGTAGCTAAAGCAAGAACGATTCAACTTTTATATGCTGCGCACGCTGTGGGCCTATTTTTCACGCTTTTAACATCTCTGCTGTTAACTAATACAATTTTCTCTTTAAACCTCCCTTTTTGGGGCAATGGTCTATTAATTGGCTTGGTTCATTTTCCACTAGCATTTATGGCTTTGTGGTCAGTTAAGCTGGAAGATTTTATTGCAGTTGAATTATTGCAATACTCGCTACTGATCACTGTTTTTTTAGCTGAATTTAGTCTACTATTGTCATTCTTACTAATTCCAGTTTGGCATTCATCTCTATTTGTGACCGGCTTAGTCTATTTAATTTTAGGCTTGTTGCAATCTTTTCTTAAAGGGAGACTCTTTAAAAATACAATGGTTGAATACAAGCTAGTAGCAGCCTTTTTAGGCTTTTTGTTTCTTTTATTTTTCCCCTTAAAGTAAGTTAATTATGATTTATACCCCGCGAGCTTGCTTGAGGGGAACAAATCAGAATGAGGGATTCAAGGGAGATATCTCCCTTGATCTGACTTGGGGATTAATACCCCTAGTCACAGGGGAGCAGGCTTTGTCTATATCTAATGGACAAAACGCTGAGGGGCTTGCCCCTCAGAAATAAGCTCCTTTAAGCTAATATCAATTTGCGATTTTATTCATATTAATATTTTTATTTTTTTTGTCGGAGCGTGTGAATTTGAATGTTGTTTTAAATTTTATTCACGGCGTGAAAATATTTGCTTGAATTATGCAAGAATAGAGGAGTGTGGAGCAGAAAAGAATAAAAATGTTATGCAATATTAAACTAAGTAAAAAAGTTAGTAAAAAATTGATTAATTAGTAATGAATCGATAAATAAGAACAAAAAAACAAATCAGACAGATTTTATACGTCAGAACTAGAAAATAAATTATAAAGAACCAGGCTAGAGAAGTCAAAAAAAAGAATTAGACAAAGAAGCAGAGAAGAGGTGGTAAAAAAATTAGCAGCCTATAATAATAGGGTTTGATATAGTTTGATATAGTTAGGTTTGATATAGTTTGTTATGCAAAAATGTGGAAAACTAGTCACAATATAAGACATTAAGTAATATCTCTATGCTTGGTGAATATCTAGCATTGTTTCACAATTGAGTACATTTTGACACAAGTGAATAGCTTTCTACCAGGCTAATTAAGTAGTAAGGGCTCCAGGCTACTCCTCCGAGTAGTATTACAGGTTAAAAACTAGCTCCAGGTGTGTACTGAATAGTCCTTCAAGGGTTCTTGGGGTGGCTTTAGGGGTTAAAGTGTAAATAACCCGAATAGGGGTTTTGGCAAGCGGAATATTGTTGTTAGTGATAGATTTGGGGTGTAGGTGCTATTTACCAGGCTAAAAATAGATTTACATTATTGGTATAAAGTGCTTCCTCATCTCAATTGAGGGATAGGAGTGGAGTGGTCCTCTGTCTTTAGTCATGTTTTTGAATTTGTGCTATGTCGCACAACATAACTTTTGCGACGTATAGTCAAGAGAGCTAAGTTTATCGATTTTAAAATCCATTTTATTTTCTTTGTTTATTTTCAGCTGATATCTTTAAAATATAACTTTTTTTATTTTAAGTTATTTTTTTCTTCATACTATCTCTCTGTTTTAGTTATTTATCACCACTTTTTATTTATTTGTTTTTTAGCGTATTTTTGGCTTATTTTGATTTTTTGAGTCAATTTTTGATAAATGCAAGAATAATGCTTTGAATTAGTGTATTTTGGATGATCAACCATACTGCTTATGCAATAAAAAGCCGTTTTTGAGCGCTTAAGAGGGTTGTTTTCCAGGGGGGATTTTTTATTAATAGAAACTTTAGATTGATGTATGGGGTAATATTTAAGTCTAACTTTCTATGATTAATAAGCATATTTTATTAAGATTTCGCTATATTTATCTTTTTTTATCTAATTTTATCTAATCCCCGATTTTATAATCGTTTTTTACTTTTTATTTGTAATCGAATATTATTTTTTCTTTTTTTGTTTGCCTATCGAATTTGTTTGCCTATTGAACATGATTTTAGCTAAAAACAACATTTTTGTTAATTTTTTTAAAATTTAAAATAAATGTTTGTCAAAATGTACCAAAAAAATGTGCGACATAAACTTTATACAAGATTTGTGTATAGTGATTAGTTACAAGCTAAATTTGTATATAGTGATTAGTTACAAGCTAAATTTGTATATAGTGATTAGTTGCAAGCTAATCAATGGGCTAATATTATTGACATGCTGAATGTTTTTGAAATGAGTGTTTTACTATTAAATATTTTTAAGTTACAAAAAGTGAAGCTGCTGAGCGCTATGCTTTCTGCTTTTTGTTAACTAAGCTAATGCTTTACCCATTTATTTTTATAGTCTTACTTTTATAGTCGGAATTTAGTATATGAAAGTATGCTTAAAACTATATTAATATTATTTAATATAAATTAAGAATAGCTAAAGCATCAACATTGATTTGCTGTTTAGCTCTACTCTGTCATTTTGAAAAATAGGATGTTTAATTTAACTTGCTGCTAAAGTAATTAATTGTCTGAGGAGCTTTAATTCTCAGTATTTGTTTAATATGATGAAGATACTCGCAGTTTTACTTGGAGTAGATGATTGGTAAGAAAAGGCTGATCTGAGGCGAATAGCCTAGTAAATTAGTGATTAATCAAGGGGAGAGGTCTTTTATATTGAGAAATACAACTAAAAAAAGATTGATTTATAGGCAAAAGTATTTTCAGGGTCATTTTAGCAGAGTTTGATTATGTCTGCTAAGATCTGATAGTATTTTTAAGCGATTTTATATGTAATAAATAGTCATTTTTTGATATTTTATAGACCAATTTAGAAGAATACAATTTATGGCCACCTCTACTCTACCCCAACCAGCTAAGGTTCATTTTTTAGAGCATCTTGAAGTGGAGCGAAATTTAAGTCCGCTCACTATTCGCAATTATCAGCATTACCTACAACGATTCATAGATTGGTTTAAAAAACACGGAAATGATAACTTAAAACAGCTCGATCTTGAGATCTTGAGAAAATATCGTTTGTTTTTGAATCGGTATGAGGATGAGCATGGAGAAAGACTATCAAAGGCTACTCAAAGCTATCACATTATTGCTTTGAGATCATGGCTTAAGTGGCTAACTAAGAATGACGCCAAGGTTCTGCACCCAGAAAAGATTGATTTGCCTAAAGCAGAATCAACTCCAATGACTTTTGTCTCAGCTGAGGAAATGGAGAGAGTGTTAGCCCAGCCTAAAGTTTCAAAGCCAATCGGTCTAAGAGATAGAGCCATTTTGGAAACTTTGTTCTCTACCGGATTGAGGGTAAGTGAATTAGTAAACCTAGATTGTGATGACATCGATTTAAAACGAAAAGAATTTGGAGTAATTGGCAAGGGTCGCAGGCAAAGGGTTGTCTTTTTGAGCGATCGGGCTGCTGTTTGGTTGGAAAGATGGCTTAATTCTAGAGATGATCATTGGCAGCCTTTATTTATTAGGTTTTCTGGGAGTAAGCCAGAAATTACTTCTGATGGAGAGGAAATGCGGTTGACTGCAAGAAGTGTGCAGCGCCTAGTTAAGAAACACTCCAAGAAAGCACATCTGTCAGTGGAGATTACTCCGCATTCAATTCGCCACAGTTTTGCTACTGATTTGCTGAATAATGGTGCAGGCTTGAGAGACGTTCAAGAGTTGCTTGGTCATAAAAATGTAGCTACCACTCAAATCTATACTCACGTTACTCGGCCAAAATTAAGAAAAATTCATCATAGCTTTCATTCAGATTTGAATCAGCCGGCAGAATTGGAAAGTGATAAAAATAAAGAAAAAAAATTATTTAAAAAATAGTAAAAAGGATTGAAAAAGCGGGAAATTTTTTAGCAGGAGTTATATCAAGCTGCTAAAGTGGTGCCGATAATACTTTACTTGATATAAAGGGGAAAAATAGAGGCTAGTTAAAATTGGTGGAAGTTTGTGTTAGCATATTTTGGGTAACTATAGCAATAGGTTGATTTCTATATATTTATCTATCAATATAGATCTAAAAGTTGATTTGTATATTAAAATAATCCAGAATATTACTTTTACTATAAGTAATATTTTTACCTCTCCCCTCCTCTTTTAAATAATTTGCGTTATGTTAGCTTTTTTTCCATTAGTTGTTACCTTAGGGCTCTATTGCAAACAGTGGGGTAAAAAAACTGTTAGTGGCAAACAGGAAAGCGCCATTTTTCGAATCTAAACCTCCTTGTCTTTAAACCCATAGCCAAGCCGCTTTGAGAAGCTTGATAGTTT
>JAYEJP010000058.1:0-2947 GCA_034660615.1 Patescibacteria group bacterium
AAGGATTTTAACCCTCGGAATTTAATTTTGCGAAGCTCTTTTAATCTTCTTTAATCCCCGGTAGCTCAGTGGCAGAGCAGGAAGCTGTTAACTTCAAGGTCGCTGGTTCGAATCCAGCCCGGGGAGCGTAAATTTTCCCTCAAGAAAGAATCTTATAAAAGGAAAACCCAGACTGGATGGTCAAACTAGTAAGTTTTTTTTGTATAATTAGACTATATGCGAATAAACGACTCGCAAAAAAATCTCTTAGAAAAAGAAGCTATTGCTTTAGCTACTGTTAATGAAGATGGTAGCCCTAACGTTATTCCTGTGGCTGAGGCGAGGGTAGTCAATACTGACCAAATTCTTATCACTGATAATTTCATGAAAATGACTGCAAATAACTTGAAAAGGGATCCGCGGGTTTGTCTCTCGGTTTGGAGTAAAGATTGGGAAGAAGGTTATAAATTTGTTGGTCAGGCCGATTATCAAGAAAAAGGTAAGTGGGTCGATAAAGTTAAGCAAATGAAGGCGAACAAAGGGCTACAAGCTAAAGCAGCTGTTTTAGTGAGTGTGAAAGATATCTACCAGTTGGGCTAAATATGACAACATTAATTCTCCATGGAGGTGCTACCTCTCAAGACAATAAGCAAAACGACTATTTTTTCAGTTGTTTTTCTAAATTTGTTAACAAGTCAGAAGTTAAGATATTACTTTGCTATTTTTCTAGAGAAAAGTCTAAACAGGATAAGATTATCAAAAGAGATAAGCCAAAAATCATTAGAAATTCATCTAAGAGGCTAAATTTTCAGATAGCAAAAGACGCCAAGCACTTATTAGAGAGAATAGACGATTGTGATGTCCTTTATGTTGCTGGTGGGAAAGCAGATCTTCTAGAACCCTACTATGAAAGGCTAGAGGGTTTGAGAGATAAATTGCAAGATAAAGTGTATATTGGCAGTTCAATGGGAGCTTATATGGTTTCAGAAAGCTATTTAACCATGCAAGATAAAGCGACTCATTATGGCATGGGTATCTTACCGATTCAGACAATCTGCCACTGGGATCAGAAAAAGAACAAAGAGCAGAAGCTAGCATTATTGAAAAATAATTCCAATGCAATGATTTTGGTTTTAGATGAATATCAAACTGTAGAGATTTACAAATAGATTCTATATAAGATTTTTCTAGACATAACTGGTTTGAACACAGACCAGCTCGGGGAGTGTAAAATTTTCCTCAAGAAAAAGTCGGCTTAACTTAAATTAAGTCAAAAAATCCCATAAAAGTAGAACCCCGATTGTATTTTTTAAGAAATCATCTAAACGTTTTTAACTTGCAACTAATTACAACTTGACAAATTTAATTGGTGATGTTCTAGTAAAATATACATAAGTGTATATTTTAAGCAAACAATAATTCAATAAGTTAATCACTATCACTATGGACAAGTATCAAGCCTTACTCTCCCAGGACAAAAAGACTTTCCATGCCTCTGATTTAGCCTTACTGTGGGGTATTGAGAACCAAGATACACTCAACATGACCTTGAAAAGGTTTGTTGATCGGGGTGTATTGAAACGAATTCATAAAGGTTTTTACGCCACTACTGATGTTAATGATATAGATTCAGTTGATTTGGGTTTTTCTTACCTAAACACTTATTCCTATTTATCGTTAGAAACAATATTAGCAAGAGAGGGAATAATTTTTCAGGAAGTTAAATATTTAACTTTTGTTAGCTCAAAAACAGCCACTTTTGATATCAACAACTTGTGTTATAAGTCAAGACAGCTTAAAGATAAATATCTGCACAACACCACAGGGGTAAAAGATATCAATCATCATTTTGAGGCTGATTTAGAAAGAGCAGTAGCTGATATGCTTTACTACAATTCCAAATACCACTTTGATCGTCGTCAAAAAATCAATTTTGATAAAGTTAAAAAGTATCAACAGGAGATTGGCTATGTTAGCTAGCGATCAGCGTCAAGCTCTTCATAAGTCTGTATTACTCAGAGTGTTAATTAAGATTCTTGATAATAATTTTCTAGCTCAAAATTTAATTTTTAAAGGTGATACTTGCGCCAGTATGCTAGGCTATTTAGACAGATTTAGTGTTGACTTAGACTTTACTCTAAAAGGTAAGGAGATTAGATCGCAGGTCAGACAGGAGTTGGAGGAGATTTTTAAGCAGCTGAATTTAGAGATCAAAGATCAGAGCCAAAAAACGATCCAATATTTTTTGAAATATGAAGCTTCGCCTCAATCTAGAAATACGCTTAAAATTGATGCAGTTGATATCCCTTTTGACAATGACCAGCATGAAAAAAAGTTGTTACCTGATATTAATCGGTTTGCCATTTGTCAGACTAAAGAGACAATGTTTGCTCATAAGCTGGTTGCTTTATATGATCGATACCAGAGAAATGGGTCAATTGCTGGCCGGGATTTATATGATATTCATTATTATTTGCAACTCGGCTTTAAAATTAATACAGCAGTGATAGAGGAGCGTACAGGAAAACAGGCTAATGACTATCTGCAGACTTTACTAAGTTTTATAAAAAATCAAATTAATCAAACCATTATTGATCAGGATCTAAATTTTTTGCTTGACTATAAAAAATTCAAAGCTATTCGTCAGACCTTAAAGCCAGAAACAATAGTCTTACTCAGAGACAGGTTGAATCAGATGTCAGGTGAAAGCTAGGCAGCTAGTTCTAACACAGTCCAGCTCGGGGTGCCGCGTGAGGTAAGTTAGAAGGAAAAGTTTTTCACTTTTTTAATAATTTCTTTTTTAACCTCACTCCATTTAATTTCTTTATGCATTTTAGGCATCGGTTGGGGTTCGGCGTCTTCGAAATAGACTAGAGATTTTAAGATGTGTGTTCGGCTGAAATCAGATTCTGAATCCAGTATTCCCCGATGCTCTGCATCGTGGGTCGCCGATTCGAAGGGGATGAAA
>JAYEJP010000059.1:0-14945 GCA_034660615.1 Patescibacteria group bacterium
CCAGTATGTTCAGGCAGGACTTGAGTTTGCCAGGTTATCATATTCAAACCCCGGGACGCCCACTCACAACCCAGGACAAGAATCATTCTTTGGTAGGTTCAAAGATGATTGGAAAGATGAAATAGCTCAGATCGAAACTTTTGACAAACTAGAGAAATTTGTTAGAAACAAAATTAAATACTATATTGCGATTTATATCTTAATCCGCTCTTCACGTACGGATTCACCTTCTCAAGTAGCTGTCTGGGGTGTAACCACACTCTTCCTCACAGAACCGACCAACTTTGTTAAAAAAGTGTTTTTGACATATAATACAAATTCATTGTGAAAAATAATTTAATTGTCGTTACCAGCACTACTACTAGCTCCTAATTGGAGGGTGGTTTGTATGGTAATAGCAATCAACCTCCTAAAAAAGGAGGTTTTTTTAATGGTAAAAATTATAAATAAAAGGTATTAAATTCTAGGGTAAGCCCTGGACTCAATATTATGAGGCAAGCCCTGGACCCAATATTCCGAGGCAAGCCTCGGGGTATTAGACCATAAAGTTTTAATAAACAGAATCGACCATTCTTTACATAAAAATAAAAACAAAGATAATAATTAGAGAAAGGCCATTATGTCAAACTCATCATCAAACCAAGTAGATAAACTACACCGACTGCGTCATACAGCAGAACATGTTTTAACCAGCGCAATGCATAATCTCTATGGCAGAGATAAAGTTGTGATGGCTATGGGTCCAGCTACTGATGATGGTTTTTATTTTGATTTTGATAGCTCAGAAGACTTTAAATTGACAGAGAAAATGCTGCCAGCAATTGAAGCTGAAATGCAAAGGATAATTGATAAAAATTTAGTGCTAAAGCAGGTTGAGATAGCTATAGGTGTGGCTCGGCAAGTATTTGCGGACAATCTATATAAGCAAGAATGGTTGGGCGCAATTGAAGCCACTAAAGAGCCAGCTACAGTTTATTTAATGGGAAGGGAGATTGAAGTGGCAGCTGATGAAAAATATTTAACAGAGACTGAAGCAAATGAAATTAAACGGAATGACATTAAATCTTTCATTGATTTATGCAAAGGTCCACACGTTAAATCCACAGGCGAAATTAAAGCTTTTAAATTATTGAATATCGCTGGAGCCTATTGGCACGGTGATGAGAAGAACAAGATGCTAACTCGTATTTATGGCACAGCTTTTTCTAATCCTAAAGATTTAGAACAGTATTTATGGAGACTAAAAGAGGCAGAAAAAAGAGATCATCGCAAAATTGCTAAAAAAATGAAGCTATTTTTGTTTGATGAAGAATTTGGTCAGGGCTTGCCTTTATATAAGCCAAATGGGGCTATCATTCGCAAAGAAATTATGGATTTTGCTTTTGATACTTATATGGACAGAGGTTATAAGCCGGTTTCTACACCTCACATTGCTAATTTAGATTTATGGAAGCGATCAGGACATTGGCATTTTTATCGTGAATCAATGTATTCGCCAATGAAAATTGACGACGAGCAGTACATGCTCAAGCCAATGAACTGTCCTGGTCATGTAAAAATCTACAATTCTGATCTGCATAGTTATCGGGATTTACCAGTAAGATTAGCAGAAATGGGCACTGTTTACCGCTATGAAAAATCAGGCGAGCTAAATGGTATTTTGCGACCACGCGCTTTCACGCAAGACGATGCCCATATTATTTGTACACCCGATCAGCTTGAAGCTGAGCTGGTTGAAATGATTGATTTAACTGAATTTATCTATAGCAAATTTGGCTTTACTGATCCTAAGATTAGTTTGTCGGTTCGAGATAAAGCTGATAAAGACAAACACATGGGAGAGGACAAGATGTGGAAATTAGCTGAGGAAATTTTAGAAAAAGTCTTGAAAGCTGAGGGGATGGATTATGAGCGAATAAAAGGCGAAGCTGCTTTTTATGGTCCAAAAGTTGATTTTATGTATGAAGACGCTTTAGGAAGAGAACAACAACTAACCACGATTCAGATTGATTTCAATCTACCAGAGAAATTTGATATGACTTATGTTGATGAAAATGGCGAGCGTCAGCAACCATTTATGTTGCATCGGGCTTTGTTAGGGTCTTTAGAAAGATTTATGGGCGTTTTAATTGAACATACAGCTGGTAATTTCCCTGCTTGGCTATCTCCGCTGCAGGTGGTTATTTTGCCAATTACTGACCGCAATATTGATTACGCCAATGAGGTAAAAGACAAGCTTCACCAAAATAGAGTTAGAGTTGAAGTCGATGAACGCAGCGAGCGCTTGTCAGCTAAGATTCGTGATGCTGAAGTGCAGCGAGTGCCGTTTATGTTAGTTGTGGGTGATAGGGAGCAAGAAAATGGTGAGGTGACAGTGAGGATGAGAGATCAGGAAAAGCAGGAAAAGCAGGAAAAGCTAAAAGTGGATGACTTTGTTAAGATGGTTAATCAGAAAATTAGAGATAAAGAATAGTTAATATAATGCTTTTAGCATGTATGCAGAATGCATTCTTCTGGAAATTGGGGGGATTGTTGGGGCTAAAAAAGTATTAAGCTTCAACCGTCTCTTTAAACTCAACTTTAACGCCGGGGCTCATGCTGGCAGCGAGACTCAGTTTAATCAGTTTGTTTTTGAAACTGCTGATCAAGACCTTAAGATTTTCAACAATCTTTTTAGTTTCCATATCAGTTTTACCGATAACGACGTGAATTAGGGGAGCTTCTCTTTCAGTTTTTAAAGTTAGTTTACCTGACTCCAATTCCTTTTTCTTTTGTTTTGGATTAGGAGTAAGAGTGCCATTTTTTGGATTGGGCATTAAACCCTGAGGTCCAAGAATTGGTGCATATTTAGTGATTTTACTCATTAAAGCTGGTTCTGCTACCAAAACATCAAAATCAATATTTCCATCTTCAATCTTTTTTAAAGTTTTCTCGCTTGCAATTTCAACCTTTAGGTTCTTGCCAGTAGAGTGAGGGAATTCGACAGCGCGTGATAAACCCTGGTCCCTAACTACCAAATGAGCAGTGATGGTGCCAGTAAATTTTGAATAAGAGAGTTTTTTAACCAACTCAACAGCTGAAAAAGGATCATACTTTTTAGTTTTGTCTACTTTAGCTCTGACAGCCTTATATTTTTTACTGCGTTGTTTTTTAGCACTAACAACCGCGGTTTTTTTAGTGGACTTTGCTTGTTTTTTGACTTCATCAACCTCCACTGTCTTAATTTGGCTTTGGTTCATGCTCATATCGGTGTTGCGTTGTGTTCCCATAATCTTGATCTAAAATTGTTATTAAAATTGTTATTTAACCTCAACTCCCATACTTTTGGCAGTGCCAATAACAGTTTGCATAGCCGCTTCAATATCATCTGTATTAAGGTCCGGGAGTTTCTTTTTTGCTACCTTTTTTACTTGCTCCATAGTTATTTGGCCGACAATATCATTTTTTGGCTCATGACTACCTTCTTTAAGATTAATCTCTTGCTTAATTAAAGCTGAAACAGGAGGGAGTTTGAGTTCAAAAGTGAAAGAACGGTCTTGATAAATAGTTATTTCAGCAGGAATGATCTGACCTTTTTTATCAGCAGTGCGGTCATTATATTTTTTAATAAAATCCATCATGTTAATTCCAGCTTGGCCAAGGATTGGTCCAATTGGTGGAGCGGGGGTAGCTGCGCCAGCTGGCAAATTTAACTTGAGGACTTTCATTACTTTTTTTGGCATAGGTGCTTATTTTATCTTAAATTTATACCTTTTCAACCTGTAAAAAGTCGAGTTCAACCGGAGTTTCTCGACCGAAAATATTAATTAAAACTTCGACTTGTCCTTTATCTTCATCAATTTCTTTAACAGTTCCCAAGAAGTCATTAAATGGTCCATCAGTAATACGAACAGCCTCTCCTTCAGTAAACTCAGCTTTATATTGAGGAGCTTTTTGCTGCATGTATTTTTGGATAGCTTCTACCTCATGACGTGGTAGAGGGGTTGGCTTGCTGCTAGTGCCAACAAAACCAGTAACACCATTAGTAGTTCTAACTGCCAACCAAGCGTCATCATCTAAAACCATATTGACCATCATGTAGCCAGGGAAAATTTTTTCGTTAATAGTCTTTCTTTTACCTTTTCTAATCTGAATTTTTTCTTTAGTTGGAATTAGAACTTTAACGATTTTATCTCCTAGATCTAATGTTTGAGCGCGTTGCTTCAAAGTTTCAGCAACCTTATTTTCTCGGCCAGAGTAAGTGTGAACAACATACCAATGAGCCTTATCATTGTCTTCTTTGGCAATGCGAATGATATTGGGTTCGTCAACTTCCACTTCTTGAACTTCAGGGACTTCAACCTTTTCTTCTTGTTCTAAATCTTCTGGTTTTGTTTTATTTTGATTAGTTTGAGTGTCTTTGTCTGCCATGTTTTTTTGATTAATTGTTTGCGTTTTTTGATTAATTGTTTGTGATTAATATTTACTATTCTGACTATCTGTGAAAATGAGCTTATTAAGATAACTGAAACTGGACTAAAAGTCAAAAATTAGCCTCACTTAAGTAAAAGCTTCATTGCTTGTTGAAGTATTAAATCTAAGCCGCCAATATAAATACTGACCAACACACTTACAACAATCACCAAAACTGTTTTATTAATAGTTTGTTCCTTGTCCGGCCAAGAAACTTTCTTAATTTCTTGGATTACTTCTTGGATATATCGCTTAATAAACTTCATTTCAGAAGTACTATTTTATCAGAAATATTAGATCTGTGTAGGAGAAAAGCAAAAACGCCAATTAAGCTTACTCTGGAACTACTTTTTAGGTTTTTTGATCTCTTTGTCCTTGAGGCGGTTGATCATGCTCGAAGGAGGAGGGGCGATGTTGTTTTGTTTTGGCTTTTCATTTGACTGATCTAGGCTTTTGATAGTGGGAGCGCTTTTGATAGTGGCAGCATTGCCCGCAGCTTGTTTAGACTGTTTTGAAGCTTGTTTAGACTGCTTTGAGCTAGGTTTGCTCTGTAGATTTTTAAATTGATTTTTTTCTAGATCGGCTAAATTTTGTGCTGGCCGCTTTTTCTTACCAGAACCAGACAACAATGAGATTAAGCCGATTAATAAGATCAATCCAGCTAATCCAGCACCAATCAGAAGTGGAAGAGACAAGTTTTTGCTCTCTAAGTATTGTTTAAGTGCATCCCAGGCAGTTTCTGCAGCAATGTCTTGGGCGTCCTGACTTCCATCTTCATCAGCGTTTGAATCAGAAATATTTGAATTAGAGTCAACTCCATCTTCTTCACTAACCTCTGCTGAATCACTTGAACCGTCGTTGGCTGGTGGTATGGTTGGTTCGATGTCATTCTTCTCAGCAAGACCTCCTTTAGTAGTAGAGCAAGATGGACTTTCGGGATTAGCAGCCAAGCGACATTTGCCTTGATAGCAACGATGGTTGGATTCACAATTACGATTGCTTTGGCAAAATTGATTGCAGCCCACTATTTCATAGTCGTCAGTTGCAGAGGTGTAAATTATTTCGCCACCTTTAGTAAACTCAGCATCGTAACTGGTGGTTGTTAACTGAACTGGAGTATATGTTGCAGGAGTATAGTAAACATATTGATATTCATCTTTGGTTTCGTAGTCCCAATCAACACAACTAGTTTCTCTAGCCCTATCAAGTGAAAGGGAGATACTAGTTTCATCGGTAACAGTAATATCAACGTTGTTAGGATTGCGGCAATAGTTATACCAGCAGATATATTGATCCTGACATTCATTATCATCAGCACACCACTCAGCACAACCCCGCAAGCTGTCTAGATCTACACAAATTTCACTTTCTGGATTTTGTGGAAGGCGACAGCTACCTTCATGACAGAATAAGCCTTGGGTGCAGTCATTGTTATTCTCACAGCTCTCATTACAGAGACTTGTACCAGCATCAGCATCTTTGCACTGAGTTTGTCTAAAGC
Source organism: Patescibacteria group bacterium (assembly GCA_034660615.1). Lineage (GTDB taxonomy): Bacteria > Patescibacteriota > Microgenomatia > UBA1400 > PJMF01 > JAYEJP01. The sequence continues at coordinate 5,954 of JAYEJP010000059.1, forward strand.
TGACGGTTCTACTATGACCAAAGCTTTCTCCATCAGTAGAGTAATAGAGGCGGGCATAGTAAACAGTTTCTGGTTTGAAATATAAATCATCATCAGTACCAGCCCATTTAAATCCTAGGCCGTCTGTAATTTTGTAGCCGTCTTCAATGATCTGCGCTCCTTCAACATTCTTATGAGCGAAGTTGGTAAAGTCTTTGTTATTGCTAACGTCAATCCAGCTTACTTGAGAATAATCCTGAGAAGACCAGGTGATGTAGGTTGATAAGCCATTAGAATTTCCAAACCAGCAATCTTCATAGCTGTCAAATTTGAGATCATTATAATCATCAACTTCACAGTATTGTTCTTCTACATACGTCTCTCCGTAGTTATCTTCTATATAGTCCCAGCATGGTTTGTTAATGGCACGACATTCTCTGGTTTGAATATTGTCATCAGGGCATTCTCCCCAAGCATCACATTTATACTGGCATTGCATCATGCAAGGTCGATGCCAGTTGCTCCAGGTGGGATTTTCACAGTTTTCGCCAATCACTTCATAAGTTTGTTCTTGCCAACCTTCAATACATTCACCCCAATTGTTGTGGTAGATGTATTCGCAAGCCTGATCTTGTACACAATCTATATTAAATTGTAGAGTTGTTGACCAATTTTCATTTGGCTGACAGCTATCAGCATCATTAACGCGTACTTGAGCATACCAGTCTCCAGAATCAAGTGTTTCGCTGGAGTAAGAACTCTCTTCAAGGGTAACATAAGAAGCATTTGAGAGGTTAGAGTTGCGGCTCAATCGCAACTCGTAGCTAATATCTGTTGTTTCAGGATCAATATCTTGCCAAGTAAGAGTAATATTGCCTAAATTATTATCTGTGCAGCTGGCATACTCTAAAGTAAGATTATTAGGAATACTACACTGGGGTAGGCCAGGGCAGTCAACGCTAAACTCCTTAATCTCTGACCAATCGCTTGGGGCGAGACATGATTGACTTGTCCCCACTCTCACTCGAGCATACCAAGTGCCATTATCTAAATTTTCTAAACCAAACTCATTTGCATTGGCAGAATAAGTAGTTAGCTGGCTGTATCCATTCAGTCCGAAATCAGGGTCATTAGCTAATTGAAAAGTATAATATGTGTCTTCTGCTTCTCCGACTTCGACAGGAGGTAACCAAGAAAAATTGACATCAGCTTGCTGGTTTTCTCCACAATTTAGAGAAGTAGCATCAAAACCTTGAGGAGTAGTGCAAACTTGATTTGAGGTGGTAACATTAAAAGTATAATCTTCTTCTGGAATAAGCTGATCTTGGAAATCCTCATCCCTAACAGCATAAGATTCATCATCAAAAATTAAACTGAAGTTAGATTTCTGAGCAACCTGAGGAAGAAATTCAAGTGAAAAAATTGTTTTGAGTTGATCGCTGACAATAGGTTGCAGAGGATTTTTATTGGTCACTAAAGCTTTGATTTCAAAGCATTCGTTTGCGTCCGAACATTGCTCGATTTTTTTCTTAACTATTGTATAAGCTGATTCATTTGTTTTGAGCTGGAGTAGGTCATAGCTAAAAATACTACCAGTATCACCCGAAGTTCTAACTAGTTTGAAACTAAGCTGGGCTGAATTAACCGCTAAACCATGCGTATTAAGTTGAAAATCGATTTGAGCTGACTTATTGTTATCAAAACCAAAATTTTTTCCCGGATGAGCATAAAGCTCAACTACACCATCTTCATTCCAGGCTTCTTTTCTTAAATCCTGGCTTTTTCTGAGTTCTTTTTGCAGAAATACAGAAGAAACAGCAAGTAGACTAAAGACAAAAACAGTAACAATTGCAGTAATGACATATAGTTTGCCGCCAAAAGTTAAATCTTTAAATTTAGACAGATCTTTTTTTAAATGCTTCATGATTAATAGCTAATTTTGACTTTCCCATTCTAGGAGCAACAGAGAATAGTCCCAAATATCAACTTTGCCATCTGAACCTGCAGCTAAGTTATGATTTTCCTGTTTAGCTACATCTTGTTCAAGATTTGGATTTTCAGCATAAAGTTGATTAATTAAAATATAATAGTCACCATAGTCAATCACGCAGTCGTGATTAAAATCAGTTTGATAATCGAGACAAGAGAAATTAGGATTGGTCACGCATTCTTCGCCATCCCAACATTTATCAGGGCCGCAATCACAGCTGTTAGTCATCACAGTGGCGCACATAAGATTGGGGTTAGCAGCAAATTCACAACTATCAGCACACGCATTAGGGAATTCTTTCCATTCACCACCAGAGCGTTGACATATATCAGTTTCAGAGCAGTCCTGAGGGCAGCTTAAAAGATTTTCTTCAGGATTGCATAAACTATCGCCACAGCTGCCACCATGATCAACTATTTGAGCTTGTTGTCTAATATCTTGATTTGTCTGGAATGCAGCATTAGCGAAAAAAAATGAGGTCAATAGAGTTATAAAAACAAGCCCCCCATAAACTGCTTGAAGAGGAATGTTGAACGAGCTACTGAAATTGTTTAAGTTTTGTTTGAATTTCAACACTATCTACCAGAATACTAGTTAATCAAGTCAAACGTCAAGTGGTTTCTCCGGGTGGTTGGTACTTAGACAATACCTTTTGTGCAAAATTATCAAAAAAAGAATACTTGATTGAGGTATCAATAATTTGTTTTGGTGACAATTTTTTGTCTCTTTTTACTATCGGTTTTGCAACGTTTGTTTCGTGATAGTATACTAATGGCCACTGAATTATTAATCAGCTAACCTCTATGTCAAATAACATGTCAAATAACTCTGATAAAAAAATTACAAAAGCTATTATTGCTGACGCAGGGTTTGCTAGCCGTTATCTGCCGATCACCAAAACCATACCCAAGGCAATGCTACCTTTGGGTAATAAGCCAATAATGCAGTTTATGGTGGAAGAATGTGTTGAAGCAGGTATCGAAGAAATAATTATTGTGGCAACCCCCGAGGGAAAACCAATTTATCAAGACTATTTTAATAATGGCGTTAATCGAATTAGAAAACAGTTGGCTGTTCAAGGAAAATCAGATCGCTATAAGCCGGTTGAGCATGTTTTAAACTATCCAAAAATTGTAGTTATTACCCAAGACCCAAGTCTGCCTTATGGCAATGGTTCTCCAGTTGCTTCAGCTAGAAAATTTGTTAATAAGGAAGAAGCTTTTTTAGTGATGTATAGTGATGATGTTGTTTTTGGCAATCCTGGTGATGTTAAAACTCTGGTTGATGCTTATGAAGCTAATCCTGATGCTGAAGCAATTATTATGTCACAAGAAGTTGATTCGTCAGTTGTGAGTAAGTATGGCATTATTAGCTTTAAGGAAGGGAGTAAAGAGGAGCTGGACAACATTGTTGAGAAACCAGAGCCAAAAGATGCGCCTTCAAATCTTGTTTCTTATGGGCGGTATTTACTTAAACCCTCTATCTTTGATTTTTTAAATAAAAATAATACTGGTAAAGATGAGGAGTTGTGGACTGCTGATGCTATTACTCAGATCGCTCGTAATAAAAAAGTTTTGGTGGAGAAGACCGAAGGTCGCTGGATGACAACAGGTGATCCAGAAAATTATTTCAAAGCTCATCTTAAATTTGCCTTTGAAAAAGAAAAATACGGTAAAAAGATTAAATCTTGGGTAAAAGAGTTATAGTTTTATTATAACTTTATGGTCTAATACCCTGAGGCTTGCCTCGGAATACTGAATCCAGGGCTTGCCCTGGGGTTTAATACCTTTTATTTAATACGAATTTGCGAATTTATTCGGGTAATTTAGCCTATGTTTTTATTATGGTTTGATGGAAGATGATTATTTGTGATTTTCAAACATTGACGATTGATTTATAATTGAACTAGACAATCGTTGTTTAACAGTCAGGTGTGAGGGAGAAATAAATTTTTCCTGAACAGTTCTTAAAAGGGTTTATGGATTGTTTGGCAGCTCCGTGGAGTTGTTGACTTCCTACCCACTTGCTTTTTAGCGGGAAAGTTAGATTATCCCTCACACCTGGTGGTTAAGAAAAAAGTAAAAGAACTGGCACTGATTGCCAGAATTTTTTTTATTTATATAATAGTAGGGTTGGATATTGAGAATAATGAGAGCAGAGATTGTTAATGGAATGGAGGCAAAAGCCTAAGTAGCTCAGGGGTAGAGCACCATCTTGGTAAGATGGCGGTCGTGAGTTCGAATCTCACCTTAGGCTCAATTAGACTAAGTTTTTATATACTTTTTTAGAGATTTTTTCTCACTTTTTAAAGATCTATTTTAAAAAATGGTATAATGTAAGAGATTTTCTGCAAAGGGATTTTGTTTATAAAATGAATACAAAAAGTGAACAGTAAGGTTTGGTTTATATTAGTGAAATTTGGTTTATAAATAGTTTGATGAAGGAAAACCGAAATGCCAATGTAGCTCAGTTGGTCAGAGCAACGGTTTTGTAAACCGTAGGTCGTGAGTTCGAATCTCACCATTGGCTCATCTTGGTTTGATAGATATTTAATGTTAAAATACTGATCTTGTTGCATATATTGAAATTTAAATTTTTAAAAAGAGGAATTTATGGCAAAAAAAGGACCCAGAGAAAATATTGGCTTAGTTTGTACAGCTTGTGGCGTTTTTAACTACGTCACCAGTTACAATAAAGTTAACGAGCAGCTCAAGAAACAAACTACAGGTGAGGGAACTTTCCCCATCATGAAGTTTTGTTCTCGCTGTAACAAGCGTACTCCGCACAAAGTACAGAAGAAATTGAAGTAAATTCAAGACAAAGTACAGAAGAAATTGAAGCGAATTCAAGCAGTTTATGTTTTTTTAGGAAAAATTTGTAGATTTATTAAAATTCTATGGTGTAATACCCCGAGGCTTGACTTTGAATATTAAGTCCAGGATTTGCCCTGGAGTTTAACACTTTTTATTTAACTGCTTTGAGAATATTTTTCACTCCCTTGATAAAAAGCTTGTCGATAGACAAAGCGTGATTCATTGCTTGTTCAATCCATGACTGAGATTTGCCTTGAGCAGCTCTCAGGGTTTCAAGCTGGGTAACAATGTTATCAATATTGGCTCGCCTGGAAATACTCTTTTGTTCAAAGATTTCTCTAATATTATGCTCCCACTCGCCCCATTCTTTAAGAGTTAGTAAAAAGCTACCGCTAGCAACAGCGTCATAAGCCATATCTCCAGAAGGTTTAGAAATAAAGCCGTCAGCCCAAGGAAAGCCATAGCGGATTAGTAGTTCATTGGCGTCTACAATTTGCGGATGGTAAATGAGGGTAAGCTTTTTATCTTTAAGTTCTTTGTTGACATGGTTTTTTCTTGGAGAGCTAACCTTGGCTCTTTGTTTAAATTTGGCCGGGTCCTTGGGATGAATTTCATTGACTGCCACCCGTTTTTCTCGAGCCATTTTCTTAACTAACTGAGCAATATCGTTATGAGTGCCTGCGTAAACCATTAATTGATAGGGACTTGGTCTTTTTCTTAGTTCTGGCAATAGTTGATTTAAAAGTGTTTTAATCTCTGGTTTATTGGTGCCTAAGCCACCTGTAGTCAGACATAATTTAAGTTGACCGCTTCTCCAAGGCTGTTTTTGTTTTCTGGCTGCGATAATTCGTGGGTCAACTGGTGGGCCAGTGACAATGACCTGATTCGGATCAACTGCTTTGTCCATTAAATTGGCTTTTTCTAGCAGTTCTGTTTTAGTATTTTGGTCAAAAACTAAATAGGTGAGCCGGGGGTTGTCAGCGTGGAGAAGATAGTCTTCTCTGATGTGGGGGTCAGTTACCATCTGAAAAATTGTTTTATTTTGTTCAATCAGAATGTTGCCAGTGGCGATATGAAAAGAGAGAATTGGTTTTTTAATGTTTTGGGTAAGATAAGCCAAAGGAGGGCCAATACTATCAAGAATTGGCAGTTTTTTGCGCCCAAATTTGTCAACTAAGTCTTTGAGTCGTTTTAAAATTGGCAGTCTTGCAAGAGTTTTCCCAATTTTTTCAGTTAGCTGAATGCTGAGCCAATCATCAGCTTTAACGTAGTTGGTGGGGTCAACCACCCAAGCTTTTTTAGGGTTAATTTTTTCACCCCAAGCTTGAACAGCTGTAGCTAGGGCCATGGAATAATGAGCCCGAGAAAAAACAATGTCGTTACTAGTATCTATTTCCGGCAAATTATAGAAACCCTTGAGGTCTTCTTGGTAGGTTGAAGAAACTGTAATGATGGGGATTGTTGTTTGCTCAAGGTATTTTTTGTCTTTTATTAGGGTTTTTTCTAATACGGGATCAAAAAGTTGAGACATATTTTGTTGGGGTCCGATATTGGACTTGATGAGTCCTGGGGTCCGATATTGGACTTGATGAGTATTGATATATTTATTAAAACTTTATGGTCTAATGCCCCGAGGCTTGCCTTGGAATATTGAGTCCAGGGCTTGCCCTGGGGTTTAATACCTTTTATTCTATTAATTAATTTAGCATCTAGCGAGTTTAAAATCTATAAGCCTAGGCAGAGAACGCCAGGCTTTTAAGCCTGGTGGTGAGCTTCACACGGTTGCGTCAGCAAAAGAGCATTCCGACTTTAGCTGGGTGTGAATGAGTATTCCGCGCGTTAGCAAGGTCACTCCGCCTTAGGCGGAGGGTATCTAGTGGTACCATGGGCTTGCCGCTGGGGATCCGATGTGAGTTTTTATTAAGGGTTGGTTTATCTAGATGAGGAGTTATGATAAAATTTTGCTAGCAAATCGGAATCGTATTTCTGTTTGTTTTAAAATAGGGCGGTAATGTCAATGGTAGCATAGGGGTCTCCAAAACCTCACGTGAGGGTTCGAATCCTTCCCGCCCTGCATTATAAAAATAGAGCTATGTATAGCTCTATTTTTATAATAGATTAAGGATTCGAATGCCGGAGCAATAGGGCAATGGAAAGCCCATATTGCGAGGCGGGGTCGACGGGCGCGATCGAGTGAGTAGAAGCTTCTCAAACTTGAGAAGCTTCGTGACGAACGACAGAGCGAACCGGTGACCGAATCCTTCCCGCCCTGCAAAAAATAAAGATCTCGACCGGGATCTTTATTTTTGTTGTGGTGGAGAATGATCAAGCCATGCGAGGCTAATCATGCGAAGCATTAGGTTCCGACGGCGAGAGCAACGCTCCTGCCTAGTGTCCGCAGGACGGCCGCCAAGAGCGAGTTCTGCGAAGCAGAATAAGCTCCTGGGTAATGCATGCGAGCCATCTTTAATAAAATATATTAATAAGGCGAGTCGTGGAATCCTTCCCGCCCTGCAAATTTGTACAAATTAGTACTTGAACTTCTAATTTGTACAAGATAGAATCAGCTCATGATACAAAGATCAATTGCAAAAAAGGTGCTCGAGTTGTCTCAGAAATACCCAGTTATCTCGATTACTGGGCCTCGGCAGTCTGGAAAAACTAGTATCTGCAAGAAACTATTCGCCAAATACTTATATGTGAATTTAGAAAATTTGGATACATTGGCTCGAGCGAAGTCTGATCCTAAAAGTTTTCTCAAAATTGGCTCAGGTTCAAAAATGGTAATTGATGAGATTCAGAGATTTCCAGATTTGTTGTCGTATATACAAGTCGAGGTTGATGAACAAAAAATAGATGGACAGTTTGTGATTACTGGTTCACAAAATCTTGCGATTTCTGAGAATATTTCTCAGTCATTGGCAGGTAGAGTAGCAAATTTTACATTACTGCCACTATCTATTCCAGAAATTGAGCAAAGCCAATATAGGCATAAATTTTTGGATTTAAACACCAGTATTTTGCGAGGTTTTTATCCTAGACCTCTGGTTAAAAAAATTAATGCTCAAGATTTTTATAGAGATTATTTAGCTACTTATGTAGAAAGAGATGTGCGACAAATTAAAAATATTGGAGATTTGAGTCAGTTTCAAAAGTTTTTGCAACTAGTTGCGGGTAGAGTGGGGCAGTTAGTCAATTTTTCTTCTTTAGCCAATGACGTTGGGGTTAGTTATAAAACTATTAAATCTTGGCTGAGTGTATTAGAGGCAAGTTATATTATCTATACTTTGCAGCCTTATTTTAAAAATTTTGGAAAACGAGCAATCAAGAGCCCTAAGCTGTATTTTTATGATGTAGGACTGCTTTGTCACTTGTTGGAGATTAACTCGACTACTGACTTGATGACTCATTATGCTTATGGTCAAATTTTTGAGAATTTGGTCATTACAGAAGTTCAAAAAAATTATCAGAATACTAGAAAAAATGTAAGGACGTACTTCTGGCGTGATAATCACCAGAATGAAATAGATTTACTGCTTAGTTCTGGAGGCAAGTTGCACGGAGTTGAAATAAAATCATCTCAAACATTCAATCAAGACATGATAAAGGGATTACGCTATTGGCGTGATTTAGAACCAGCTACAAACCATCTTTCGACATTGGTTTACTCTGGTTTAGAAGATCAAAAAATACAAGAGACTCAACTTAGTAATTGGCGAGTATTTATTTCTGAGTTTGAAAAATAAGTTAATAAGTTAGGGTGCTGCTCCTCAAGCAGGTTTCAAAGGTGTCTACTAGCCCCTACATTATAAAAAAAGGATTGTTAAATTTATTACAACCTACATTCGACTTGGAAACCGCGCACTAATATTTTTTAATTCTTCATCAAACTCTTCTTGAGGGGTACGACAACCCAAACATTTTCTTGGTCGATTATTAAAACTTTATGGTCTAATACCCCGAGGCTTGCCTCGGAATATTGGGTCCAGAGCTTGCTCTGGGATTTAATCCCTTTTTTTAATCTCTTCGATCATATCATCTAACTCCCATTGTTCATATTTTGAAAAGTCAGTTTTCTTTGGCAGATACCTTCTAATGAGTCCATTGCTATTTTCATTTGTGCCTCGTTGCCAGCTAGCATATGGGTCTGCAAAAAATGTTGGAATATTAAACTGCTTATGTTTTGTAAACTCCTTTCCATTGTCTAAGG
>JAYEJP010000060.1:0-2860 GCA_034660615.1 Patescibacteria group bacterium
ATAAAAAGTCAATTGTGTATAACGATCGAGAGCTAAATAGCTCGATTAGAGTATTACAGCTTAATTTGATATGACGATCAATGAAAGTTGACTGGTTTTTGTAAAAGCTACGATACATATTGGACTTTAGAAAAACTGCAAATGGTATAATATATGAATCACAAATACATATTAATATTGCCAATATAGTTTGGCGAGAAAGGATTTATGGTATTAGAAGAAAGAATTAGAAGAGCAGAGAAACAAAAGAAAAAAGAACGCAGAGGGCAATTAGCAGAAAAACTTAGAAGATCTCCAGATGGCAAGTCTGCTCCTTTTGAAAGAAAAAATAGGAGATTGATTAAGGAAGTAGGAGCAGATAATCAAAACTAAGAAAAGTCTAAATTCTAAATAAAGATTGCTATTGATGCTAAAACTAAATTTCGTTTTGTAGGTTATTTTTAGAACATAAGCTGTGAGTTTGGACTTAAATTTTTCATATTTTGCCTAATGTATATTCGATTTACTTTTTGTAATCGGGAAATAATAATAGTAATAGGTATAGATAACGGAGTTGAATTTTTTTTGTATGAACAGGAGCTAAAGCAAATTCAAGAAAAAATAGACAAAAAATTGTTACCAAAAGAAATTATCGATACCTCTAATAAAGTATTCTTTTTTTGGTCATTCTGCACAAAGTGTATTAACTAAGTACCCGATAAAATTAATATTTCTATTGACAAAGCTATCAAAAGTCTGTCAGAATGTTTTAATAAAATAGATTTTAGTATGATTTGTTATAGTAGGTGTTGCAAGCATGATGGTTATAATTATGTCTATTTAAATTATTAACTAATGAAAGGGAGAAAACCTTTTATGAAAAAAATATTAACAAGCGCCTTAGTACTCGTGGCAACTGTCAGTGCTGTGGCTTTAGGTACCAGTGCTTATTTCAGTGATACTGAGACAAGTACTAACAATACCTTTACCACCGGAACAATTGACATTTCCGTAGATGGTGAAAATCCTTGGGAAAATATTGGTCATTTTGATATTGCTGATATGAAGCCAAGTACAGTTTTTCATCGCGAAGTAACATTAAGCAATACTGGCAATAACCCAGTTAATCTTTGGAAAAAAGTGACTGATATCAATTATGACGGTGGAGAGCATCCAGAATCTGAATTGGCAGAAGATCCAAATGACAATATTAATGATATTGGTTCAGCCATTCGTTATGATATGAGTCTTGATGGTGAAGAAATTATTGCTGAAAGTGATAATTTTGTTATGGACGATGGAAGTAATCAACTGGATAACACCACAGCCATTCATGGTAAATATATCTACTTAGGTAGAATTGAACCAGGTATGGATATGGTTGTAACCCAAAGTTATCATATGGATGCTTCTGTGACCAATTGGGCACAAGGAGATGTGATGACTTTTGATGTTGAATTCTATGCTCAACAAACTTCAGGCGGAGCTCCAGCGCCTGGCGATGAATTGGCAGGTCATGCTTTGGGTGATTTAGACTACTTAGACATTGGTCTTATGGCTAGTGCTGATATGTTAGTCCATGATGCTCAGGGTTGGATGGATGATACCGGAGTTACTCTAGATGGTAATTATGGTAGTCGCGATGGTGGTGAAACGATAGCTATGGTTTGGGGAGAAGCAGGTACTTGCACTGAACCAACTCGTAATGCTACCTTCCAGATGAATGCTGGTACAGCTGCGGCTTCAAAATTAGCTCTTCGTCACCTTGATGGCTCAGGAGATGATTCTTTTGAAGTTTTTGTGAATGGCGTCTCAGCTGGCACTTATGCTGCTGATCAGACTAGTTCTGAAACTTGGTATACAACCGAGTTTGATTTACCAGCTGGCACAACGGGAGCTCTTACTGTAGAGATTATTTTTACAGCAGATGCTTGGTCAGGTTGTGGTACTTGGGGGCAGTTAGCTTTAAACTGGGCTCAATTAGTTGAATAAAAAAAAGTTTTTAGGAAGCCAAGCTAAATAGCTTGGCTTCCTAATTAAAATTTGATGTCGGGAGGATGATTAAATAATCGTCCTCCTCCATCAGATTTATGAAGCTCTTCAAAAAAATATTCAACTATATTTATATCGTCATAGTTTTAGTAATTGTGACACTAGCAATAGCAACTGCTTTTTCAGTAATAGAAGCACCAGGCGGAATGAGGGTTTTTGTGGTTCAATCTGGTTCGATGGAGCCAAGTATTAAAACTGGATCTTTAGTATTGGTAGCTGCTCAAGATGAGTATCAAAAAGATGATGTTATTACTTTTAAAAGAGATTTAAAAGTAAGTTTGAAAGATGCAAATTCTACAGCCACACACAGAGTAATCGAAGTTAAAGATGATGAAGGACGAGCTACATTTACTACTAAAGGCGATGCTAATAATACTCCAGACAGTGAAGACGTAGAAATTGCCAGAGTATTAGGGAAAGTTTTACTCAGTGTTCCTTTATTGGGTAAAATCGTTGCCTTTACTAAAACTCAAACAGGCTTTATAGCCCTAATAGTTATTCCAGCCACCATACTTATTTATAGTGAAATAAATAGTATCAAAAATGAAGTTATTAAATTGATTAAAAAGAAGAAAAAAATAAAAGATAGGCCAAAAGAAAAGCAGGATGAAGATTAAAGGGCAAAATACTAATAAATTTGAGTTTCTGATTTCTTTATTTGTTTTTAATGTTGAATTTTCAATCATATTTTTTATCCAAAAACTAGAGCTTAGTAAAAAAGCTAGATTTTTAAAACCAAAACTAAATAAAGCATTAGCTTTACTTATATTATTTTTTGTATTGTCAATTCAATCCTCTAGCGCTTTTCTTTTTGATGTAGAAACATCTA
>JAYEJP010000061.1:0-2816 GCA_034660615.1 Patescibacteria group bacterium
CTCTATCCTGATGGAGTATTGGTTTATTTTTGAGCTTACCAGTTAGTTTTTTGATTTTAGCAATCGCCATCTTGAGAGATTTCATTACTAAGCTAGTTTCCATACTTAGTCCTAAACTCCAGCCATAGACCATTTGACCAAAAACATCTTTGTGGACGCAGAAGTAGGCTTTTCCTCCTAGATAATTAAGTTCTGTGATATCACTGGTTAAAGCCTCTTCCATTGCTGCAATTAACTCAGGTTGGCTTTTTAATTCAGTTAAAATCTGCGTTTAAAGAAAGCAATAATTTGTTCTATAATATCAAGGAAAGGTGTTAAAAATCTTTTTTTCTTTACTCCAATTATTTCAGGACTCCCTTTTTCAATAGGGTGTAACCAATTATTCACAATTTCTACAATCATACTCAATACTTCTTCAGCTTCTCTTTCAGGCAACGACACAAAAGTGTTAAATTCTAACAGCTTTTCTCTGACAAGCCGTTTTATCTCTTCTTGTGACATGGGCTCTCTACTCTGAGTATCTACTGTTGATCCAGCTTCTTTATGAGTCTCAATATTTACATCGACTGCTCTTTGCACCCACTGCACATATTGCTCTTCTGTTAAATTCAACACATCTGCAATTCTTTTTGGTGAGTAATCTTCCATACTTGGTGGGGTAAGCAATAAACAGCTTGATAATCCATCTTTCAACAAAGGTTTAACTAGTTGTGTTGCTGATTTTTCATCTAAATCTGATTTTACAGTGTTGCTCTCTTCATATTCTTTTAAAACAATTTTCATTTGATCCATTAAATCATAAATTTCTGATTCTTTATTTGCCGCAACAAGGTTATCAAACTCTTTAATTAAATTTAGTAACATTGCAACTGCTTTCGATTTTGCAGTCACAATGACGCCCTTGCTATTTTGAACTCCATATTGTTCTCTGTCCTCAGGTGTTGCATCAGTAATAATTTGATCATTTTCACCGGACAGTATCATTAACACCATTGAGCTAAAAAATGGTCTAACAAAAGTTAATAATAATTCTTTATTGCGAGCTTTAGGATCTTGTGATGTATATGGATTATCAAAATAATTACTAATGTGAGCTGACGAATACCTAAAAACTTCTAGTTCTAATTTATCAAATAATTCTTGAAAGTTTCTAAACAGCGTTAAAGTTAAAGATTCAAAGCCATTGTCACCAACAACAGCTCTATCAAATACTAACTGGCTTTTTATAGTATGCTCTGGTAACAGCCAATATGCCCAATCAGCAGATAATTCTCCAAGTTCTACGAGCTTTGCAACCTCTGTTTTTGCTAGTTCCAAAGAACAAAACTGTTCGGATCTTAAGTCGGCAAGAAGTTCTGTAAATATTTTAATAGACGCTCTTGTTGCCCCAGCCAACCTAGCTATAGTTGTAGCCTTCATTAAACCAGGAGTCCCAGGTGTCAAAAGTAAATTGTTTTCTTCATCTATTCTGCAGTAGCCATTTTCAACCAGTTTTTGAACTAAAATTTCAACGATAGATAAACGATCATCAGCTGTTGCAGGACTATATTCAGAATCTACCAAATGGGTAAAACCATATATTGAACTATCAATACCATGTTTTTTAATAAATCTATCTATCAGTCTCAATGCACCCAAAACAGAACCTAAATTGTAGTATATTTCTGTTGGTGGAATATTTAACACAAAGGGTCGCTTGTCTTGTTCTTATTCTTGATCACGGAGCAAATTGGTGTAAGAATAATTTTCTTTATCATCATTATATCTTTTTTTCAACTCATTCAGACGTTCATCAAGAGTCTGAGTTGGCATACTAAGCTTATCAAAAAATGGTTGATTTAATAGACCTTTTGAGCTAATACTGCTCTGATACCAAGCAACCATACCAGATAAAAAATGTGTTGTATTAAGCTTTCCACTTTGTGTAAGTTGACTTTCGGCATAAATTTTAATTATTAGTGGGAGAATAGTTTCATAAAAACTAGCCGGTTTATTTAAACCAACAGCATATTCCAATAAAGCATCTACGCCCTCTTTTTTACCACCCACTTTTTCAGGTTCATTGTGTGAAATCAAATGTAGTGGTATTCTTCCTTCATGAACAGCTGGAATTTTTTGATGAAAAGCTTCAAAAACTAGAGCATATTGCTCGGTAATAGCTTGTCTCATCTCTTGAGGAGCAAATTGCATTAACCAAGAAGATGGACTTTTAACACTTTCAGGTTTAAATATATCCGGGGGTGGTGATAGTAAGTTTGATAACACATCTGATGAATTACTATAAATGTCACGCATCGGAGTAATTTCAAGCACCGCCAACATTTGTTCTATTGGCGGTCTATTTCTCACCTCACTACGACGAGCTCCATATAACTTTTCATCTTGTTTATTCTCAAAAGATCTCATATGAATATGGGCTAAAAAATAAGCTAGTGCTTCAACAGAGTCAACTTGCTGTGAAGCGCACAATAATTCAAGTTCAGGCAAAAGCATAGGGTGGGCTTGATAAAAATCTTTTCTTTTATCAATCAATTCCATTAAATCAACAATCCAATCTTGTAAAACATTAAAAGCCTCTAAAACTTCGTGTGGTAAATTATTAAGATCTAATTTATTTATGTTGGTGAATAATAAATCAGGTTGTTGCCTTTGAAAATATGTGCGAACTACATTAATCTGTTGATCAACTGAATACTCATTAGGCTCTATTGCAAACAGTGGGGTAAAAAAACTGTTAGTGGCAAACAGGAAAGCGCCATTTTTCGAATCTAAACCTCCTTGTCTTTAAACCCATAGCCAAGCCGCTTTGAGAAGCT
>JAYEJP010000062.1:0-3816 GCA_034660615.1 Patescibacteria group bacterium
GCTCCCCGGGCTGGATTCGAACCAGCGACCTTGAAGTTAACAGCTTCCTGCTCTGCCACTGAGCTACCGGGGATTAAAGAAGATTAAAAGAGCTTCGCAAAATTAAATTCCGAGGGTTAAAATCCTTAAAACCCTCGGCTAGACGTTAAGGCATTATATCAGCAATCCCAAATTTTTTTAATTTTTTCCAAAACTAAGTATCCGTTCAAATCCTTCATTAAAAACCAAAAAAGCCTTAAAGACCAAATTCTCAACAAATCTGTGCCAGGAGTAGGATTCGAACCTACGTAGGCATAAGCCAACAGTTTTACAGACTGTCCTCGTTGACCGCTTGAGTATCCTGGCGGAATACTTATTTTATCAATTTTATTAAAATAATGGCAGTCTTTCTCAAAAAAGACCACCCTTTCAAACAATTAAGCTATTTATTCTAGAAAATCTTGCAGCTTTTTTCTGCGGCTGGGATGTTTAAGTTTGCGCAGAGCCTTAGCTTCAATCTGACGAATTCTCTCTCGAGTCACTCCAAATCTCTTGCCCACTTCTTCCAAAGTCATCATCTTGTTCCCACCCAAACCAAATCTCATCCGCAACACCTTTGCTTCACGATCTGACAATGCTTGCAACACCTCCTCCACATTTTCCCCCAACATTTCTCTGCTGGTTGAATCATAAGGCGACTCCTGCTTATCATCAGGAATAAAATCACCTAACATACTGTCATCATCGCTATCACCGACTGGAGTTTCTAAAGAAGTCGTATTCTGGGCAATTTTCAAAATTTCGCGAACCTTTTCCGGCTCCATATCCATTCTCTTGCCAATCTCTTCTGGAGTAGGCTCTCGCCCCATCTCCTGCATCAGTTTACGCGCAGTTCTCATCAGCTTATTAATCGTCTCCACCATATGAACTGGCACACGAATTGTCCTGGCCTGATCAGCAATGGACCGAGTAATTGCCTGGCGAATCCACCAAGTAGCATAAGTAGAAAACTTAAAACCTTTAGTCCAATCATATTTTTCAACAGCTCGAATCAGACCCTTATTCCCTTCTTGAATCAAATCTAAGAAAGTTAAACCACGACCAATATATTTTTTAGCAATCGAAACTACTAAGCGTAAGTTAGCATTAGCCAATTCTCTTTTGGCTTTTTCATCACCAGCTTCAACTCTTTGAGCTAAAGTGATCTCTTCTTCCCTGGTTAAAAGCGGGACGCGACCAATTTCCTTGAGGTACATGCGCACCGGATCAGATACACCTTTTTTACTAAGATCAGTTAATTCTTCCAGCTCTTCTTCTAAATCAGAACCTTCTTCATTCTCACCAATCGACATAAAGACATCGACACCTTCCTCAAGCAAGAGATCAAAAAATTCATCCACTGCATCCAAGTGCTTTTCCGGCTGAACAAAAGCTGCCAACACCTCGTCTTGAGTGACAAAACCCTTATCTTTAGCTTTTTTGATAAGTTCTTCAACTTTTTGTTTTAGTTTTTTGGAGAGTTCATCAATTTTACTCATTTTGAATTTCCTTATTATATGAAAAACCTGGCTAAAATACAAATAACAACCACACCCCATCAATACTGGGTTTAATTAAAATTAACGCGAAATTATTGGCCAGTCAAGTGTTGGCGTTAAAAAGAGAGGCTGTTTCTCCTGAACTACCACCATATACTCAAACATAGCTGAATTAGCCAGATCTAATGTCTTGACTGTCCAGCCATCCTGATCAATATAGACTGTATCATCACCACCTAAATATTGAGCTTCAACGCACAAGACCATGCCCTTTTTTAGCTTAGATCCTGTTTGCGGCTGACCATAAGAAGGAATCTGTGGATCATCATGCAAAGTCAAACCAATGCCATGACCAACAAATTCTTTAGCCACAGTGAAACCGTGTTTATTAGCTTCAGCTTGCATAATGAATCCTAAATCACCAGTGTAATTACCCACAATTGCTTGCTTGGCTGCTGCTAAAATCCCATCCCGAGCTGCCTTTATCAACTTCAAGTCTCTAGGCTTAACTTTCTCAACCCCCACAGTAAAACAATGATCCGTATTCAATCCTTCATATCTGATGCCAAAATCAACCTTAACCAAATCTCCTTTTTTAAAAGCCCGGCTGTTAGGAATACCATGCACTACGATGTCATTAACAGAAATGCAAGTTGCGTGCCGATAAGTGTTGCCTACTTTACCCACGCCTTTAAAGTTAGGCTCAACATTGTGTTGTTTGCAAAGCTCATCAGCTAACTGGTCTACTTCTAGAGGTGTGACGCCAACTGCAATTTTTTCTCTAAGCTGAGCTAAAATTTTGGCAGAGAGTTTGCCTGCTTGTTTGTATGTTTCTAAAGTTTGTTTGTCTTTGATAATCATATGTTTTGATTTGTGAGAGGGGAGAATTTTTATCCCACCCACCTCTGTACACCTATTACATTAAAATTTAAATTAAATTACAAATTGCCCATTCTTATAAATAATTTTTTTAGTTCCATCAGCCAGCTCAGCTGTGACTGTGCGATCAATCGTTGTCACAAAATCGGTGTGCTCGGCTGCGTCATTAATTCCTTTTTTATCCCAATCTTCTTTAGTCCAATCCTCAGTATTTTCATTATCTTTTTTCCGATAACACTCACGAAAAGCCGCTCCAATCGCCACATGACTATTTCCATATTTACCTCCCATATTCTCATCAAACAGAGTCTCTGCCATCGGATGAGTAATACACGACATCCTTTTATCAGTCATTGAAACTTCTCCCAGTTTGTTTGCATTAGGACTTTTAATCATTTCCTGCAAAATATCATTACCTTGTTCAGCTTTGGCTTTAGTCACCAGCCCGTTTTTAAACTCAAGATACACATTTTTAATCACATTGCCGTAACGATAAACCGGCTCATTAAATTTCATCCAGCCTTCAGTTCCTCGCCAGTTCGGACTGGTGAAAATTTCAAAACTCGGAATATTACGCCCACTTCCCCCCACCCATCGTCGATCTAAACCAATCTCAACTTTCAAATCAGCATCTGGACCCTGGATATAAACCCTCTGTATGGGTAAAGAGTTTAGTTTTTGCTTGATCTCTTCTTGCTGGCGATGAATTTGTTTCCATCTAGCCACTGGATCTGTTTCATTCAAATACACTGCATTAAAAATTTCTTGCCAATAATCTTCTAAGCTCAAACCAACTTCATTTGCTTTCGCTTCAACACCCCAGAGCGCAATCGTCCAAGTAAACTGGCCTTTATTTTCTTTATCAGTTAACCAATCCTTAAACGGCTTTCTAGCATCACGAGCTCTAATGATTTTGCTTGGGTCAATATTTTTCAATTCGTTTGGGTGAGGATCAGCTAAAATCTGGACTCTATGAGTTAATAAATCTGCTTTTGACTGCCAATAATTTTGCGGAAAAAACTCTAACTGATGATCTTGAGCCAAAGTATAGTAGTCTTGAGCAAAGCCAGTAGGTAACAAACGAATCATGGGATGAGCTTTAGCTTTCAAGACCTCATTTTGCAAAGCTAGTGCCATGGGCTTGGCTACATCAGGAATAATACACTCCACCACTTCGCCTGGTTTAACACCTTCGCCTGAATTTAGGGCAAAATTAACCAAAATCTGGGCATATTTATCAATTAATTTTTGCGGAGGTTGGTAGGTAGAGGGCTGATGAGCAGAGGACCCCTTTTGTTTTCCCATGTTTTTTTTATCTGTCATAAATCTATTTGTGCTTATTCGACTTTTTTAGTTTTCGACTTTTTTTAGTTATAATACTGTCAACACTGTCAACTGACCCTGTCAGATAACCTGTCAA
>JAYEJP010000062.1:3916-14062 GCA_034660615.1 Patescibacteria group bacterium
AAGGTTTGTTCTACTTTCAAACTAAAAAGTACAATGACAAGCGCGGTTATTTTTCTGAAATTGTTAACTTACCAGAGTTAGAACAAGTGATTGGCCATCCTTTTAATATTAAACAAGTCAACCAAGCCCGTTCGCAAAAAAACGTAGTACGCGGTATGCATGCCGAAGGTTGGAATAAATTAGTCACGGTTAATAGCGGTTTAATTTTTTCTGTGATCGCTGACATTAGACCTGATTCAGTCACTTACAAGCAAACCGAATATTTCCAGCTTGGTTTTGATCAAAATGAAGAACATGGCTGTGGTCTTTATATTAGCCAAGGTCTGGCTAATTCTATTTGCACCCTAGAGGGACCAGTTAATTATTTATATTTGGTTGACCGGCTTTATAGCGAGCGTGATGAAAAAGATAATTTATCGATTTCAATTTTTGATCCTGACTTAAATATCGCCTGGCCAATTGAGAAAGAAATAATGATTTTATCAAAGCGAGATAAAACTGCAGTAGAACTTAAAGACCTCCGTCAATAAAAATAGCTTCAAAAAATTGAGGCCAGTTTTACTTAGCAAATTTAGATTGAAAAATTACGAATAGTTTTCGTTATCTCTCATATGCTCTTCAATTAGCTGTCTAAGAAAGACTGAGCGAGGAATCCTTTTATTTTTAGCAATCCAATCAAGATAATTTTGATGTTTAGGCGAAATAAAAAAGTTGAAACGAGTATCTCTTGACTCAGTAGCATACTCAATCGCCATTTTTAACTCATCAACTATACCTTCCACGTCATATTTGATCAACTGCAATTTTTCTGACTGAATTCCATCAAATAAAAGTGGTTTCCTGCCCTCCAAATATAACAAAATCACTGGCTTGTTCTTAGAGAGTGCTAAAGAAACCTCATGGCCAACATTTGTCGATGGCTTGGAAACTTCTGCCACCATCAAATCTGCTTCACTCAACCAACTCTTTAATTGTTTGTAAAAACTCTGCTCTTCTTTCTTACCAACTTTTTTCAAATCTTCCAAGCTAGTTGTTAAAACATGATTGTTTAAAACTTCTAGTCCCAACTCATTTAAAGAATCAAGAATTTTCTTATAATTCTTTCCTAATTCTTTTTTTCCTGAAACAGAAGCGCTAAAATATGCTTTCATATTGAATGTAGTATATCAATTTGTGCTATTTAATAAAAGATTAATAAAACGTATTAAACCCCAGGGCAAGCCCTGGACTCAATATTCCGAGGCAAGCCTCGGGGTATTAGAGCATAAAGTTTTAATAAAAAATTAGTGATCACAATAATATTCTAAATAATTTCTCTTATATGGGTACTCATTCCACAAATCATTTAAGCTTTCTCTAAATAAATTACCTAAAAATATTTCACCATTTTTAAAAGAGTAATCATAGGCAAATAAGTTACCTTGAGGATCAACCAGTAAACATTGTCCTTTTTTTCTCCAATTAACCAAAGTAACATCAATATTCCAATTATTTCTTTTCTTCAGATCATTTATCTGCTGCATTTGTTCCTCCAGTTCGGAGGAATGGATAAATTCCTTAGAGAATATTTTTTTAGCTCTACCTGCTGACATCAGAGTATAAATCACCAATTTTTTCACTTTTTCTTTTTCTAACAACTCGACCAAATCAAACAACTCATCAATATTAGTTTTCATGGCTGTAAAGAATATACCTGTTTCTAACCCCCCCTGTTGACTAATTCTGATTGATTTAATAATCGTATCAAAGGCTCCTTTTTTTTGAAAAATATAATCATTAGTTTGTTTTAAACCATGTAAACTAAATCTAATATTGTTTAAAAAGGGTCTGATCTCTTCAAGTTTTTTTTCATCTAGCAATAAGCCGTTGGTTGAAAGGGTGCTAACCATACCCAACTCATGAATTTTCTTTAGAATTATTTCAATGTCATCTCGAATCAATGGCTCCCCGCCAGTAACACTAATCCTAACAGCCCCACCTTTGTGTAATTTTTCAATAACAGTAAGCAGATCCTTTGTAGATAAATCTTTGATAGCTTCGCTAGCAGCACATTGAATGCACTTAGCATTGCACTGCCTTGTAACTTGCAGGCCTATTGAAATAGGACCTGAACTTTCATCATAGCTAGATTTGAAAATATAAGAATCTTTACTTTTATTATAGAATAACCCTGGTCGCAACAAAATAAGATCATTGTTATCACTAGAACTTTGGTTTGCTTTAGCTGAAGACGACTTAAACATGTAAGTAAGTATTATATAATATTTCCTATGTAAATAAAATTTTCCTTTATTAAGGATAATTTTTATATATCGAAATTTATGAAAAAACAAAATATCCTTTTTGCTGGTGGAGTTGTTGTAGAAAATCAATATTTTGTTGAAGAACTACCGACTATCAAACAAGTTTCGCTATCCAAACGCAAAGCAGAGAAAACAGTAACCAGCAAAATTCTTAATGCAGCTTCAATGTTGGGCTCTTCTCACACTATTAACATTTCAAGTTGTGTAGGCAATGATGTAAATGGTAATTTTTGCCTAGATAAAATCAAGAAAAAAGGCTTTAAAACTGAGTTCATTTCAAAATCTAAGCAGAATGAAACCGACCAAGCCATTATAGTCACTGACAAACAAGGTCATTCTTTAATGACTATATTTTTAGGTGCTAATGCTGACAATAATCAGGTGCCTAATCTAGATAATTTTGATTTCTGTTATTTATCAACCAGCCTTCCTCTCAAAACTCTTTACACAATTCTTAAACAAAAGCCAGAAGCTACGCCAAGCCTGATAGATATTCCTAATAAACAGCAAGAGTTAGATCTAACTTGTTTGCAACATGTTGACTTTGTCACTGCCAATCGATCAGAAGCCGAGCTCTTAACTCATTTGGATATTAATACTGTTGACCAAGCTTTTGCAGCAGCAGCAAATTTACTTACCCATGATAGGCAAACTATTATTTTAACTTTAGATAAAGACGGCTGCGTTATTTTAAACCGGAAAACAAAAAAATACCTGCAGGCTAAATTAGCAAAAAGAAAAGATGATACTGGTGCCGGTGATATTTTTAGAGGATTGTTTTTAGACGAATATCTTAAAAGCAAAAAGATTGTTGCTAGTGCTCAAGAAGCTCTTAATTGGGCGACCGAGTCTGTAAAAATAAAAGGAGTTAAAAAAAGTATAGAAGAAATAAATAAACGCAGACAAAACTAAAACTAATACTCTATTTCTTTCAAAAATTCTAAGCTCCTAATTTCTTTCATCACTTCTTTAATTAAACCCTTCAAATCATCAACATCTTCCTGTAATAGAACAAATTTTCTAGGCATTAAACGACCGGTTTTATTATCATACGGCTCAACAAAATCAAACACTCCTTCTACTGCCTTTGGCTTGAAAGTTCGGTCTAATTCAGTTAACAATTTATAAAATAACAACTGTCTTTTATAAGGACCTCTAATGCTGTCAGGTAATTCTTGCTCGCGCTCAGAAAGATTGGCAGATTTAGTCGTTCCCTCAATAAAACCTTTGGTCTTGTTTTTACCTGTCTTATAGTCAACTAATCTCACAGTCTTTTTGCTGCGATCCACCCAATCAATTCGATCAACCCTACCAGATAAATAAATATCATCATCTAAAATAGTCCTACTCCACCCCGACCCAAAAAACCGCTCCACCAATAATACATCCGGCTTTCCATCTTTAGTCTGCAAATAATAATTTTCAATAATTTCTCGGCCATGCTTTAATCTTTTTTTAAATTCATCAGCAGTTAAAACTTCTCTTTCTAGCGCTAATTGAAACTCATCTAAAACAAACCCGACATCTGGCCTTTTTCCCTGCTCTAGATAATAGTTGAACATGCTTTCTAAAGACTGGTGAACCGCTGTTCCAAACGACATAGGAATTGGTTTAGCCCGAGGCACCCTCAACAAAGTATTTTCTACAAACTGCTTTTTATCTCTTAAATAGGTGTTTAGCGCTGTGACTGATAGCTTAAAATTTGACACCAGATGGCGGAAAAATTTCTCCTCTTCAGTCTTGACTACTCGGGCTGGCTCTGGAGCTAACAATCTCTCTAAATAATCATCTGCATTTTCAATTAATTCTTTGGCAGCCACATCTTGGCTGTCTCCGATTTCAGTGATAAACTGGCTGGCAAAAGTCTCTCGAGTCTGATTCTCGTTCACCACTGTTTCCGGATAAGTAACGACCACCTGTTTGCGCGCTCGTGTAATAGCCACATAGAAAACTCGACGCTCATCCTCGTTACGCTCCTTTTGCGATACATCAGTATTTTGCAGAATTTCTTTTGGTAAAGGAATTAGCTCGCGGTTATAGCGGTTACCCCACTTTTTATCAACACAGTGGATAATAAAAACATAGTCCCACTCCCGCCCCTTCGCCTTATGAACAGTTGATAAATGAACCGCGTCTTCACGAATATTTAAATCCTCAGCATTAATCTTCAAGCGATGATCCCTCATCACCTCAATTGTGCGTAAAAAATCAGCTAATTTAAATTTGTGATCTTGATTAACCAAAGCTTTCACCTCGTTGTATAGAGAGTTGATTTGATTGAGCAGGTCAAGACGGTGGGGTTGTTGCTTTAGCCAATCTAAAAATCCAGATTCTTTCAAAATCAATTCAAACCAATGAGTAAACGTGTCAGCTAACTCTCGCTGACTCCAGTCATATAGCTTTTTTCTGAATTGAACAATGGTTTCATATTCTTCTTCTTTTAAAAATTGATCATAATCATTTTCCACCAAATGCTCATAGCCCAAATCTAAAATATCTAAGATGGACCTCCTATCTTTGCCGGCTATTCGCCCTAATTTCATTACAGCTAAATTATCCAAATCAAACCAGTCATACTGTAAAACAGCAAATAACGTCTCATCTTCTTCTGCTTTTCTTAAATCCAATAAAACCTGAAAAAAGTTCAGCAGCTGATTAATTACTTCTGATTTCAAAACATCATCGCCGCCATCAATCTCAAAACGAATCCCCCATTTTTCCAAAGTATCTGCCATTTGCTTCTCATCTGAGTTGTAACGATACAAAACTGCAATTTCAGCTGGATTAACATTTTTTTGAATCAATTTTTGAATTTCTTCTGCTACATAAACCGTTTCTAACGTCTGAACTGGAGCTTGAAAAACTTTTACCTCAGAACCAAGTTCAAAAGCACTATCCAGATTCTGCTTAAGCATACCCACTACTTTTTGATATTGCTCATCTTCTGCAGTTAATTGGTTGGGGTTGGGCTCACCTACTGTGGTCTTTTTTTCTTTTTCTTCACCCTCATCGCCTACTAACAACTTATTATGACCAATAACTCGACTAGCAGTATCATACAATTTTTGAGTACAGCGGTAACCTTTTTTTAAAGAAATAATTTTTGCCTGCTTGTAATAATTCACAAAACCCAGCATATTTTCTACTGAAGCTCCCTGAAAACGATAAATGGCCTGATTAGGATCTCCAACTACAAATACATTTGGATTTTCTCCTATTTTCTGCCAATAAGAACAAAGCAAATTAACGACTTCATTCTGCGCTGTATTTGTATCTTGATATTCATCTACTAAAAAGTAGTGCAAGCGCTCTTGATAATCCAAAAGCAAAGATTCATTTTGTGAAAAAGCTTCAACTACCAAAGCGATCATGTCATCAAAATCATAACGTTGCTTCTTTCTCAACTGCTGCTGATAACCACGGTAAAGCTTTAATAAATCTTTATGTTTAATGATGTTTTTTTTCTTTTTGTGCCGCTCACCCTTTTTCATCTCTGCCTCAGTCTGCTCAAATTCTTTTTGTTCTGCTTTAATAATCTTTTCAAAATCATCTAGATCAACGCCCTCACGCTTTAAGTCAGAAATCGATTTAACAATGTCGCGCACATAAAAATAAGGAGCATTAAGCGGTTTAAGTTTCTCTAGCTTAGTTGCGTCAATTAAATTTTCGTACAGATCATAGCGCTCTAGATTTGTTAAAGGCTGACTATCTCTTTCAATAGGAAAATAATCTGGATTATCGCGAATTACCTGCGAACAAAATGAGTGAAAAGTGCTGATGTGAACATAGTAAGCAGTCTTACCAATAATTTCAGCTAAACGCTGACGCATGTTTTTGGCCGCGCTTTCAGTAAAAGTTAAGGCTAATATTGCTGAAG
Source organism: Patescibacteria group bacterium (assembly GCA_034660615.1). GTDB lineage: Bacteria > Patescibacteriota > Microgenomatia > UBA1400 > PJMF01 > JAYEJP01. Next base: position 10,097 of record JAYEJP010000062.1, read on the forward strand.
GATCGGTGTCGGTTCTTTTGAGAATATTAGCGATGCGCGTAGTTAGAACCTGAGTTTTACCCGTGCCTGGACCAGCCACCACCATGACTGGACCTCCAATTTGATCAACCGCTTCTTTTTGCGCCGGATTAAGTTGCTGATATGCTTTTTCAAATTTTTCGGTAGTTTTGAACATATTCTTTATATTTTAAGACTAAATACTGTTAGAGTCACACGCACAACTTAAGCTAGAATCACATAGACAAATTAAACTAGAGTCACATGCACAACTTAAGCTAGAATCACATAGACAACTTAAGCTAACAAGTCCCATTTTGTGAAAATTTGTTCCACTTCCTGACTATTATTAGTTCTAACTAATTCTTTTCTTATTTTTTTAGCGTGGGGGATAGCAGCTACGTACCAAGCCAAATGCTTGCGCATTGGTAAAAAATGATACTTTTCTTTATCTTGAAAGGTCTGCTCGAAGAGGCGGGCATGTTCTAGTGCAACTTGAGCTAATTTTTGAGCTTGTTGCTTGGGGGTAAGTTTTTTTTGAGGGTTGGGTCGGCGAAAAACAAAGGGATTGCCTTGTGCAGCCCGGCCAATCAACACCCCGTCAACGTTGTACTCTTCTGCTTTTTGTCGGGCTTCTTGTCTAGAGTGGACATCACCGTTGCCAATAAAAACTTTGCCGGCTTCATGGGCTAATTCTGCCGCCTGAGCAATTAAATCCCAGTTGGCTTGGCTAGAGTAGGCTTGTTTGAGAGTTCTGCCGTGGAGGGTGATAGTTGCTATCTCTGTTTGAGCTAATAAACCAATCCAGTCATTAATGACTGGCTGATTATGACCAGTTCTGGTTTTAACACTGACCGGAATCGACTCGCGTTTAGCTTGTTGTTTCAAGCCTAATTTTATTCGGCGTTGTTTAACTATTTGACAAATTTCTGCTGTCAAATCCTCACAGTCGCTACAGGTTTTACCATTTTGCCAATCTGCAACACCAGCTATAGTAGCTTTGATAATTTCTTTGGCTAAATCAGGGGCTTTTATAAGAGCTGCACCGGAACCATGATTAGCTACTTGCTTGGCTGGGCAACCCATATTCAAATCAATGCCATCAAACCCAAGCTCAGCTGCCAGAATTGCAGCTTGTCTAAAAGAGGCAGGATCTTTGCCAAAAAATTGGGCAATAATTGGACGCTGAGAAACATCATAAAGTAAAGGGCGAAGCAAACGAGTAGCACCATGACACAAGCCTTCGACATTAGTAAACTCTGTATAAATCAAGTCTGGTTGACCATATTTCTGCACTATATGGCGGAAAGGTTGGTCAGTAACGCCGTCCATTGGTGCTAAGCCGGCAAATGGCTTTGTTAGTTGCTGATAAAAATTTTCGCTCATAAACCTATTTTATCAGGAAAAAATTAAGATAAAGCCTGGATTAACTGTTGAAGAGTATTGGATTCAATATTAGTCTGCCATTTTGCCATAAGTATTAGCAACAGCTGTTGATAACGATCTTTTGCTAGGTGTTGACTTGGATCCAGACTAGCTGCCTGCTTAGCTATATAAGACAGTTCTTGCCAAACAAAACTTTTTTCTATTTTTCCTCCCTCTTGAGCTTGATTTAAAAGTTGATAAATTAAATCAAAGTTAGTCGCTGCATTAGGAACAAACTCCACAGCAGACAAATCTTGTTTATCAAAATTTATTTGTTCGATATCAGCGATAATCTCTTCATTACCCTGATCAAAATTTAAATAGCCAGATCGACTCAAATAACGAACCTCAGCCTCCTGATCATATGCATATATTTTAACTTGATAAAACTGTGGCTGCTCTGCTTTAACTTCTAGCAAATAATGCCCGTTCTCTGGCTGAGGAACAAAATGAGCAACCAAATCCTGAGGACCCAATCCCCCATCTATAGAATCACTAATCATATCTAAACTCATTTCTTGATTAGGTAAAGACTGACCATTAACCGATTGCACATCAACCTGCAAATCAGACGGATAAACCAATAATAAATAGCTTAAATCTGTATAACTAGGCTTTAAATCTATTGTCGACAGCAGCGACGCTTGGTGCTGACTAAAACGATCATAAGTATAGGCCGGATCTAGAATTAGTAAATCATTTTGACCCTGAGCATAACCATTAGCTACTAAAAAATGCCCAGGAATCTGTAGAATAGCTGGTCGATTATCATCGATAACAGAAATTGGGGGACTCAGTTCATTGCTGGTCAAACGCTGATACTCCAGCTTAGGCAACACTCGTTCATTAATAGAATATTGATCGCTAATTACTCTTGATAACCGAGTCCCAGCCAACCAATTAACTCCACCTTGCAAATAACCATCAGCCTGCTGTTTTAACCAAGTGTTGAGAGTGCTTGGATTTAATTCTTGACCATTAGGTAAATACTGCAAATCATGATAGCGCATAATCATGGCTAAAGAAGTAAGAGCGCAACCCCAACGTTTGATAGTCGGATTTTCTGACCAATCTTGAGCCTGGTCATATTCCTCATTTTCCCAACTATCATCATTTTGTTTAAAAAACAGCATGGCTAGCTCTTTTTCAATTTCTGGTTCCAGACTAAAAATTTGTAAATTATCAAACCACACCTGAGTATGACAAACAGCGCCTGCTGTAACTTTAAGAGAAACTGGACCACTGCTATCTTCATAACGATGATCATGGCGGTCTAAAATTAAATTATCATCAAGCCATAGTTGAATATGACCATGATTAAAGTAAATCATGACATGATAAATCTGATTCAAGTTAAGAGAATAATTTTCAAAAATATTTAAAACCTCCTCTCCCTGCCTGAAACGAGTTAGGTGCAAATATTGATCATTAAAATGAAGTTGATACCAATTGTCTAAGTCTTCAACTGCCCAAGACCAGTTGACATCAACCCCGCCAGTAATTTTAAAATCAAACTGATATAAATAGTGCTGCCATTGCTCCTGCCAAAATTCAGGCTTTACAATTAGCTCAGACTGATAAAAATTATTTTCAGCTTGACCGCACAACCACCCGTTTTCAACCAACCAATCAGACCAGTCACCTCTTAGCAGTTGCCATTGGCCCAAATTTTGCTGAGAAAAATCCTCACTAAATAATAAATCTTTTTGATAATCATGCGGATTAATTGGCGGGGTTGGGAAAGGCGTTGGCAAGGGAGTTGGTAAGGGCGTTGGCGATACTGCTAGAGAAGGAGATTGAGCTCTGACTGAAAAAGCAGATACAAGAAATAAATAAATGATGAGTAGGAGTAAGCGCAAAAAATAAAACACTCTATGTTCTAGTCAAACATAGAAAACTGAAAGGAAGCGTGATTGGGGTCAGCAAATAACAAGTTTAAAAAAACAATGCTAATAATGAAAACAGTTTACCTTTTAACATAAAGGTAAACCAAGATAAACGATAATAACCCTAAACCAATAAGTTCAAAAATTTGAGGCCAATAAATAATTATTAAGTCTTGAATGCCTACCGGTAGTAACCAGGCATTAGCCCAATTATTATATTGATAATGCTCGAGTTTCTGTCCAAATAAATGAGGCTGGTAAGCTTGCCAATCTGAATGATAAGCCTGATCTATCACAATCAAGTTTTGTTCAGTTTCTCTGTCAGAGTCCAGCGAAATTCGATAGACTGGTAAAGGCCAATCAAGCTTACTCAGAACCTCAACTTTTTCTTTGTTTGATAAAAGACTATCGTTAAAATCATCAGTTTGTTGCCGAATGGAGGAAATAAAATTATAAGGAACAAACCAATATTCAACTGAAAAGATATCGTTCACTGTTTGCTCTGGGCCATAAGATAAATTTTTCAGTTCTAAAGTGTATCCAATATCATCCCAGAAGACTGGCGGCGCTACAAAAATCTCCTTTATCTCATTATCTCGCTCATCCATAAACTTCTCAAAATAAGTTACCCCTCTAGGATTAGTCAGTCTGTAGCTTG
>JAYEJP010000063.1:0-2745 GCA_034660615.1 Patescibacteria group bacterium
AAAAATTCAAAGAAAACTGAGGCAGTAAAAGACATCGTCCTTGCCTCAACAACTGGCAATTTTAAAACTTTTAGTAGATAAACAAAGAAGCCATAAGTAAAAATGAAATCAATTATGCCTACTATTGCTGAAAACTGAATAATTCCTGAAAAAATTTCTTTTTTAGGATCATAAGGCTCTTGATCTATAACATGAGGATCAGCTGGATCAGCTGTTAAAGCTAGGGCTGGCAAAGAATCAGATGCCAAATTAATCCACAAAATCTGTAAGGGTAAAAGTGATAGGGGTAAACCAAGCACAATTGAAGTCAGCACTTCCAAAATCTCATCAAAATTAGAACTAGTTAAATATTTTAAAAACTTTTTAATATTAAAGAAAATGTGGCGGCCTTCTTGAATCGCTAAGGAGATACTGGCAAAATTATTATCTAACAAAATCATGTCTGAAACTCCCTTAGTTAAATCAGTTCCATCTCCTACTCCAATACCAACATCAGCCCCTTTGACAGCCGGCGCATCATTAACTCCATCACCAGTCATCGCTACCTGATTACCCTGCTTTTGCAATTCTTTTAGAATTTTAACCTTATGTCTAGGGGAAACACGGGCAAAAATATTAGCCTCTTTAACTACTTTGCCAAAATACGATTCATCCATCTCATCAATTTCTTGACCTGTGTAGGCGCCAATTGAATCCAAGCCAATTTTTTTAGCAATAGCCTCAGCTGTTTTCTTATGATCACCAGTAATCATAATCACTCTAATCCCAGCCCGACTGCATGTGCGTAACGCAGCAGGTACTTCTTTGCGTGGCGGATCATACATGCCCACCATACCTTTAAATTCAAAATTTTTTACTTTCTCTAGATTTTTAGCACTTTTAACTTTTTTACTAGCCAGAGCTAAAACTCTCAAGCCTTGATTGCTCAAATGAGTATTTACTTTTTTATATTTTTCAATTTCTTTCTTGGTTAAATCACTCATCAGTAATATCTTTTCCAAAGCGCCTTTAACAACAATCAATTTATGTGTCTCATTTTTAACTGCCACACACATATATTTATCGTCAGAATTAAATGGAATTTCATCAAAGCGAGGAGTCTTTTTGTTGAGTCTATTTTGCTTCAAACCTAATTTTTCAGCCAAAACTATTAAAGCTTGCTCAGTTGGATCGCCTATTTCCAAAGTCGCATCACTACACAAAACAAAATAACCAGCCATCTCTCTAAGTTGTTGATTTTTATCAGCAGCTGAAATTTTTTTGCTTTTAAGCTTAAACTCCTGATTCAAATCTAAATCATCATTAAATTGACCAGCCGTTTCCAACCCTTGTCCACCAACAGTAAAAAACCCAATTTTTGGTAAAAACATCCTGGTCACTGTCATCTGATTGTGAGTTAAGGTGCCAGTTTTATCAGTACAAATGACATTAGTCCCACCCAAAGACTCAGCAGTAGAGAGTTTGCGAACTAGCACATTAACCTTAGTCATCTTTTTAATACCACTAGCTAAAGCCATTGTTACCACCACTGGCAAGCCCTCAGGAATCACAGATACAGATAGAGAAATCGCCAGCATCATCATTTCTACTAGATCCCGTCCCTTGATAATGCCAATTATCAAACCTGGAACTGCCACTAATAAAGAAATTATCCCTAAAACCTTACCCAAATGAGCTAAAGCTTTTTGTAGAGGAGTGTCACGATCTTCAGCCTGATAAAGTTCGTCAGCAATTTTACCAATTTCCGTTTTCATCCCAGTTCTAATAACCAGGGCTGTAGAGCGTCCCCGAGTCACTACACAACCTGAGAAAACCATGCAAAAGCGATCTCCGAGAGCTGTGTTTTTGGAAACAATATCAGTGTTTTTATGAGTTGGGGTTGATTCTCCAGTCAACATTGATTCATCAACTTCCAAACGATGACTTTCTAGCAACCTAGCGTCAGCCGGAATTCTATCCCCTTCTGATAGAAAAATAATATCGCCTGGGACTAAATCTTTAGCCGAAATTTCACGTTCTTTATTATTACGCAATACTACTGTAGTCAGAGTTTCAATATGCTTGAGATCTTCCAAGGATTGCTCTGCTTTATACTCTTGAACAAAACCAAGCAATCCATTAATAAGCAAAATTGATGCAATAGCGATGGCATCAATTTTTTCACCAATAAAAAAAGAGAAGGCGGCAGCAATGACTAAAATTAGAGTTAAGATGTCGCTAAACTGATCCCAAATTAAGCCTAGAATAGTAAAACTTTTTTTATGTTTAATGTGATTAGGACCAAATTGTGCTAAGCGAGAAGAAGCTTGTTGAGAAGAAAGGCCTTTTTTCTGAGAGCTTAGTAATTTAAAAAGCTCTTTTGGCTCTTTTGTATAAGGCTTGATGTGCAAATTTTTAATAGTCTTGGCAGGCAATTTGTTGGTCACATTTTAAGTTAATTTATGATTATGTTTAAGCTGGGGGAATACCCCTCTTATGATTATTTTGAAACTGGGTGGAATACCCTAATAAAGACCATTATAAAACAAAAATAGTGTTAAGTTAGATCTTTTCTAAAAAGTATTAATAAGTCAACACAATATCCCGCTTTGATTTAGCGGGATATTTTTTATTTTAGTTAATAACTCAAATGACTAATGTTTTTTTGAAACAATCTCTATAAAGCCATAACCAATCATCTTAACTACAAAAGTCATTCCTAATGAGGCAGCCCAGTACCAGTTGCAAACGCTAGAGGCTAATGAA
>JAYEJP010000064.1:0-2742 GCA_034660615.1 Patescibacteria group bacterium
GGGCATACTACCCCATGATAATTTAATTTTTTCAATCAGTAAATATGCTGCTGTTTAGTGAGGTTTGGTGCGACTGTTTGGTGCGGTAGGGTGTCTGTTTAGTGTCTGTTTAGTGTTGGTAGCCTAGGGCTGTTTGAGACCCCTGGACTATTGATATATTTACCATTCAAAAACATCTACTATATTTTCAATTGCGCTTTTGATCCTATCGACAATACTCTGTCGTTCCAGAATCCTTGGAGCTTCAGGCAATAAATCGATAATATCCTGGCTATGTGGAAGTTTTTGGGTATATAAATATTCACCAATAACTTGCCTAAATTTCTCCAAAGAAATGTTTTCTGTTTTAGCTACATCTTTTAAGACAGTAGAACGCTCACTCGCCCAAAACTTTTCGAAAGCTTCTTTTGCATTTTCGTCTTTACCAACTTTAGGTAAGTTTTCCTCAATAAATCTGCGGATCAACTCCTTCTTCTTACGCAGTTTTACATCTCGATCAAATAGGTTTAGTATTTCCTCAGTTTTTTTCTCTCTAACTGCATCAGAACTAATATCTTTCAAGCCAACTATGAGATGAATGATGTAGTCAAAATCAACTACATCCCTAACTGTCAGTTCAATTTCAAAGTCAATTTGATCCAAAATAGATTCTTTTTCTGGAGCATGTTTTTTGCGCTCTTCATGAATATCTAAGTATTTGCTTTGATAATCATAAAACTCTTGTTCGGGGATCCCCAGATCATCAAAAGAAAATTCGGCAAAAGTCTCCAGAGACGACTTGATTCTTAAAAGATCTCTAAAACTTTTAATAAAGAGAGATTTTTCTTCCTCTCCTTGCAAATCATCCACTGATGCAACCGTAGGAGCCTTCTCTTTAACCTTTGCCAGTTTTTGCTCAAATTCTAGTTTTTGAACTTCATAGGGTTTTTTGAAGACCACTTCTTTAGCATTTTCATCCCCAAATAAAGCAAGGGCCTTGTCTGTAGCAAGCTTTAGATTTCTAAAAGAAATAATATTCCCGTGTGGTTTGTCTGAATTTAGCAAGCGATTGGTGCGTGAGTAAGCCTGGATTAAGCCGTGATAGCGTAAATTTTTGTCGAGAAATAGAGTGTTGAGTCTTGGACTGTCAAAACCAGTTAGGAACATATTCACTACAATAGTTAAATCTACCTCTTTATTTTTGATTCTTTTCTGCAGATCGCGGTAATAATCATAGAAACGACTTGTGGAGTAATTAGTGCCATAAAATGCATTGTAGTCTTTAATGCATGATTCCAAAAAATCTCTTGAGTGCTGGTTGCCAGCCGTGCCTTCTCCAGCAAAAACATCAACGTCAAGCATATCTGAATTATCATCTTCATTAGCTTGATAGGTAAAAATAGTAGCTACTTTAAAATCGTCAGGTTTCTTGTTAGCAAATAGAGTGTAATATTTTTTGAGAACATTAATACTGCTGGTAGCAAAAATGGCATTAAATTTACCTCTTTTAGTTTTTCTCTTCCAGTCGTGAAGAATATACTCAGTAATCTTTTCTAGGCGGTCATCACTTTCCAAGATTTCTTTAGTATCAATCCCCTCCACTAAAACTTCGTCAAAATTATCAGTAAGGCGAGTTTCTGGAAACCTTTGCTTGTATTTACCAACATACTCAACAGCAAAGCCAAGAACGTTGTTGTCGTCTATGGCGTGAGTAATGATGTATTTATGCAAACACTCACCAAATACATCCCTGGTTGTGACTCCACCAACATTGTTGTCAGCAAAAATCGGGGTACCGGTAAATCCAAATAACTGAGCATTGCTAAAAGCATCCTTGATTCTGGCGTGTGTTACTCCAAACTGACTGCGATGGCATTCGTCAAAAATAATGACTAACTTCTCATTTTGTAATTTTTCAAATTGATGAAGATATGATTCTCTAGAAACGGCTCTATCTAATTTCTGAATGGTAGTAACAATTAGTTTTCGGGTAGGATCTTTAAGCTGAGCTACTAAGTTACGAGTATTACTAGTTCCATCTACTGAACCATCAGAAAAGTAGTTAAATTCCTTGGTGGTTTGGATATCTAAATCTTTGCGATCAACCACGAATAAAACTTTTTTGATGTCGGGTAGTTGAGATAAGATTTGACTAGCTTTATATGAGGTTAGTGTTTTGCCAGATCCAGTCGTATGCCAAATATAGCCATTTTTGTCAGATTCTTTAACTTTTTGTTCGATGGCTTTGACTGCATAATATTGATAAGGGCGCAGAATCATGGGGATTCTAAGTGATTCGTGAAGCACAATGTGCTCAGCAATCATGGCTGACAGGAAACATTTTTCTAGAAACGCATCAGCGAACTCATTCAGTTGAGTAATTTTTTTATTGTTTACATCTGTCCAGAAAAATGTCTGTTCAAAAGACTGTTTGGGATTGTTAGAGAAATACTTGGTATTGACCCCATTAGAGATCACAAAGACTTGCACATATTCAAATAAAGTGCCAGCGAAAGAGTGTTTGTGGTATCGCTGAATTTGGTTAAATGCCTCCTTCATTTCTACCCCACGGCGCTTGAGCTCAATTTGGACCAATGGCAAGCCATTGATGAGTAAAGTCACGTCATAGCGATTTTCATATCTACCAACTTGTGTTACTTGATTTGTAATTTGATACTCATTCTTGCACCACTTGTCCATGTTGAAAAAACGGACCCAAAAAGTGCTTTCGTCATCGCGGTTAAGAGCAAATCTATCTCGCAA
>JAYEJP010000065.1:0-2715 GCA_034660615.1 Patescibacteria group bacterium
AATAGGCTGAAAAAAGTAAGCAAAACCATTGTCAGATTTGTCAGAATCAAAAATTAACAGATGCTGATACTAGATCAAGAATGACACTCACCGTAATTTCGAAAGTAGGATTATTATTATTATTATTATTTTATTGTACTGTTAACGTTAAGTAGAAACGTCCCCTTTTAAATTAAGTAGAAATGTCCCCTTTCGGGTAATTAATACTTACTAATTAAAGTGCTCCCATGGGTTTGTAAAAGCCTACGTTTTCACCTAGCTCCTCAAAGCTAGATTCCCATGGATTTTTCTTTTTGTAATTTTTCTTAGCTTCTCTGATTAGTATATCATCAAGCTTTGAGTTAAGTTGTTTACTGTTAGTAGACTTAGTGCTCGGTAGTTTTGCAACTGTGGTGTACTCAAGAGGTTTGTCTCTATGATCGAATATCTTGATAGTTCTATCATATCGTTCACAAACAGTGACTCTTGTTTTTCTAAGAGTAAAAGCCGATCTTTTGGTTTGTATCTGAAAAATAGTATTGTTGTACTGAAACGTTAAATTTTTTGAAACAACTCTTGTTTCCTTGAGACAAAGTATTTTAGTTAAGTCAATTCTTAGATCTAGCTTTCGGTGCATATCAATATCAAATTTTGGTTTCTTTGAGAATTTTTTGTTAAACTTTTTCATAAAACTGGGCAGAAATTTATTAGCATCTTCAATACTAGAAATTCCTTCTAATCTCATTTCTTTAACTAGCCTATCTTGAAAAGTATAGTTAACTTTCTCAACTCTTCCTTTAGCCTGAGCAGAATTAGCAAAAATCAATTCGATATTAAGTTCAGTGCATGCTCTACCAAACTGAGTTAATCCTTCCCATTTACTCCCTTTACCTGGTTTCTTGTTATCTAAATTACTAGGAGTATTGACTCTAAATATTGAATGTTTATCAGCATAAATTGCTAATTGTAAACCATATTGATTTATATATTTTTCAAGTAACTCAAAGTAATCTTGCGTTGTTTCTGTTTTACTAAACTTAACACTGTATGTATTTGTCGCATCGTCAACAAATACATTGAGATTACACTTAGGAGCTCTGCCTTCAAACCAATCGTGAGGTGACCCATCCAATTGAGATAGCTCTCCAAAACATGACCTTCGTTCTCTAAGTTGATGCACTTGCGCTTTCTTTCTTTTCTTTGATTTCCATATGCCTGCTGAAACCATTTCTTTTCTAATAGAAGACAAACTTATTTCAAAACTATGATTTTCAACTAACTTTTCATGAGCTAGTGTGGGACCAAAATCCCAGTAGTTTTTTTTAATCAACGAAATTGCTCTGTCCAGTTTTTTCTGAGGCAACTTATTATTGCTTTTTTTACCTCGAGATTTATGGATTAGTGATTCAGCTCCATGCAATCGATATTGATACAACTTTCGTTTGATTTGTCTAATTGACAGATCAAGTATCTTTGCTGCTTTCTTTTGTTTTATTTCTCTGCGTTTCAATTTCTCAAATATCTCTACTTGGTTAATTTCTTTGTCACTCATGATAATATTCTCCTTCATTTTTTACCTCCATTTTTTAGTTTTTTTACAAACTAATTATATGAAAGTTATTTTCCAAAAGGGGACATTTCTACTTAACGCAAAGGGGACATTTTCGAAAAACGCTAACACAGGCAGAAAAGGTATTGTCTCACCTACCCAATTTATGATATTATTTTGACAATCAATAATTAAAAGAGGTAAAAGATATGTTAGAAAACAATAATAGTGATAAAGCTAGAGTACCACCTCAAGAGTATACAGAGCAAACAGAGCGAGAAAAAGCAAAAGTAGAAGCTTTAATCGCCAAATATGGTAAACCAAAAACTGTTGTACACAAAAAGTATGAATATGGTTCCGACTCTACAAAAGGCGTACTTGCTGAAGGATGTTGCAATGCTTGTGCTTATGAAGGAGAGGTGCAAGAAGGACATTTTGTTTGCTCTACTCTTTCAGAAGATTTACGAGAAGCGGAAAAAGAGGGATTCGTTAACAGGGTATTTCAAGGTAATAATTGGTGGGTAGTTTTAAATTCAAGATTTAGTGACTACTACGAAACCGAAGCTCCAGAGCCGGATGGGGGCGAAAAAAGATAATTATTAATTGTTAAAATTAGAAACAGAGAAAGAATCGGCTTTAAATTACTTTTTCGTTTCGGGTCTGTCAAGTTCATTGTGTAAATGACCATTTTCATAGTTGTTAGTTAGATAGTGATCTTTCCTTCAAATTTTATCACTAATTGGTTGAGAATCAGTGGTCAGATTCGGGTCGGCATAGTCCATTTTCTAGCAATATTTTTGTGAGCTAAGAAAAATAGTTTTCTGATTGATTTTTTAGTGGGAAAGACCGATCTCTTTTTGGTCACTTTTCTAAGCTGTCGATTGTGAGCCCCCAATGGCAATAGTGGCATGCATTATTAGCCTAATTGCCTTGGAAAAATGAAAAAAGCTAGACAGTTCATCCCAGTTATTTTTCCAGAATTTGACTGCAATGGCATATTTGCTCTTCCATTTTTTAGACAAGTTTTCTAGAGCTGATTCTGCTTGCTATGAGGTGTGGATCCATAAATCTTCTTTCATTTGATTTGTAAAAAATCAAAACTTTTCATGGAGCGTTCAGTTAGTTGAGATACATATTCTAAAATAGAGCCGTGTTTGTGCAAATCAGCTGGAGGAAAACCTAAAGCC